>NZ_CP048751.1:2400000-2727791 GCF_011064825.1 Brevundimonas mediterranea
CCAAGGCGGGCGCCGAACGGCTGAAGACCCTGCACGGCTCGGCCATGGCCAGCGCCAACGAGGACCGCGAAATGCTGGAGGCTCCGCCGCGCGGCGAGGACGCCTCGGCCGGCCCGGTCATCGTCCCGCGCGCCATGCTGAAGACCGTCATCGCCCCGCGCGTGGAAGAGACGCTGGAACTGCTGCGCGACCGGCTGAAGAACGCCGGCGTGGGCCTTGAGCCCGGCGCGGGCCTGGTCCTGACCGGCGGCGCCAGCCAACTGAACGGGGTGCGGGAGCTGGCTGTGCGGGTGTTCGACCGCCCGGTCCGCCTGGGCAAGCCTCAGCGCGCGCCACATTTGGCCGACGCCGCCTCCGGTCCGGCCTTCTGCGCCACCGCCGGAGTCCTGCTGCGCGCCGCCTACGGCCCGCGCGAAGCCGTGTCCGCCCGGAAGCTTATGGCGCGGCAGATCACGGCGGCGGACGCGCCGAGAATCCATCGGGGCAATGTGGTAGGGCGTGTCGCGGGCTGGTTGCGCGACAACCTATAAAAACGGGTGGTGTCGCTGTCAGAACTGGGCTTTCGCAGCAATACAGCGACCATCGAGAGCTTTGCGCCGTTGACCATTGGCGATCAGTATCTTCATGATCTGTCCTTGGCTTAAACTTGGGAAAACAGCTTCGGCATTGGCGCGCGTGATCGCACGCCCGTCTCCAAGTGTGCAATGCTCGACAGCGAGCCGCTCCTTGTGCACTAAGTGCACTAACTGCGTGGGCGTTTATGACCTCACCGGACGCTATTATCAGGTCGGCCTGACGGCTCGCTTCTAGGTCCAGTCTTTCTAAAATAAGGAAAGGGCTGCTCTCACGGGCCGCCCTTTTTCCTGAAGGTCGTCGTTTTTCGAAGAAACTGCAGCCAAGCTCGCAGTTTGTGCTTTCCTCGAGTCCGACTCACATTATCGCCGTAACCTTCTCTTAACCCTCATGGGTGCAATCCTTAACACGCTCATAACCAATGTGATTCGGCGGGGCGGTCGCATCGGTTTGAAGGGGTCAGGGTCGGAAGGTCGGAAAAGAAATGTCGCTCTCATTGGTCAAGCCGCAACACACTGAACTGAAGCCCCGTATCGTCGTGTTCGGCGTCGGCGGCGCCGGCGGCAACGCCGTGAACAACATGATCGACGCCGGCCTCGAAGGGGTCGAGTTCGTCGTGGCCAACACCGATGCGCAGCACCTCAGCTTCGCCAAGACGGATCGCCGCATCCAGTTGGGCGAGACCATCACCCAGGGCCTGGGCGCCGGCGCTCACCCCGAAGTCGGCATGAACGCCGCCGAGGAATCCGCAGACGAGATCCATCAGCACCTCGAAGGCGCGCACATGGTGTTCATCACCTGTGGCATGGGCGGCGGCACCGGCACCGGCGCGGCCCCCGTCATCGCCAAATGCGCGCGCGATCGCGGCATCCTGACCGTCGGCGTCGTGACCAAGCCCTTCACCTTCGAGGGCCGTCACCGGATGCGCCTGGCCGACGCGGGCGTCGCCGAGCTGCAACGCTATGTCGACACCCTGATCGTCATTCCGAACCAGAACCTGTTCCGCGTCGCCAACGAACGCACCACCTTCGCCGACGCCTTCGGCATGGCCGACCAGGTGCTGCACTCGGGCGTGCGCTCGATCACAGACCTGATGATCCTGCCGGGCCTAATCAACCTCGACTTCGCCGACGTCCGCGCCGTCATGTCCGAAATGGGCAAGGCGATGATGGGCACGGGCGAGGCGTCCGGCGACGACCGCGCCCTGCTGGCCGCCCAGAACGCCATCGCCAACCCGCTGCTGGACGAGACCTCGCTGAAGGGCGCCAAGGCCGTGCTGGTGAACATCACCGGCGGTCTGGACATGACCCTTCTGGAAGTCGACGAGGCCGCCAACGCCATTTCGGCCGAGGTGGACGGCGACGCCAACATCATCTTCGGCGCCGCCTTCGATCCGGCGCTGGACGGCAAGATTCGCGTCTCGGTGGTCGCCACCGGCATGGACGAGAGCGGCGTGCAACGCGCCGAACCCTCGGCCCCGGCCGCGCCCTCCCAGACCGCGCCCCTGGCGGATCACGGCGCGCGCCGTTCCGCCGGCGGCCTGTACGGAACCCAGGCCTCGCGTGCGCCCGAGCCCGCCCGCGAACCCTACCGGGAGCCGGTCCGCGCCGAACGCGCGCCGGAACCGCGTCCCGAGCCCCGGATTGAGGCCGCCCCCGTCGTCCCCAGCTTTCAATCCCCTCCCGCGCCGGAGCCCCGGCCCGAGCCGGTGATCCGCGTCGCGGAACCGACCCCGCGCGCCCTGGACCCGATCGTCGATCCGTGGGTCGAGGAGTACGAAACCACCCGCGCGCCGGCCACGCAGTCGAGCCGCGCGCCCGAGCCCCAGGGCGACCTGTACGCCGCCCGTTCGCCCGAGCCGGCCGTCGATGACTATGACGACCGTGACCACCGCCGCAGCGGCTGGAGCCTGTTCGGTCGCGGCAAGCGCGCCCAGCCGCAGCCCGAGCCGACCTACAGCCCCCGTCCGACCTCGCAGATGCGGTCGGCGGCCCAGCCGCAGGCCCAGGCCGAGCCCGAGACGGGCCATGCGGACGACGACCTGGAGATTCCTTCTTTTCTCCGCCGTCTCGCAAACTGACCGACTGAAATTCTGAAAGCCGCGCCCCGAAGCCACTGGCTTCGGGGCGTTTTCAATTGCGACGGTCCCATAACGAAACAATCCGAAACCCGACTTTCATTTCGCACTTGCGGGGGCAGGGCTAGATCACTCGAGGGGCGTAATCCGCACTTAGAGGCGGGACCCAATCAGATTGAAGCGAGTTTGAGTTTGTCGGTCAGAAACGACCATCACGAGCGCACCATCGTCGCGCCGGCCATCATCGCCGGCGTCGGGGTGCACACCGGCCGCCGGGTGCGGCTGGCGGTTCGTCCTGCGCCTGCGGGGGCGGGGATCGTCTTCGTGCGCACCGACGTGACCGACCGCGACAACCGCATCCCCGTCTCGGGCGAGGCCGTTGTCGACGCCCGCCTGAACACCATGATCGAGAACGCCGCCGGCGTGCGGCTGTCGACCATCGAACACCTGATGGCGGCTTTCTGCGCTCTGGGCGTTTCGAACGCCGTGGTCGAGGTGGACGGGCCGGAGCTGCCGATCCTGGACGGGTCGGCGCTGGAGTTCGTGCAGTTGCTGGACCGGGCGGGCTTCCGTCCCCAGGCGCAGCCGCAGCGCTATATCGAGATCCTGGAGACGGTTCACGTCACCGAAGGCGACAAGCACGCGGCCCTGTTGCCGTGCGACCGCTATGAAATGCGGTTCGAGATCGACTTCCCTTCGGCGGTGATCGGCAACCAGATCATCGATTTCGTCGTGGACGAGCCGACCTTCCGCAAGGAAATCATGGCCTGCCGCACCTTCGGCTTCGCCCATGAGGTCGAGGCCCTGCGTCAGGCGGGTCTGGCCCGCGGCGGCTCGCTGGAGAACGCCGTGGTCATCGACGGCGACGACATCCTGAACCCCGGCGGCCTGCGGATGGAACGCGAGTTCGTGCGCCACAAGGCGCTGGACGCGATCGGCGACCTGTATGTCCTGGGCGCGCCCCTGCTGGGCCGTTACGAAGGCTACAAGGCCGGGCACGCGGTCAACAACAAGCTGGTCCGTGCGCTGCTGGCTGCGCCCCATGCGTGGCGCGAGGTCACACGCGTGCCGGAGATGGCGCAGGCGGGCTGACAAGCGCATCAGCCTTTCCCTCCCCAGCGGGGGAGGGGGGCGAAGGCGCAGCCGAAGCCGGGTGGGACGGGCAGGGCGCCGGTCCACTGATTTATCTTTTCGGAAATAGTGCGTCCCTGCCGGGCCGCCCCCACCCCGTCGCTGCGCGACGCCCCTCCCCGGACGGGGAGGGAGAATTATCGTGCGCGCGCCTAAACCCCGATCACGCTGATCAATCGGCCGAAGTCCGGTTCGCCCTGCTGGAACGCCCGGCGGTTGGAGTAGAAGCGCGCCGCGTCGGCGCAGGTGTCGTGGCCGGTCCAGACGGCCTGGCCGACGCCGGCCTGTTGCAGGCGCCACAGGACGAAGCCGGGCAGGTCGAACCGGCGTTTGTCGTCGGTCTCGCCCGGATGGAAGAAGCGCTCGCTGCCCGGGTCGTGGTGGGCGAAACGGTCCTGGAAGTCGAGGCCGACCTCATAGCTGGCGGGGGCGATGCAGGGGCCGACGACGGCGCGGATGTGACGGGGATCGGCGCCCAGGGCCTGCATGGCCGCGACAGCGGAATGGACCACTCCGCCCAGGGCGCCCTTCCAGCCGGCGTGGACGGCGGCGACGATCCGCGTCTCGGGATCGGCCAGCAGAATCGGCGCGCAGTCGGCGGTCAGGACCGAGCACAACAGGTCGGGTTCCGCGGTGACGACGGCGTCGCCCTCGGGCCGGTCGCCCTGCCAGGGACCGTCGGCGACGCGGGCGACGGCGGAATGGATCTGGTAGCAGCCGTTCAGATGATCGACGTCGGCGCCGAAATGGGCGGCGACGCGACGGCGGTTCTCGGCCACGGATGCGGGATCATCCTTCGAACCGACGCCGGCGTTCAGGCCTTCATAGACGCCGGTGGAGACGCCGCCGGCGCGGGTGAAGAAGCCGTGGTCGAACCCGGCGGCGGTCAGCAGCGGATGGGTGATGGGGGCCAGGTCGCTCACAGGTCCCACCCCGGCACGATCAGCGCGCGGGGGGAGAAGATCGCGGCGGCCTTGAACAGGCTTCCCATCTGGTCCTCGGCGGTCAGGCGATGCAGTTGGCGGTCGATCACGGGGGCGGCGTCGGGCCGTCCCGCCTTCAACCGTTCAGCGCGCGCTTCGATCCCCAGCCGTCTCAGGAACTCGCCCTGGGTCAGGCAACCGGTGACATCGGCGCCGGCGCGGACGGCGGCTTCCAGCACGCGCGGAAAGTCGGCCCACTGGGTCAGGTCGGCCTCGCCGGGGCTGTCCAGCGGATCGACCTTCTGGTGGCGGCGCAGGGCCTGGAGGGTGTCGCCGGCCTCGGGCCGGGCGCGGCCGTAGTCGATGAGCAGGGCGGCGCCCGAGGCGGCCTTCAGCAGCCCGGCCAGGTCGCGGCCAAAGATCGCCTGCTGTTCCGAAATCTCGAACACCTCGCCGGGCTCGATGTCGAAGGCGGGTTTTTCGAACCCGCCCGAAATCGCGGTCAGGCCGAAGATCAGGTCATTGTCGTCTGTGACGCCGATGCGGCGCTCGGCCCAGCCGCCATCGGTGCGGACGAACTGGCGTGCGGGCAGACAGTCCAGAACCTCGTTGGCGATCAGGATGACCGGGGCGTCGGTCTCGATCCGCGTCAGGTCGCGCACCCAGCGCGGCGACAGGTCGGCGCCGGCCAGGGCCTTGGCCTGAAGGTCCCGCAACGGAGCGCTGGGCTCGATCAGGATCAGGTCGCAGGCTTCGAGGAAGCCGGGGACCAGGCGGGCGGCGCGCAAGGCGTCGCTCATCAGGGTTCCGTCGCCGGGGCCGACCTCGACCAGGCGGAACCGTTCGGGCGCGCCCAGCCGGTTCCAGGTCTCGACCGCCCACAGGCCGATCAGTTCGCCGAACATCTGGCTGACCAGGGGCGCGGTGATGAAGTCGCCGCCTTCCCCCAGAGCAGGGCGCGAGGCGTAATAGCCGCCCTTGGGATCATGCAGGCAGCGGGTGACATAGTCGGCGACCGTCATCGGCCCCGTCAGAGCGATCTCGCGCGCCAGACGGGTTTTCAGGGTTTCGGCGTCGCTCATGCCTGGACGGGCGGCCGGTTCCAGGCGCGCCAGATCAACCAGCCGCCGACCAGGATCATCGGGATGGACAGCATCATTCCCATGGTCAGGCCCAGCGGGAAGTCGGGCATGCCGAAGTCGGGCTCGCGCACATTCTCCAGCGCGGCGCGGCAGACGCCGTAGCCGACCAGGAACAGGCCGGTGATATAGCCCGGCTTCTTCAGCAGATCGAACTTCCAGATGCCCAGCGACAGGATGGACAGAAGCACGATCCCCTCCAGTCCCGCCTCATAAAACTGGCTGGGGTGGCGAGGCGCGTCGCCGGCGGGGCAGAAGCCGTACATCTGCTGGATACGGGCGTTGCAGAAGCGGACGGCCCAGGGAACGGTCGTCTCGCGACCCCACAGCTCGCCGTTGATGAAGTTGGCCAGGCGGCCGAACATCAGGCCTATGGGCACGACCGGGGCGATGACGTCGCCGAGGCGCAGCATGTCGATCTTCTGGGCGCGGGCGTAGAGGAAGATGGCCAAGCAGACGCCCAGGAAGCCGCCGTGGAAGCTCATGCCGCCGGTCCAGAGCTGGAACAGTTCGAACCGCTCGCCCAGGGTCTGACCCGTGAACAGCTGGACGTACATGATCGGCTTGTAGAACAGGGCGTAGCCCAGGCGGCCGCCCAGGATGATGCCCAGCACGATCCACAGGACCAGGTCGTCCAGCTGGGTGGTGTTGATCGGCGGCTTGCCCGGCGCCCACAGGCGTTCGGTCTTGACCAGACGGGCGGCGTACCACCAGCCCAGGACGATGCCGGCGACATAGGCCAGGGCGTACCAGCGGATCGGAAGCGGTCCGAGATGGATCAGGACCGGATCGAATTCGGGAAAGGGCAAGGGGCGTTCCTGTGCAAGCCTGTCTCAGAAGGGCGGTTTAGCAAGCGTCGCCGGCTGCGTCGCCTGTGAAGAAAGATCACGACGCCTTGATGGCGTCCGCGAAGCAGCAGAAAGAAAGGTTTCATTCACCATAGTCGGTGAAGCTTCGTTAACGACGTTGAAGTCGGAGACCGCCATGCAGACCCGCAATCCCATCCTGGACGAGTTCGCCAAACTGACCACCGGCGCCATGGGCCTGGCCCAGGCGGCGGGAGAAGAGGCCAAGACCGCCTGGCGCGCCCAGACCGACCGGATCGTCGCCGAGATGGACCTGGTCCGCCGCGACGAATTCGATGTGCTGAAGGACGAGATCGCCGCCCTGCGGGCCGAGATCGCCGAACTGAAGGCGGCCCAGAAACCTGCCAGCAAGCCCGCCGCCAAGGCTTCCGGCAAGCTCGCGACGGGAACGTCCACAGATGGAACTCAACCCGGGGACGCAGCCGGTTGAGCCGAATCCGCGAACAGGCTTACCACTCTGTTAACGGCCGCGATTCTCGCGGACGCAGCGCGAATCGAGAGACTTGATGGACATCGCCCGGCCCGAGGAAATGGACACGCCCTTCGACCCGCTTGAGGTCGTCGAGCATGTCCTCACGGCCGAGAACCTCCCGTTCGACCGCACCGACGACGGCGACCTGGCCTTCGCCCTGGCAGGGGACTGGAAGGATTACGAGCTGTGGTTCGCCTGGCGGCCTGAGGGGGATTGTCTTCAGCTGTGCTGCGCCCTGGATCTGCGTGTGGCCAAGAGCCGCAAGACGGCCGCCTATGAACTGGTCGGCCTGATCAACCAACGCACCTGGATGGGGCATTTCGAGGTCTGGGCCGAGGACGGGGAGATCGTCTTCCGTCATTCGCTGGCCTTGCCGATGGGCGAGCGCCCGACCCTGGCCCAGGCGGCCTCGATGATCGATGCGGCCATTGAGGCGGCGGATCGCTATTACCCCGCGTTCGACTTCATGGTGCGCGGGAACAAGAAACCGCAGGAGGCCATCGACGCCTGCCTGTTCGAGACCGTCGGCAACGCCTGATGGCGGGGTCCGTCCGGTCCGGGGGACCTGTCGTCCTGGTCGGCTGCGGCCGGCTGGGCTCGGCCATTCTGGAAGGCTGGCTGCTGACGGAGACGGTCGCGCCGGCCGATCTCATCATTCTCAGTCCGTCGGAAAAACCCGCCGCCGAAGCGGCGCGGGCCAAGGGCGCGCGGATCAATCCGCCGCTTGAGGCCCTGACCGAGGCGGGTGTGATCGTGCTGGCGGTCAAGCCGGCGATCTGGCGCGAGGTGGTGACGCCCCTGGCGCCCTTCCTGAACGACCAGGCCGTGATCCTGTCGGTCATGGCGGGAGTGACGGCGCCCACCCTGGCCGAGGGGATCGGCGGCTGGCCCATCGTGCGCGTCATGCCGACGACCGGGGTGTCGCGCGGGCGCGGCGTGGCCTCGATCTGGTCGGCGGATGATCGCGCCCAGGCCCTGGGACGGGCCTTGTTCGAGCCGATGGCTGAGACGGTCGTTCTGGCGGACGAGGCCCTGATGGATGCGGCCACGGCGGTGGCCGGATCGGGCGCGGCCTATTTCTACGCCTTTACCGAAGCCCTGGCCCGAGCGGGTCAGGCCAGCGGCCTGGACGCGGCGACCGCCGACGTCCTGGCGCGAGCGACCCTGCGGTCGGCGGCGGATTCGATGGGCGACGATGATCTGGAGGCCCTGATCGGCCGCATCGCCTCGCCCGGCGGCTCGACCCGCGCCGGGCTGGACGCCCTGGCGAAGGACGGCCGCCTGACGCGGATGCTGGACGAGACGGTCGCGGCGGCCGTGCGGCGAAACCGCGAGATGGGCTGAAACCCGGCGCCTCTCTTCCGTCGCGAAACGGGAGAGAGGCCTGCGGGATCAGAAGCGGCCCTGTTCGATCTGGTCGCCCAGACGTCCGAAGGCGCGGTCCGCGTCATGCCAGACGCCGTAGCCCCAGACGTCGCGGATGTTCGGCGAGAAGTAGGAGAAGTCCACTGGCCGGGACTGGCCGTTGGCAGTGACGATCTCGCCCTTGATCGCCGCGCCGCCGATGGACACGCTGCGGATCGGGTCCAGGCCCGGCGTCTGGCGGATCTGTTCGAAGGTGGGGCGGTTCGGCTTCAGGTCGACCAGGACCAGATTGGCGGTGGCGCCGGGATAGCGGTGCTCCAGCGCCTGACCGACTTCAGCCTTCAATTCGTCGATCTGTTCGTTGACTTCACGTTCGCCGAGTTTCTCGATCTGACGTTGCAGTTCGGGGCCGACGGTGACGTTGACTGTGGGGGTTTGCGCCTGGGCCATGGCGGCGACGGCGAGCGCCGCGGCCAGAGGGGCGAAGAAGGCGAGTTTACGCATCGTGTTTTGTCTCCATGCCCTGTCGGCATGAAGATGATCCTTCCTGCACGGTTCCGCTAGACGCCGGACATCCAAATCTCGCTCCGACCGCCCGTTTCAGCGCCCTGGTCCAAAAAATACGCCGTCAGGCGGCGGGAACGACGGTCGCCTGGCCCGGCACGCGGATGATCGCCTTCAGCCCGCCCAGGTCGCTGCGCTCCAGGGTGACGTCGCCGCCGTGGCCGCGCGCCACGTCGCGGGCGATGGCCAGGCCCAGGCCGACGCCCTTGCGGTTCTGGTTGCGGGACTCGTCCAGACGGGAGAAGGGGCGGAAGGCCTCGTCATACAGATCTTCGGGAATGCCGGGGCCGTCGTCCTCGACGGCGATCTCCAGCCCGCCCGAGGCCAGCGACCGCGCCGACAGACGCACATGCTCGCCGTGAGAGGCGGCGTTGCCGGCCAGGTTGACTAGGGCGCGCTTGAAGGCGAGCGGGCGAAGCGAGGCGGTCAGGCCCTGGGCGACCGAAAGTTCGACCTCGGCCCCGGCGCGCCTGGCGTCTTCGCCCGCCGCCTTCAGCAGGTCGAGGATCGACACCGGTTGGGGCGGTTCGCCGGCCTCGCCGCGGGCGAAGTCCAGATATTCGTCGATCATATGCTCCATCTCGTCCAGGTCGCCGCGCATGGCGGCCTGACGCTTGAACGGCGGGGCCAGGGCCAGTTCCAGCCGGAGCCGGGTCAGGGGGGTGCGCAGGTCGTGGCTGACCGAGGCGAGCAGGGCGGTGCGCTGGTCGATGTGGCGCTGGATCCGGTCGCGCATGGCCAGGAAGGCCACGGCGGCGGCGCGAACCTCGCGGGCGCCGTGCGGCTTGAACCGGGGCACTGTCTCGCCCCGGCCGAAGGCCTCGGCGGCGTCGGCCAGGCGTTCGATGGCGCGGACCTGATTGCGGATGAACAGGATCGCCACCCCCATCAGCAGGACGGTGGCGATGGTCAGCCACAGCACGAAGATGTGGGCCTGGGTGGCCACGGCGCGCTCGCGCGGGGCGATGATGCGCAGCACGCCCTGCGGCTCCTGCACCTGGATGTCGACATAGGCGGGGTAGCGGGTGGTGTCGAACCAGTAGGGGCGGTCCAGTCGGGCCGCCAGCGCCTTGTCCAGCACGCGGTCCACCACCCCGATGGGGCCGCGCCTCTGTTCCGTCGGCAGGGTCCGGCCCTCCTGCAGCGCGATCGACAGGGACATGGATCGCTCGGCCCGATCGGCCAGTCGCTCCAGATTGCGTTGGCTGGGGTCGTCCTCATAGCTCTCAACGGCCCAGGCGATATCGCCGGCCAGGCCCTCGGACAGGCGCGCCGTCACGGTCTGCCAGTGGGCGTCGAAGAAGATCCAGGTCACCACCACCTGCATGACCAGCACCGGCAGGACGATGATCAGCAGCGACCGCCCCCAGAGCGAGGTCGGCAGGCGCCGCTTCAGAAAGCGCGGCCACAGATAGGCGGGCAGCAGCCGCATGGTGTTCGTCGCCGGCTCAGTCGGGCGCGAGCATATAGCCCACGCCGCGCACGGTCTGGAGATAGCGCGGATTCTTGGGGTCGGCTTCCAGCTTGCGCCGCAAGCGGGTGACCTGAACATCGACGGCTCGGCCGGTGATGTCGGCCGTGTCGGGCGACAGGCTCATGCGTTCGACCGGGGCGTGGGCGTGAAGCGCCAGGGTCTTCAGCAACTGGGCCTCGGCCTCGGTCAGGCGTTGGGGCGCGCCGTCGCGGATCAGCTCCAGCCGCTCCATGTCGAACACGGCCGTGCCCAGCTTGATCTCGCGTGGGCCGATGGGCTTGCCGCCCGTGCGGCGCAGGATGGCCTCGATCCGCAGCACGAGTTCGCGCGGTTCGAACGGCTTGGACATATAGTCGTCGGCGCCCCGCGACAGCCCCTCGATCCGATCCTCGGGATCGCCGCGCGCGGTCAGCAGCAGGACCGGCGTCTTCGAGGTCTCGGCCTTGGCGCGAACCCAGGAGGTCAGGTCCAGGCCGCTTTCGCCCGGCATCATGACGTCCAGCACGACCAGGTCGAACTCGATCAGCTCCATCATCCGCTTGGCCGCCGCCGCGTGGGCGGCGCCGGTGACGCGGTAACCCTCGCGCGACAGATACTCCTTCAGCAGTTCGCGGATGCGGTCGTCGTCGTCGACGATCAGCAGATGGCGACCCACGCCCGGCCCGGCGATGGGACCCGAGCGGCCATATGCGCGCGTTTCGGCCATGCTCATCCGCGATTCTCCCGATCCCGGCCGTTGACCTGAGCGATTCGGGGAGCTCTAACAGACAGACTTCTGCAGGAGACGTGTTTCAATGGCCTTCGTTCCTTTCGACGATCGTGATGGATGGATCTGGTTTGACGGCGATTTCGTGCCCTGGCGGGAAACGAAGACGCATATTCTGACCCATGCCCTCCACTATGGCTCGTCGGTATTCGAGGGTGAGCGTATGTACGGCGGCGAAATCTTCAAGCTGACGCCGCATTCGGAGCGCCTGAAGCGGTCCGCGAACCTGCTCGATTTCGAGATACCTTACAGCGTCGCTGAAATCGACGCCATCTGTAACGAAACCTGCGCCAAAAACGGCTTGCAGGACTGCTACGTGCGCCCGGTCGCCTATCTCGGCCCGGAACAGACCAGTGTTTCGGCCCTGAACAACAAGGTCCATCTGGCGGTGGCCGTCTGGGACTGGCCCAGCTATTTCGACCCCGAGGTCAAGGCGCGAGGCCTGCGTCTGGAATGGTCCAAGTGGCGCCGCCCCGATCCGAGGACGGCGCCGACGACCGCCAAGGCGGCCGGCCTGTACATGATCTGCACCATGTCCAAGAATACGGCCGAGCGGAACGGCTTCGCCGACGCCCTGATGCTGGACTGGCGCGGCTATGTGGCCGAAGCCACCGGCGCCAACGTCTTCTTCGTCAAGGACGGCGTGCTGCACACGCCCAAGGTCGAGCACATCCTGGACGGCATCACCCGCCAGACGGTGATCGAGATCGCCCAGGCCAAGGGGATCGAGGTCGTGGTGCGCGACATCCTGCCGGAAGAACTGTCGGACTTCTCGGAGTGCTTCCTGACCGGCACCGCCGTCGAGGTGACGCCGGTGGCCGAGGTGGGCGACTATCGCTTCACGCCGGGCGCCCTGTCGCTGGACCTGATGGAGACCTACGGCCGGCTGGTGCGCCGCCAGGCCTGAGGCGGCGTCACCAACGCAGGGCGAAGCGGCCGACGGCGGCGCCGATCAGGCCGGCGGCCGCGACCCCCAGCGTATACCAGGTGGCGACGAAGGCGGCGGTCGCCTCGCCACAGTGCAGCAGACCATAGGCGGTGGCGGCGATGCCGCCCGTCGCCAGACCCAGCGCCAGACCGGCCGTCGTCGGCCGTGTCGGCGCCAGCCGTCGCGCCGACAGGAAGACCAGCGGCGCGGCGAAGGCCGAGACCAGCACGATGTTGCGGCCGCAGATGTCCCAGGTCTGGCCCAGCCAGCCGGCCATCCGTTGGCCCGGCGGCGTTAGAACCGTCTCGATCCCGCCCCAAGCCACGGCGATCCCGACCACAGCCAGCAGGGCGAACAGGGCCGGCCGCGGGTCCAGGCCGGGCCGTCCCAGCCGCGTCGCCAGCCAGATCGCCGTCTGGGCCAGGGCGGCCGTATAGATCGCCTTCAACCAAGGCGTGGGCGCCTGCAGCGCCTGGGTCAGGTCGGACCGCGCCCCCAGCAACAAGATGACCGCCACCGCAGCCGCGCCGCCGGCCCAGGCCAGCAGCGCCGGGTCCAGTCGGGCGGGGCGCACGGGCTCTATACCGGCGGCCAGGGCGTCGATCAGGTCTTCAGTCTTCATTTGGGTTCACGCTGGCGACCAGCGTCTTCATGGAGCGGTGGACGCTGACCTTGGCTGCGCCCTCGGTAAAGCCGTTGCGCTGAGCCGCTTCGGCCAGGCTGAACCCGCCGATCCGCACATCCTCGATGAGGCGGCGCTGGCGCAGCGGCAGGATGGACAGGACCTTCTTCAGATCCCGGCGGACGACGCCGTCCTCGACCGTGTGATCTGCCAGCAGGACCGACGCCTCCTCCAGCGGCACGTCGTGACGGCGGCCCTGGCGGCGGAAATGATCGATCAGCTTGTAACGCGCGATCGCATAGGCCCAGGCCGTGAAGGGCAGCGACCGGTCATAGGTCGCGCGCTTGGCGTGAATGGCGATCAGGCAGTCCTGCACGAGATCCTCCGCATCGGCTTCGCAGCCGGTCAGGCGACGTTTGAAGAAGGGGGTCAGGGCGCCGCGCATTTCGGTCAGCAGGGCGCGCCAGGCCGCGGGGTCGCCGTCGAGACCCCGCAACATCAGACGTTTGAGCTCGGCTTCCTTGTCGACCACGCAGCATCCCATTCGCGCCGGACGGGGCGAAGGTTACACGCCCGGCGGCGGACGACGACGAAATATTTCTCGTAACCTTCGCCGCGCCGGGACCGAAACCTCTGCTGTCAGGCCGCTCCGCCCCGGACGGCTGTCACACAGGAAATCGTCCCATGAATATCTCCGCCAAGATCCTGGTCGGCGCCGGCGCCTTGCTGGCCCTGGGCGCCAACGCCGCCGCCGCGCAGAACCGGCCCACGGCCCAGCAGGAAAACGCCATGGAGAAATGCTATGGCGTGGCCAAGGCCGGCCAGAACGACTGCGCCGCCGGGCCCGGCACCACCTGCGCCGGCACCTCGGTGCGCGACTATCAGGGCAATGCCTGGAAACTGGTCGCCAAGGGCACCTGCGCCTCGATCCAGACGCCCAAGGGCAACGGTTCGCTGACCCCGATCGCGAACCGCTGATGTCCGCCGCTCCGACCGCCGGACTGGGCCTGAAGCCCCAGCACTATTCGGAGGCCGCGGCCTGCCCGGCGGCCGGAGCCCAGCGCGGCCTGTGGTTCGAGGTTCATCCCGAGAACTACATGGTCGCGGGCGGCCCCCGCCTGTGCTGGCTGGAGACGGTGCGCGCCGTTCGCCCGCTGTCGCTGCACGGGGTAGGCCTGTCCCTGGCTGGAGATGAACGCCCGGACCGCGACCATCTGGCCCGTTTCCGCGCCCTGATCGACCGGTTCGAGCCCTTTGTGGTGTCCGAACACCTGGCCTGGTCGCGGCGGGGCGGCGTCTATCATCCCGATCTCCTGCCCGTCCCGCGCAGCCGCGAGATGCTGAACCTGGTGTGCGACCATGTCGACGAGGTGCAGCGCGTCCTGGGGCGGCGGCTGCTGATCGAGAACCCGTCCGCCTATCTGGCCCTGGCCGGTCATGAGTGGGACGAGGTCGAGTTTCTGGTCGAGATCGCGCGGCGGACCGGCTGCGGCCTGCTGATCGACGTCAACAATGTCCATGTAAGCGCCTCGAACATGGGCTTCTCCGCCGAGGCCTGGCTGGACGCCGTACCCGGCGAGCTGGTGGGCGAAATCCATCTCGCGGGCCATCGCCCCGATCCCGTCTGGGGCGAGGCCCTGCTGATCGACAGCCACGACGCCCCCGTGTCCGAGATCGTCTGGGCGCTCAATGACCGTCTGATCGCGCGCATCGGTCCCCGGCCGACCCTGGTGGAGCGTGACGGCGATGTTCCCGAATTCCCGGTCCTTCTGGCCGAACAGGCGCGCGCCGCCGCAGCGATGACCGCCGTGGAAGCCGTGGCGTGACCGGGTTTCACGCCGCTTTCGACAGGGCGTTGACCGGCGACCTGGACGCCCTGTGGCCGCACCTGGAGCCGGGCGACCGGACGCTGGGGGCGCTGTCCGTCTATCGCAACACGACGATCAAGGCGCGGATCGACGCCCTGGAGGCCAATTATCCCACCGTGTTGCAGATGGTCGGCGAGGACTGGTTCCGCGCCGCCGCCGCCGCCTGCGTCGCAGAACAACCGGGCGATACGCCGGTCCTGGCTGACTACGGCGCAGGCTTTCCCGACTGGCTGGCCCGCTTCGAGCCGGCGCGGGACATGACCTATCTGGCGCCCTGCGCCCGGCTGGACCGGGCCTGGACCCAGGCCCATCTCGCGGAGGATGCGACGCCGTTAAAGGCGCAGGAGGCCGCCGCGCTCGGACCCGCCCTGGCGGGGGCGACGGCGGCTCTGCACCCATCGGTCCGGCTGTTCTGGTTCGAGTGGACGGCGCCCTCGCTCTGGCTCGCGCATCGCTATCCGTCCCCTGACGCGTCTCTTGAATGGCGGGCCGAGGCTGAAGGCCTGCTGGTGCACCGCTCGGGCGCCGAGGTGCAGGCGCGGCGGTTGAGTCGCGCGGAATGGGTCTTTCTGGACGCCTGCCGCCTCAGCCGGCCGTTCGGCGTCGCTGCGGCTGCGGCCCAGGCCGCCTCGCCCGGCCTGGATCTGTCCGCTGTTTTCGCCGCCCTCATCGCGCTCGGCGTCTTCACTTCACCCTCAATCCCGAAGGACCGATCATGAACCGCATCGCGGATATTCACCGAGGCATCACCGCCGCCGTACCCGAGGCCGGTCTCGCCCTGTTGCTGCGCGTGGGCGTCGCCACGCCCTTCTTCCTGTCGGGGCGGACCAAGGTCGAGGGGCTGCTGACGATCACGCCCTCGACGCGCTACCTGTTCGCCGAGGAATACCGCCTGCCCCTGCTGCCCGCTGACCTGGCGGCGCATCTGGCGACCTATTCGGAACATCTGCTGCCGATCCTGCTGGTGCTGGGTCTGGCGACGCGGCCGGCGGCGGCGGGCCTGCTGTTCATGACCCTGGTGATCCAGGTCTTTGTCGAGCCGGGCGGGTGGCCTGTCCACCTGCTTTGGGCCGGACCGCTATCCTATCTGATCGCGCGGGGACCGGGCGCGATCAGTCTGGACCGTGTGCTGAAGATCGACTGATACGCGCACGCCCCTTGTCAGCCGCGTCACTTTGTCCTTGAAGCGGATGAAGCCGGCGCGGGCCGGTCAGGGATCCATCTTTCATGTTCAGCCTTCTGAACCTCCAGAGCCTGTTCGGCCTGGTCGTCATCATCACCCTGTGCTGGGCGATTTCAGAGAACCGCCGTGTCTTTCCCTGGAAGCTGGCCCTGGGCGCCGTGGCGGTTCAGGCCGGGCTGGTGCTGGCGCTGTTCGGCATTCCGGGGTCGCGCACGGTGCTGGCGGCGGTGACGGGCGCCATCGACGGGCTGGCGGTTGCGACGGCCCAGGGGACGCGGTTCGTGTTCGGCTATCTGGCCGGCGGGGACCAGCCCTATGCGGTTCAGAACGAGGGGGCGCTGTTCACCTTCGCCTTCAACGTCCTGCCGCTGATCATGGTGATCTCGGCCCTGTCGGCCCTGTTGTGGCACTGGAAGATCCTGAAGTGGCTGATCCGCGGCTTCGGCCTGCTGTTCCAGCGCACCATGGGCCTGGGCGGCGCCTCGGCCCTGGCGGTGGCGGCCAACATCTTCCTGGGCACGATCGAGAGCCCCATCGTCATCAAGGCCTATCTGGACAAGCTGAGCCGGTCCGAGATCTTCCTGATGATGACCGTGGGCCTGGCGACCGTGGCCGGTTCGACCATGGTCGCCTACGCCAGCATCCTGTCCCAGACCCTGCCCAACGCCGCCGGCCACGTCCTGGTCGCCTCCATCGTTTCGGCCCCGGCCGGGGTGCTGCTGGCGCGGATCATCGTGCCCGAGCCGGACAAGGAAGCCATCCAGTCGATCAGCTATGACTCGGCGCTGAAGTACGACAGCAGCATCGACGCCATCTCCAAGGGCACCTCGGACGGCCTGATGGTGGTGCTGAACATCTCGGCGGTGCTGATCGTCTTCGTGGCCCTGGTGGCTCTGGTCAACATCATGCTGGGCGGCTTCGTCGTCTTCGGCGAGCCGCTGACGGTCGAACGGATCCTGGGCGTCCTGTTCACTCCCTTCGCCTGGCTGATCGGGATCGAGGCGCGCGAGGCGGCCCTGGGCGGCTGGCTGCTGGGCGTCAAACTGACCCTGACCGAGTTCGTGGCCTTCATCAATCTGGGCAAGCTGCCGGCCGAGGCGATGAGCGAGCGGACGCGGATGCTGATGACCTACGCCCTGTGCGGCTTCGCCAATATCGGCTCGGTCGGCATCACCGTAACCGGTCTGTCGGTGCTGATGCCTGAACGCCGGCACGAGGTGCTGAGCCTGATCTGGAAGGCCCTGTTCGCCGGCTTCATGGCCACCCTGATGAGCGCGGCCGTCGTCGGCGCCTTGCCAGCGGCTGTGTTTGGGCAGTAGGTTTTTCAAAAGAACGGAGGCGCCCGATGAAGCTCTACACCTCGCACCGCGCGCCCAATCCGCGCCGGGTCCGCTGGGTCATGGCCGAGAAGGGCGTCGAGGACGTCGAACTGGTCGAGATCGACATTCTGACGGGTGATCACAAGAAGCCGGAATATCGCGACAAGGTCGGGGTGCCCCACCTGCCGGCTCTGGAGCTGGACGACGGCACGACCATTTCGGAATCCGTGGCCATCGGCCGCTACCTGGAGGCACTGTATCCGGAACCCAATCTGTTCGGTCGCGATGCGCGCGAACAGGCGGTGGTCGAGATGTGGACCCGCCGGTGCGAATTCTATCTGTCCAACCCGATCATGCTGAACGTGCGCCACTCGCATCCGGCCCTGGCGGCGCTGGAGGCGGTGCAGATTCCCCAGGTGGCCGACTACAACCGGCTGTCGGCCGAGCGGTTCATGAAGACCCTGGACCGGCATCTGGCCGAGCGGGAGTTCATCGCCCTGGACCGGTTCACCATCGCCGACATCGTCGCGGTGGTCGGCCTGGATTTCGCGCGGATGGTTCGCTATCGCCCCCCGGCCGAGTTCGAGAACCTGCACCGCTGGTTCGACGCCTGCCGAGACCGACCGGCGGCCAAGGCCGGGGTCTGAACGGCCTTGCGGTTGCTGACGCCGTCGGATCGTTGGCTGGCCCTGCTGCTGGCGGGGTTGGCGGGCTATGTGGACAGTCTGGGCTTTCTGCATCTGGGCGGCGTGTTCGTCTCCTTCATGAGCGGAAACTCCACCCGGTTCGCCGCCAGCGTGGCCGAGGGACAGTGGCCGGCGGCGGCGCATCTGGCCGCCATACTCGGCCTGTTCGTCCTGGGATCCTTCGCCGGCGCCCTGGTCGCGGGCGGCGAGGACGTACGCTCGCGTAGTCGGGTGCTGATGTTCGAGGCCTTGCTGCTGGCGCTGGCCGCCGCTGCGGCGGGCGCGGGGCTGACGCCTGCCGCCGTCGGCCTGATGGTCATGGCCATGGGCGCCGAGAACTCGGTCTTCCTGAGAAACGGAGAGGTCGGGGTCAGCTTGACCTATATGACCGGAACCCTGGTCAAGCTGGGGCAGGCCTTGGCCGGCGCTGTAAAGGGCGGAGACCGATACGCCTACAAGGCCTATCTGACCCTGTGGGCAGGGCTGAGCTTCGGGGCTGTGCTGGGCGCCCTGACCTTCGGCCGTCTGGGACTGGCGGCCCTCTGGCCCGCCGCCGGCTTCGCCGTGCTTATGGCCCTGATCGTGCGGCTCAACCGCGCGGCGTGAACTTGCGGATCACGCCCGAGAAGGTCATCAGCAGCCGTTCCCCCGTGTTGATCTGGCCGCGCACGAAGATCAGGCTCTTGCCCGCCTTGGTGACCTGGCCGGTCGCCTCGATCAGTTCGCCGACATAGGCGCCGTCGATGAAGGTGGAGTCCAGCTGGACCGTGACGCCCGAGGCGCCCTCCATCTCCTGATAGGCGATCTGGAACATGGCGATGTCGGCGAAGGTCATCAGGCATCCGCCATGCATCCGCCCGCCGGCGTTCATGTGCTTCTGCTCGGCGCGGAAGGCGCAGCGCATGTGACCGTCAGGATCGAGCTTGCCGTAGAAGGGCCCCACCACGACGTCGAAGGTGTCGTGGAGGTCATAGGTCTGCCAGCCGGCGAATTCGCCCTCGGTGACGGTGATTTTCTTCGGCATGACGACTCGGCCTTACTTCTGGTCTCGCTGTGCAGCATATAGGCGCAATGAGCGATCCGATCGAAACCGCAATCCTGAACAAAATCGCC
This sequence comes from Brevundimonas mediterranea, assembly GCF_011064825.1. Classification (NCBI taxonomy): domain Bacteria; kingdom Pseudomonadati; phylum Pseudomonadota; class Alphaproteobacteria; order Caulobacterales; family Caulobacteraceae; genus Brevundimonas; species Brevundimonas mediterranea. The sequence goes on from NZ_CP048751.1 coordinate 2,419,070, forward strand.
GGGCTGGAGCCCGGCAAGAGCATCGAGCCGGCTGAAGTGGCCAAAGAGCTACAGCCGGAGCAGTGGCAGCGCATGCTGCCCAAGGTGCGCGCCCTCGCCCTGAGCCTGATGCGCCAGGGCAAGCTGACCATCACCAAGAAGGGCAAGCCGGTCGATCCGGACAATTTCCGAGGGGTGACGCGTCTGCGCCAGCCGACCGAGGAAGAGACGGCCCTGGCGCTGAGCCGCCGTCCGCCGGTCGTCGAGGATGATGACGACTGATCTCGATGCAGTCCTGAGCGACATCCGCGCCTGCCGCGCCTGTGCGGGCGTGCTGCCGCATACGCCGCGCCCGGTGGTGCGGGTCTTTCCCGAGACGCGGCTGCTGATCTGCGGCCAGGCGCCGGGGCGGCGGGTGCATGAAAGCGGCCTGCCGTTCAACGACCCGTCGGGCGACCGGCTGCGCGACTGGATGGGCGTGGACTATGACAGCTTCTACGCCGACCGCCGCATCGGCGTGGCGGCCCAGGCCTTCTGCTATCCGGGCACGGCCCCGAAAGGGGGCGACCATCCGCCGCCGAGCCGGTGCGCCGACCTGTGGCGGCCGCAGTTGCTGGACGCCCTGCCGCAGATGGAGCTGACCCTGCTGGTTGGCGGCTACGCCCAGGCCTGGGCGCTGAGCGAGCGGGCGAAGCGGAACATGACGGAGACCGTACGGGCCTGGCGAGACTATGCGCCGGACATTCTGGCCCTGCCGCATCCGTCCTGGCGCAATACGGCCTGGTTGAGGAAGAACCCCTGGTTCGAGGACGAGGTGGTTCCCTATCTGCGGGAACGGGTGCGTTCGATCCTGACGCCCCCCGCAAGGATGCGCGCATGAAAGCCGCCTTCCCCGCCGCCGCCATCGCTCTGACCTTGGGAGCGTCCGCCTGCGCCGCGCCCCACATCCAGCCGCCGCTGACGCCGCCGCCGGACTTCGCCGGCGCTCACGTCGAGGATCGCGCCCTGGTCATGTCGGACGGGGCGCGGCTGCCCTATCTGCGCTGGGGGCCGACCGATCGGGCGCCCTGGGCGGTGATCGTGGCCCTGCACGGCATGAACGACCACGACGCCAGCTTCCGTCTGGCCGGCCCGTGGTGGGCCGAGCAGGGGATCGAGACCTGGGCCTATGACCAGCGTGGCTTCGGCGCCGCGCCGGGGCGGGGCGTCTGGGCCGGGCAGGCGCGGATGACCGACGACCTGCGCGAGGTCACGGCCCTGGCCCGCGCCCGCTATCCCGACGCCGTCATCGCCGTGGTGGGCGAGAGCATGGGCGGATCGGTGGCGGCGGCCGCCTTCGGTTCAGACAATCCGCCGGACGCCGACCGGCTGGTGCTGCTGGCGCCGGGGGTCTGGGGGTGGTCGACCCAGGGGCCGCTGAACAGCGCGGCCCTGAACATCGCGGCGCGCGCGCTCGGCGATGTGGCGCTGGAGCCGCCCGAGTTCATCACCCGCGACATCCACGCCTCCAGCAATACGCTGGAGCTGATCCGCAACGGGCGTGATCCGATGAACATTCTCGCGACCCGGTTCGACACCGTCTACGGCCTGGTCGATCTGATGGAGACGGCGTCGCGCAGCCTGGGCCGCATCCGGGGCGACGCCGTGCTGATGTATGGCGCGCACGACGAGATCGTGAAGCGGGGGCCGATGCGTCTGGCCCTGGAGCGGGCGCTGGCTGACGGCGGCGCCCTGAAGACGGCCTGGTATCCGAACGGCTGGCATCTGCTGAATCGCGATCTGGACGCCGAGATCGTTTACCGGGACGTCGCCGCCTGGCTGAGGAATCCCGACGCGGCGTTGCCGTCGGGCGCGCCCGCGGTGCTGCCGGAGCTGGAGAAGCCGGCCGCTCCCGATGGCCGAGCGGCGAGCCGGCGGTGACCCCGTAAACGTCTCTTAACGTGACGTTTACCATCCAGGCGGCATTTTCTGCCTAGCGGGGCGTCAGTGTCTCCCGCGAGTTTGGGGCGGGAACGCGTGGGCGGCTTTACAGCGGCGTTGCAGAAGTTCGGGATCGGCCGTCTGGCGGCCGTCCTCGGCGTCGCCGCAGGCGTGACCGCCGTGCTGGTGGCCGTCATGCTGCGCATGGGTCAGGCGCCGGACGCCCTGCTGTATTCCAATCTGGATCTGCGCGAGGCCGGCGAGATCACCACGGCCCTGCAACAGGCCGGCATCAAATACACCTCGAAGGGCGACGGTTCGACCGTGATGGTGAACCGGGACGACGTCGGTACCGCGCGGATGCTGATTGCAGGAAAGGGCCTCGTGACCTCTGGGTCGGTCGGCTACGAAATCTTCGACAACCAGTCGGTGCTGGGCCAGACGGAGTTCCAGCAACAGCTGAACGAGCAGCGCGCCCTGCAGGGCGAACTGTCGCGCACCATCATGTCCATGCGCGGCATCACCGCCGCTCGCGTCCACATCACCATGCCGCGTCGCGAGATGTTCACCGCTGCGGCCGGAGATCCCACAGCGGCCGTTCTGGTCGGGCTGGGCGGTCGGGATCTGACGCCTGACCAGGTGCGGGCGATCCGCAACCTGGTGGCCTCGTCCGTGCCGAACCTGAAGCCTGACCGCGTCACCGTCGCCGATCAGAACAACCGCACCCTGGCGGCCGGGTCCGATGACGGAACCTTCTCGTCCGCCTCCGCCGCCGAGACCAAGGGCAATACCGAGGCCCAGCTGCAGTCGCGGATCAAGGATATCGTCGAAGGCGTGGTCGGCATCGGCGCCGCGCGCGTCCAGGTCACGGCCGACATCGATCAGAGCCGCTCCACTACCCAGGAGCAGAAGTTCGATCCCGACGGTCAGGTCGTGCGCTCGACCACCGCCAATGGCTCGCAATCCTCGGACACCACGGGCCAGAACGACGGCGGCGTGACGGCCGCCAACAACATCCCCGGCGGCGCGCCGCCTGCCACCACGCCGGCCGGCGCGACCAGTGCGGAAAACGCCGAGACGACAAATTACGAGATCTCGAACACCACCACCACGACGACCAAGGAGCCGGGCGAGGTCAAGAAACTCGCCGTCGCCGTCGCTGTCGATGGCAAGTGGACCCCGGCCGCAGACGGCAAGGGCGAGCCGACCTATGCGCCGAGAACCGCCGAGGAGATCGCCCAGATCAAGTCCCTGGTCGCCGCCGCCGCAGGCATCGACGAGGCGCGGGGCGACAAGATCGAGGTGATCAATGTCCGCTTCAACCACGACACCGGCATCGCCGGCGGTCTGGAAGGCAAGTCGTCGCTGCTGGACTTCTCCCGCACCGACGTGATGCGTCTGATCGAACTGGGCATCCTGGCCGTCGTGGCGTTGCTGCTGATCTTCTTCGTGCTGCGTCCGCTTTTGAAAACGGCGGGCGGCGCGGCGCCTGGGGCTGTGGCCGCAGCCCCCGCCGGCCTGCCCGTGGCCACGGTGACGACGACCGTCATCGGCGCCGACGGTCAGCCCCAGCTGGTGCAATTGCCGGCCCCGAACGAAATGGATCAGAAGATCGACATCGCCCGTATCGAGGGTCAGGTGAAGGCGTCTTCGGTCAAGAAGGTCGCGGATTTCGTCCAGGCGCACCCGGATGAGGCCGCCGGGATCCTGCGCAACTGGGTGGCCGAAGGCTGATGGCCAAGCTCGTGACCAAGAAGCTGTCGATCGACGATCCCAACAAGCTGACGGGGCCTGAAAAGGCGGCCGTCATCCTGCTGGCTCTGGGCGAGGAGCACACCGCCCTGTGGGAACGGCTGGACGACGAGGAGGTCAAGGAGATCTCCCAGGCCATGGCCACCCTGGGCAATGTCACCGCCGAGGCGGTCGAGGCCCTGATGATCGAATTCGTCTCGGGCCTGGCCGGCTCGGGCTCGGTCATGGGCAGTTATGAACAGACCCAGAGGTTGCTGGCCGCCTTCCTGCCCAAGGACCGCGTCGATGGCCTGATGGAGGAAATCCGGGGTCCGGCCGGCCGGACCATGTGGGACAAGCTGGGCAATGTGAACGAGGCGGTTCTCGCCAACTATCTGAAGAACGAATACCCGCAGACCGTCGCCGTCATCCTGTCCAAGGTGCGTTCGGACCACGCCGCCCGCGTGCTGACCGCACTGCCGGAAGATTTCGCCCTGGAATGCGTGCAGCGGATGCTGCGCATGGAGCCGGTGCAGCGCGAGATTCTGGACAAGATCGAGGCGACGCTGCGGACCGAATTCATGTCGAACCTGGCGCGCACCTCCAAGCGCGACAGCCACGAGATGATGGCCGACATCTTCAACAGTTTCGATCGCCAAACCGAGGCGCGCTTCATCGGCGCCCTGGAAGAACGCAGCCGCGAATCCGCCGAACGGATCCGCGCCCTGATGTTCGTGTTCGAGGATCTGTCCAAGCTGGACCCCGGCGGCGTGCAGACGCTGCTGCGGGCGGTGGACAAGGACTCCCTGGGCCTGGCCCTGAAGGGCGCCTCCGAGCCACTGCGCGAGATGTTCTTCTCCAACATGTCCGAACGGGCCTCCAAGATCATGCGCGAAGACATGGAATCCATGGGGCCGGTCCGGCTGAAGGACGTCGACACCGCTCAGATGGCCATGGTGCAGGTGGCCAAGGATCTGGCCGCCCGCGGCGAGATCATGCTGGCCGGCCAGGGCACCGACGACGAGTTGATCTACTGACATGAGCACTCCCTTCGCCTTCGATACCGAGTTCGACGCCGACGGTTCGGTGGTGCGCGAAAGCGCCTGGAAGCCGACCAAGCGCAGCTATCTGCCGGCCGAGGTGGACGCCCTGGTCGCCCATGCGCAGCTGGAGGCGCGCCAGCAGGCGCTGAACGAGATCGAGAACATCCGGGCCATGGCTCTGACCAATATCGCCCAGGGCGTGGCGGCGGCCTTGCCCTCGCTGAGGAACGTGGCCCAGACGCATCGTGAACAGTCGGCCGACCTGGCCCTGGCGGCCGCCCGGGCCATCGGCGGCGCGGCGCTGGAGCGTTTCCCCCAGGCCCCCTTGCGCGCCGCCCTTGAGGCGCTGGCCCAGGAGATCGACGCCTCGCCGCGTCTGGTCGTGCGCGCGGCCGGTCTGGACGACGAAGGCCGCGCCCAGATCGAGAGCGCCTGCGCCGACAGCGGTTTCACCGGCGTCGTCGCCTTCCGCGACGAGCCGGGCATGGGAGTTGCGGCCTTCCAGCTGGAATGGGCCGACGGCCGCGCCGACCACGATCCGGAAGGCTCGGCCACACGCGTGGCCGAAGCTCTGACCGCCGCCCTGGCCGCCGAGGCCGGGCACGCCGAACCCCCTATCAATACTGACCGGAGTGATTTCTGATGGCCTCCGACGATCTTTCGCTCGAGGAGTTCCCGGACTCCACCGCCCTGGCCGTGGTCGATGATCATGGCGACAAGACCGCCGCCGACCTGGCCACGGTCTTCGAGGTGCCGGTGAACATCTCGGCCGTGCTGGGCAAGTCGCACATGTCGGTGGCCCAGCTGCTGAAACTGAACAAGGGGTCGGTGCTGGAGCTGGACCGCAAGGTCGGCGAGGCCATCGACATCTTCGTCAACAACCGTCTGATCGCGCGTGGCGAGGTCGTCGTCGTCGACGACCGGCTGGGCGTGACCATGACGGAAATCATCAAGACCGAGGACTCGGGGGGCTGAAGCGACGCCGCGCAGGTTCTGCGCGGCTGAACAACGGCGACCCGGATGAAAGTTTAGAGGAGAAGAACAATGCGTCTTCTGGTGGTAGGCAGACTGAGCGGACAGCTCGCTTCGGCGGTGAAGATGGCCATGGCGCACGGCGCCAAGGTCAGCCACGTCGAGCGCGCGGATCAGGCGACCGAGCAGTTGCGACGAGGGCAGGGCGCCGACCTGCTGATGGTCGATTACCAGCTCGACATCGCGGCCCTGATCGCCGCGAACGAGGCCGAACGGATTACGGTGCCGGTGGTGGCCTTCGGCGTCGACGCCGATGCGCGTGAGGCTGCGGCGGCGATCAAGGCCGGGGCCAAGGAGTTCATCCCCCTGCCGCCCGACGCGGAACTGATCGCCGCCGTCCTGGCCGCTGTCGCCGACGACGAGAAGCCGATGATCTCGGCCGACCCGTCGATGAAGGCGGTGTTGCAACTGGCCGACCAGGTGGCGCGCTCGGAAGCCTCGATCCTGATCACCGGCGAAAGCGGCGTCGGCAAGGAGGTGATGGCGCGCTACATGCACGACAATTCGCGCCGGTCGGAACGTCCCTTCATCAGCGTCAACTGCGCCGCCATTCCCGACAATCTGCTGGAATCCGAACTGTTCGGGCACGAGAAGGGCGCCTTCACCGGCGCCGTCGCGCGCCGGATCGGCAAGTTCGAAGAGGCCGATGGCGGCACCCTGCTGCTGGACGAAATCAGCGAAATGGACGCCCGGCTGCAGGCCAAGCTGCTGCGCGCGATCCAGGAACGGGTCATCGACCGCGTCGGCGGCTCCAAGCCGGTGTCGGTCAATATCCGCATCATCGCCACGTCCAACCGCGACCTGGCCCGCGCCGTGTCGGAAGGCACGTTCCGCGAAGATCTGCTGTACCGGCTGAACGTCGTCAATCTGCGCCTGCCGGCCCTGCGGGAGCGGCCGGGCGACATCGGGGTTCTGGCCGAGCATTTCATCAAGAAATACGCCGCCGCCAACGGCGTGCCGGTTCGGCCGATCTCGGCGCGCGCACGCCAAGCCATCAGCGCCCACCGCTGGCCCGGCAACGTCCGTGAGCTGGAAAACGCCATGCACCGGGCGGTGCTGCTGGCGACCGGGCCGGAGATCGACATCGACGCCATCCGCCTGCCGGACGGTCAGCCCCTGACCCCGGCCTCGGGCATGATGGGCGCGGCCTCGACGGGTCAGGAAAACCCCTACGGCGGCGGCGTCGCGGCGCGGGCGGCCCAGGCGGCCGATGCGGTGACGCGCAGCTTCGTCGGTCAGACGGTGGCGGCGATGGAAAAGACCCTGATCCTGGACACCCTGACCCACTGCCTGGGCAACCGCACCCATGCGGCCAATATCCTGGGCATCTCGATCCGCACCCTGCGCAACAAGCTGAACGAATACGCCGACGAGGGCACGACCATCCCGGCGCCCCAGTCGGGCGTCTCCGCCTCGGGCTACGCAGCCTGAGCATGGGGCGCGGTGTGGACAGACGAAAGCTGATCGCCGGCGCCGGTGCGCTGGGCCTGGCCGCCTGCACGCCGCGCACACAGGACGAGATCCCGGCCGAAAAGGCGCCGGACTTCTTCCTGAGCGATCTTGAAGCGCGTCACGGCGGCCGGCTCGGCGTCGCGGCCCTGGACGTCGCCAGCGGCCGACGCGTGCTGTGGCGCGGCCAGGAGCGGTTCGCCTTCTGCTCGACGTTCAAGGCCTTTCTGGCCGCCGCCACCCTGGAGCGGGTGCAGCGCGACGAGGAGAGCCTGGATCGCGCCGTCGCCGTCACCCGCGCCGATATCGTCCCCCATGCGCCTGTGACCGAAAAGGCCGTGGGCCGTACGCTGACGATCCGCGAACTGATGCAGGCGACGGTGGAGGTCAGCGACAATCCGGCCGCCAACATCCTGATCCGCGAAATGGGCGGAATCGCCGTATGGCGTTCGTGGTGGCCGACCTTCGGCGACACCACCACCGTGATTTCGCGCCTGGAGCCGGACCTGAACACCGCCCTGCCCAACGACCCGCGCGACACCTGCCTGCCCGAGCAGACGTTGGCCAATATCCGCGAGATGGCCTTCAGCGAGCGGCTGACGCCGGAGAACGACGCCCTGCTGCACGGCTGGCTGACGGCCTCGCCAACCGGCCCGAACCGGATCAAGGCCGCTGCGCCCGAAGGCTGGACCGTGGCCCACAAGACCGGGACCGGCGCCAACGGCACGGCCAACGACATCGCCATGCTGACGCCGCTGAGCGGTTCGCCGGTCATCGTCGCCGCCTATTTCACCGGCGCGACCGAGGCGACCGACGATCAGCGCGACGCCGTGATCGCCGAGGCGACCCGCCGCGCCCTGAAGGCGCTGGGCCGTGACTGATACGCCCATGATGATGAAGGACGGCATGGCGCGCCCCACCGGGCGCGACGTCCTGGGCTGGGTCAACCGCGGCGAAGTGCTGATGGCCGTCGGCGTGATCGGCGTGATCATGCTGCTGATCCTGCCGGTCCCGAAGATGCTTCTGGACCTGCTGCTGGCGATCTCGCTGGTGTCCAGCGTGCTGATCCTGATGACGGCCGTGATGATGAAGCGGCCGCTGGACTTCGCCATCTTCCCGACGGTCCTGCTGGTCTCGACCCTGTTCCGGCTGGGCCTGAACCTGGCCTCCACACGCCTGATTCTGACCCACGGCCAGGAAGGCCACGACGCGGCGGGGCAGGTAATCAACGCCTTCGGCCAACTGATGATGGGCGGTAATTTCATCATCGGGGTGATCATCTTCGCCATCATCCTGGTGGTGAACTTCGTCGTCATCACCAAGGGCTCGACCCGGATCGCCGAAGTGTCGGCTCGCTTCACCCTGGACTCCATGCCCGGCAAGCAGATGGCGATCGACGCCGATCTGTCGTCGGGCCTGATCACCGAGGATCAGGCCAAGCTGCGCCGCAAGGAGCTGGAGCAGGAATCGACCTTCTTCGGCGCCATGGACGGCGCGTCCAAGTTCGTGCGCGGCGACGCCGTGGCCGGTCTGATCATCACCTTCATCAACGCCATCGGCGGCGTCCTGATCGGAACCCTGACACACAGCATGCCGGCGATGGAGGCCGCCAACACCTATGTGCAGCTGACCATCGGCGACGGTCTGGTGACGCAGGTGCCGGCCATCATCATCTCGATCGCCGCCGGCTTCCTGGTGTCCAAGGCGGGCGTCGAGGGTACGGCGGACAAGGCCATGGTGACCCAGCTGGCCACCAACCCGGTGTCGCTGGGCGTTGTGTCCGGCGCCGCCGGCCTGATCGGCCTGATCCCCGGCATGCCGCTGATCCCCTTCGCCGCCCTGGCCATCGGTTCGGGCTTCATGGCCTGGAAACTGGGACGCAGCCGGCTGAAGCCGCAGCCGACGGAGGCCGAGATCGCCGCCGCAGCGGCCAAGCCCAAGGAGGAGGTCGAAGAGCCGATCTCCAGCATCCTGACCATCGACGAGGTGAAGATCGAGCTGGGCTATTCGTTGCTCAGCCTGATCAATGATCTGGAGGGGCGTCGCCTGACCGACCAGATCAAGGCCCTGCGCCGGTCGCTGGCCCAGGAATACGGCTTCGTCATCCCGCAGGTGCGCATCCTCGACAATATGCGCCTGCCGACCCAGGGCTACGCCATCCGCATCAAGGAGATGGACGCCGGCGCAGGCGAAGTGCGTCTGGGCCATCTGATGGCGATGGACCCCGCCGGCCGCCAGGTGGAGCTGCCGGGCGAACACATGCGCGAACCCGCCTTCGGCCTGCCAGCCACCTGGATCAACGAGAACCTGCGCGAGGAAGCCACCTTCCACGGCTACACCCTGGTCGATCCCTCGACGGTGCTGACGACCCACCTGACGGAGATCCTGAAGGAAAACATGGCCGACCTGCTGTCCTACAGCGAGGTGCAGAAGCTGCTGAAGGAACTGGGGGTCGAGGAGAAGAAGCTGGTCGAGGAACTGATCCCCAGCGTCGTCACCGTCACCACCCTGCAGCGCGTGCTTCAGGCCCTGCTGCGCGAAAAGGTCTCGATCCGCGACCTGCCGGCGATCCTGGAGGGCCTGGCCGAGGCGGCGCCCCACAGCACGAGCGTCACCACCCTGGTCGAACACGTCCGCGCCCGCCTGGCCCGCCAGCTGTGCTGGCAGCACCAGGGCGGCGACGGCGCCCTGCCCATCGTCACCCTGTCGCCGGAATGGGAAAGCGCCTTCGCCGAGAGCCTGGTCGGCGGCGGCGAGGACAAGCAACTGGCCATGGCGCCGTCACGGCTTCAGGACTTCATCCGCTCCGTGCGCGAGACCTTCGAACGGATCGCCATGTCGGGCGAAAACCCCGTCCTGCTGACCGGCCCGCAGACCCGCCCCTATGTCCGCTCGATCATCGAGCGCTTCCGCGGGCAGACGGTGGTGATGAGTCAGAACGAGATCCACCCGCGCGCCAAGCTGCGCACCCTGGGGCAGGTTTAGACCAGACTGGATCGCGGCCTAGTTCGCCACCCTCCAGCCGCCGGCGGAGGCGTTGCGTGCGACGTCGTTGACGGGGCGGGCGACCAGACCCGACTGGGTGATCCAGACCTCGTAACGGGCGCCGTCGGCCATCGGCATATAGGCGGCCGAGCCGTACAGGGTGTCCGCAGCATCCACATAGCGCCGGTAGCGGCGGATGGCGTCCCAGGCCTCGACCTTGAAGGGGACGGCGCCGTTGCGGGCGTTGGCTTCGGCCGCCGCCAGGTCATAGGCGCTGCGTTCGCCGTGCAACTCCTGTTCGATGGCTCGATACCGGCCGGACAACCGGTCCAGCCGGTATTGCGCATCCAGCCCCAGAACATTGGCCCAAGGCTTCCACTTCAGGACCTGGGCCTCGATCCGCCAGTCGTCGCCGTGAACCGGATAGAGGGCGCCCGCAGCGGCGGCCTGGCCCTCGCGCGGGGGCTGGACCAGGTTGATCTCGTAATACTGCGGCCCGATCTGGCGCAGGGTCAGGGTGGCGACCGGACGCTCGTAGGTGAGGCGGGCGTAGGTCTGAATATTCATGCCGAACAGGGCGGCCAGGCAGGCGGCCCAGAGAATGGCCCCGCCGAAGACTGCACCCAGGCCCCCGCTCAGAGGCTTGCCGCCGAACAGAGCCCGCAAGCCCCGGATCAACAGAACCAGCCCGATCAGCGCCACCGCCGTCGGCAAAATCCACCACCACCCGATCATCGTCCCGTCCCCGATTAAGCCCCGCCCCCGCAAGGTCATGCCGGGCCATATTAACCACAAGCCGCGAAAAGCCCGCAGGTTTCGTGCAACAGGCGTTTGACGCACGCCCCGGCGCCGCTAATGCTCGTGGCATGACACCTCGACAAAGCCAGAACTGGTCGCGTTTCAGCACCTTCCTGCGGACGCCGTCGCTTGTGCGATCCGTCTCGGGTTTGCTGATCCTGGCCTTCGTCCTGCTGCTTACGGTGAATATCTCGACCTTCGTCATGATCCGGCGCACCGCGACGGTGAACGACACGATCGAACATGCACAGCAGATGCGGCGGGCGTCACGCACCGTCCTGATCTCCATGCTGGACGCCGAGACGGCGCAGCGCGGCTTTCTGCTGACCGGACGGAGCGACTTCCTTCAGCCCTTCGAGGCCGCAAGGGCGGAGCGGGAGCCGGCCCTCAGCTTTCTGGAGCAGGGCGTGGTCGGCGACCCTGTCCTGGAGGAGCCGGTGGCGCGCATACGACGCCTGGCGGACGCCAAGCTTCAAGAAATGGAGGGCACGCTGGCCCTGGCGCGCGCGGGTCGCATAGGGCAGGCGATCCAGTCCGTGCGCTCCGGCGAAGGCAAGCGCTACATGGACGAACTGCGCGTGGCCATCGACGACTTCGACGCCCTCAAGTCCGCCCGCATCGCCGACCGCACCCATGCATCCGAGCGATCCGCCTTCGTCACGGTATTGATGAACGCCATGACCGGCCTTCTGGTGCTGATTTTGGCCCTGCTGTCGGCCTGGATGGTGCGTCGCTACGTCGGCGAGATCCAGAGGGCGCGCGAGGAACTGGATGCGGTGAACGCCGGCCTGGAGGACACGGTCCGCGACCGCACCGCCGCCCTGACCCGCGCCAACGACGAGATCCAGCGGTTCGCCTATATCGTCAGCCACGATCTGCGCGCGCCCCTGGTCAATGTCATGGGTTACACCTCCGAACTGGAGCAGGCCGGCAAGGTGATCGATGCGGCGATCCGAGAGGCGGAGGCCGAAGGCCCTGTCAGCGCCGACGTCGTCACGGCCGTGCGCGAGGACATGCCGGAGGCCCTCGGCTTCATCCGGGCCTCCACGGAAAAGATGGACCGGCTGATCAACGCCATCCTGAAACTGTCGCGCGAGGGGCGGCGCAATCTGGCGCCGGAGCCGCTGGACATGACCGCTATGGCCCAGAACATCGCCGACAGCGTCCACCATCAGACCGAGGCCTCCGGCGCACGGATCGTCGTCGAAAGCCTGCCGCCGATCGAGAGCGACCGTCTGTCGATGGAACAGATCCTGGGCAATCTGATCGACAACGCCGTCAAATATCTGGACGCCGGCCGGCCGGGCGAGATCGTCGTCTCGGGAGAAGAGGTCCCCGGCGGCTGGATCGTCTATCGGGTCGCCGACAATGGACGCGGCGTCGCGCCCAGGGACCATGAACGAATCTTCGAACTGTTCCGTCGTTCGGGCAAGCAGGACCGCGCCGGGGAGGGACTGGGCCTGGCCTTCGTTCGCAACAGCGTGCGCAGGATCGGCGGGGTCATCGATCTGGAGTCCGAGCTTGGCAAGGGCTCGACTTTCCTTCTGAAATTCCCCAAACGACTGATCCTGTCGGAACCCGGAGGCGTGCTGTGACGCAACCCGTCAAAATCATCATGGTCGAAGACGACCACGGTCATGCCAAACTGATCGAGAAGAATATTCGCCGTGCGAATATCAGCAACGAGATCAAGCATTTCGACGAAGGCGGCGCGGCGCTCGACTATCTGTTCAGTGCGGAAATCCTGGCCAACGGCCCGCTGCTGATCCTGCTGGACCTGAACCTGCCGGATATGTCGGGCACCGACATTCTGGAGAAGGTGAAATCCGACGACCGACTGAAGCGCGCGCCCGTCGTGGTTCTGACGACCACGGACGACAAGGTCGAGATCCAGCGCTGCTACGATCTGGGCTGCAACGTCTACATCACCAAGCCGGTCGATTATGAATCCTTCGCCGGCGCGATCCGCCAACTGGGTCTGTTCCTGTCGGTGATGCAGGCCCCGGAGATCGAGTGACCGCAATCTCCGGCGCCATTCGACTGCTCTATATCGACGATGACCGCGGCCTGTCGCGGCTGGTCGAGAAGGAGTTGAGCCGCCACGGCTTCGCCGTGACCTGCGCGCCCGATGGTGACGCCGGGCTGGCGCTGCTTGCGGCCCATGAGTACGACGTCTGCGCCCTGGACCACTATATGCCCAGCCGCGACGGGCTGGACGTTCTGCCGGACATCCTGACCCTGAACGCGCCGCCTCCGGTCGTTTACGTGACCGGCGCCCAGGAGGGCCGGATCGCTGTGGCCGCCCTGCGTGCGGGCGCTGCGGATTATGTCATCAAGGACGTGTCGGAAGACTTCACCTCCCTGTTGCGGTCGGCCCTGGAAGACGCCGTGCTGCGTCGCCGGCTGCAGCGTGAGAACGACATCGCGCAGGAGGAAGTCCGTCTGGCCCGTGACCGGGCCGAGGCCATGTTGCGCGAGGTCAATCACCGGGTCGGCAATTCGCTGCAACTGGTGTCCAGCTTCATGTCCCTGCAGATGCGCCAGATCACCGACGAGGGCGCGCGCGAGGCCTTGCGGGAATGCCAGGCGCGGATCGAGGCCGTGGCCCACGTCCATCGCCGCCTCTACACCTCGGGCGACATGAGCCGGGTGGCCATGGACGAATATCTCGAAGGCCTGATGCACGAACTGTCCAAGTCCGTCGGTCCGGGCGAAGGCTCGCCGCGCCTGGTCGTGGACGCCGCGCCGATGTGGGTGACGACAGATCAGGCCGTGTCCCTGGGCGTCGTCGTCGCCGAACTGGTCACCAACGCCGTGAAATACGCCTATCTGCCGGGCCAGGGCGGCGAAATCCGCATCAAGCTGCAGCCCGAGGGCGAACATCGCGCCATATTGACGGTCGAGGACGACGGGCCGGGCCTGGGCGACGGCGCGCCCAAGGGCACGGGGCTGGGCGGCAAGATCATCTCGGCCATGGCCTCGGGACTGCGTTCGGCCGTCGAGTTCGACGCCGCCCACAAGGGCGTGCGCGCCCGGCTGGCCTTCGACCTCTAGGGTCAGTTTAGTCATGCTTCAGTTCGGCGTTCGCAATCCTGCAATCGACTACCGCCACCGGGCGACGGCGTTCGGCGTCGTCGAACGCGACGGCCTGATCGCCTGCGTGCGGGTCGAGCGGACGACCGGAGCCTATTTCGACCTGCCCGGCGGGGCCGTGGACGGGGACGAGAGCGAGGTTCAGGCCCTGGTGCGAGAATTCGTCGAGGAGACCGGCCTGGACGTCAAGCCGCTGAACCGCATCGCCGAGGCGGGCCAGTATCACCTGAAAAGCAATGGCGAGCCGTTGTGCAACATCGGCGGTTTCTGGACCGGCGTGGTCACGGGCGAAAATCCTGACGCCAAATGCGAGGACGATCACACCCTGGTCTGGCTGGACCCGACCGTCGCCCTGTCGCGCCTGCGGCATGACGCTCACGCCTGGGCGGTGGCGGTCTGGCTGCGTCGCGCAAGCTGAGCCTTACGGAACAAGCCCGACGGCTTTCCCGTTTCTTCTGTGAGTCGCGACGTCATGACGACGTCGCTCGAACAGGAGAATTAGCATGGCCGATCATGACCGTATCGAAGGCTCCGCCAAGAACATGGGCGGCAAGATCAAGGAAGGCGCGGGCAAGCTGACCGGCGATTCCAAGCTGCAGGCCGAAGGCAAGGCCGATCAGGTCGAGGGCAAGGTCCAGAACGCCGTCGGCGGCGTGAAGGACAGCTTGAAAGACGACAAGTAAGCCTTCCCCCGATCCGTAACCGCCCGAACGCCGTCCGCGAAAGCGGGCGGCGTTTCGGTTTGGGCGGACCCTGTTTTCAGTCGTCCTTGCCGCCCCAAAGACGTAGCGACAGACCCTTGTTTTTGGCCTCATCGACCGGCCGGCACTCGGAGCTGAAACCGCCTTCGACGGGACGGGGGCGACAATCCATTTCCTGCGGGGTGGACGACGCGGCGGGCGTCCGCGATTGCGGCCCGCATTGCAGGCCATAGGGCGATCCGCGCTCCGTCGCCTGCGTCATCTGGCAATCGCCCGCCATGCCGACGGGTCGCAGCGCATCCGGCAAATCCTCGCCCAGGGCCAAGGCGAGTTGTCCACGCACCTTGGCCTGACAGTCCTCCAGCGTCCTGGCGCCGCGCAGTTGGGGGCTGCAGCGCGCGCGCTCATAGCCGAAGGGATCCGCCAGGCCCCATTCCGGCACCGTATGTGAAGGCGCCGCGATCGGCGTTTCCGTCGCAGGTTCGGCGGCGGGCGCTTCCCACACGACGGAGGGGGCGGTCTGTTGCAGCAACAGCAGGGCGAAGGCGGCGGCGATCATCGGTCAGGCCCTTCGTAATGGGGCGCGTTCGCTTCGAACGCGAAATCTACCTTGTCAGGGCGCGCATCGCCTTGTCGAGGCCTTCCAGCGTCAGGGGGAACATCCGCTCGTCCATCACCTCGCGCAGCAGGCCGACCGAGGCGGTGTAGCTCCAGTATCGTTCCTGCACCGGGTTCAGCCAGATCGACTTCTCCCACTGCTGACGGGCGCGTTTCATCCAGACCGCGCCGGCCTCCTCGTTCCAGTGCTCGACCGAGCCGCCCGGCATGGTGATCTCATAGGGCGACATGGTCGCGTCGCCGACAAAGATGGCCCGCCAGTCCCCAGGATACTTGTGCAGCAGGTCCCAGGTCGGAATCCGCTCGGTGTGACGCCGCCGGTTGTCCTTCCAGACGCCTTCGTACAGGCAGTTGTGGAAGTAGAAGAACTCCAGGTTCTTGAACTCGGTCCGGGCCGCCGAGAACAGCTCCTCCACCAGCTTGATATGGCCGTCCATCGACCCGCCGATGTCGAGGAACAGCAGGACCTTGATCGTGTTGCGCCGCTCGGGCCGCATCTGGATGTCCAGCCAGCCCTGGCGCGCCGTGCCGTCGATGGTGCCGTCGATGTCCAGTTCTTCCGCCGCCCCCTCGCGCGCAAACCGGCGCAGGCGGCGCAAGGCCACCTTGATGTTGCGCGTGCCCAGCTCGACCGTGTCGTCCAGGTTCCGGAACTCGCGCTTCTCCCACACCTTGACCGCCCGGCCATGCTTGCCCGGCCCGCCGATCCGCACCCCCTCAGGATTATAGCCGCCGTGGCCAAAGGGGCTGGTCCCGCCCGTGCCGATCCATTTCGAGCCGCCGGAATGGCGTTCCTTCTGCTCTTCCAGCCGCTGCTTCAGCGTCTCCATCAGCTTGTCGAAGCCGCCCAGCGCCTCGATCTGCGCCTTCTCCTCGTCGGTCAGATATTTTTCGGTCAGCAGCCGCAGCCAGTCCTCGGGGATGTCGGTGGTCAGATCCTCGCCCGCGCCGACCGATTCCACGCCCTTGAACACCGTCCCGAACACCTGATCGAACCGGTCATAGTGTTTCTCGTCCTTGACCAGAACCGCGCGCGACAGGTGATAGAAGGCCTCGATCTCGCGCCCCGCCAGATCGCGATCCATGGCCTCCATCAGATGGAGCCATTCCTTCATCGACACCGGAACCTTGGCGTCGCGCAGGGCGGTGAAGAAGGGGAGGAGCATGGAAAGGATGTGAACCCGGATCAGCCGCGCCGCAAGATGAACTCGTGGTCGCGCCAGGCGCCGACCGGGTATTCGTATTCGCCCGCCTTCTCGAACCCATAGGCGGCGTACAGACGCTGGGCCTTTTCATTTCCGCTCCAGACGCCGATCCAAAGCGGCCCCTGGGTATGGGCCTCCATCCAGTCCAGCGACAGGGTCAGCAGTTTCGTGCCCAGGCCCAGGCCTTGCGCGGCCTTCGACACATAGAGGCGGCGCAACTCCATGTGCTCCGGGCGCGCCTCGGGGTGGGGCAGGCCGTTGGGACCCGCGTTGGCGAAGGCCAGCAGGGCGCCGTCCCGCTCGGCCACCCACCAGGCGCAGCCGGGTTCGGTCAGCTTCTTTCGCGTCGGCTCGGGGTCGAAACTGGCGTCCAGGAAGGCCTTCAGGTCCATCTCTGGATAGGGGATGGCGAATCCGGTCACGAAGGTGTCGATGAAGGTCCGGCGACCTAGGGCGCCCAGGGGTTCGGCGTCTTCGAGGCGGGCAGGGCGGATCAGAGTCTCGGTCATGATCCGGCTCTACAATGGGGCGAGACGCGCGTCACCGCCGACAGGCGGCGCGCAGACATGTTCGGGCAAGGTTGTGTCCGCGCTCGAGGGCGGTTACGACCTTGAAGGACTAGGCCGCTCCGCGGTCGCACACGTCGCCGCGCTCGGGGAGGAATAGGACGTCTAAAGCCTTGAAACTTAAGGGCCGTCCGATCGCCATGTCATCCCCCGCCCTGTCCCTCGATTCGACCGATCAGCCTGCGCCGCAGGCCGCAGGATCGACTGAGTCCGGCGCTGTAACGGCTCTGCGGCCGGGCGCCATCACCCTGACGCGCCACGGCGAGCCGGCCCTGTCGCGCAAATGCCTGATCACCGCGCGTCAGTACGGCGACTGGTGGGCCAAATACGAGATCGGCGGCCTGCTGGCCGGCCAGACTCCGCCGCCCGAACTGGTCGCCACCGCCCAGGGCGCCGGCGCCATCTACGCCTCGACCCGCCAGCGCGCCCAGGAGACCGCCGCCGCCGCCGCCGCCGGGCGTGAGGTCATGTCGGACGTCCTGTTCATCGAGGCGCCCCTGCCGCCGCCGCCAATTCCCGACTGGATCAAGCTGTCGCCGAAATGGTGGGGCGTGGTGTCGCGCTTCTGGTGGCACGCCTTCGACCACCACGGCGGCCAGGAAACCCGCGCCGAGGCCGAGGCCCGCGCCGAACAGGCGGCGCGCAAGCTGATCGCCCGCGCCGAAACCGGCCAGGACGTGCTGGTCTTCGCCCACGGCTATTTCAATCACATGGTCGGCGCCCGTCTGAAGGCCGACGGCTGGAAACTGGTGCATAATCAGGGCTTCAAATACTGGTCCCAGCGCCGCTACGAGAAGCGATAGCCGCATCCACCGTTGATGCAGGCTTCGACCCCCTCTAGGGTCCGCGCCATGACCGATACCGCCGCCGCCATCCCCGCCGACCTCAGCTTCGAAGACGCCCTGCAGCGCCTGGAGACCATCGTGTCACGCCTGGAATCAGGCCAGGCTCCGCTGGAGGAATCCATCGCCCTGTACGAAGAGGGCGCCAAGCTGAAGGCCCATTGCGAGGCCCGTCTGAAGGCGGCCCAGCTGCGCGTCGAGAAGATCGTCGTTGGACCGGACGGCCAGGCCAAGGGCGTCGAGGCGGCGTCGTTCGAATGACGCCGACCATCGCCTTCGACGACTTCATGAAGGTCGATATTCGCGTCGGCCGGATCGTCAAGGCCGAGCCGTTTCCTGAGGCGCGCAAGCCGGCGTTCAAGCTCCAGATCGATTTCGGCCCCGAGATCGGCGTCAAGAAATCCTCGGCCCAGATCACCCGCCACTACACGTTGGAAGAACTGGAAGGCCGCAAGGTCGCCGCCGTCGTCAACTTTCCGCCGCGCCAGATCGGGCCGGCGAAGTCCGAGGTTCTGACCCTCGGCTTTCCCGATGCGGACGGCGAGGTGGTGCTGGTCGGGGTGGACCGCGACCTGCCGCTGGGCGGGCGACTGTTTTGACCCCTATGCTCGCCGCCAATTCGCCCGAACAGGCCGTGATCGACCGGGTGGCCGAGGTCGCAGATCTGGTCACGGTCGCGCTGGACCAGTTGTTGCCGCGCGCCGACGGACCGGAAGCCCGCCTGACCGAGGCCATGCGTTACGCGGCCCTGGGCCCCGGCAAACGGCTGCGCCCCTTCTTCGCGCTTGAGGCCGCGCGCCTGTTCAATATCGACGAACGGTCGGTGCTGCGCGCCGCCTGCGCCCTGGAATGCGTCCACGCCTACAGCCTGGTGCACGACGACCTGCCGTGCATGGACGACGATGACATGCGGCGTGGGCGCCCAACGGTCCACCGCGCCTATGACGAGGCCACGGCGGTCCTGGCCGGCGACGCGCTTCAGACGGCGGCCTTCGACATCATCCTGCACGAAGACACCCACGAGGACGCGGTCGTGCGGTGCGAACTGGCGGCGCGGCTGTCGATGGCCTCGGGCGCGCGGGGCATGGCCGGCGGTCAGATGATCGACCTGCTGGGCGTGCGCGACGATCTGGGCGGCGTCGCCCGGATGCAGCGGCTGAAGACCGGCGCCCTGTTCGCCTACGCCTTCGAGATTCCGCTGATCATCGCCGAGGCCTCGGCCCAGCACCAGCACGCCCTGATCAGCTTCGCCCACGATGTCGGCCTGGCCTATCAGATCGTCGATGATCTTCTGGATGCGGAAGGTTCGGCCGAAGAAATGGGCAAGGCCGCCGGCGGCAAGGATGCGGCCTTGGGCAAGACCAATTTCGTCACCCTGCTGGGGCTCGAGGCGGCGCGACAGAGGGTCGCGCACCTGTCTGACCAGGCCAGGGCTCACCTGGAGCCGTTCGGGCACGAGGCGGAAATCCTCAAGGCGAGCGTGGACTTTGTGCTAAAGCGCCGGTCCTGATACGAAACATTGATCTCCCCCAGGGGTTGATTGATCAGACTTTCAAGGTTTTCCCGGCTGATGCCCGACACCCCGCTTCTCGACACCGTCAAGTTTCCCGCCGACATGCGGGGCTTCGACATCGCCCAGCTGAAACAGCTGGCGCAAGAAGTGCGGGCCGAGACCATCGACGCCGTCTCGGTCACGGGCGGCCACCTGGGCGCGGGCCTGGGCGTGGTCGAGTTGACTACGGCGCTTCACCATGTGTTCGAGACGCCCAAGGACATCCTGATCTGGGACGTCGGCCACCAGTGCTATCCCCACAAGATCCTGACCGGCCGTCGCGACCGCATCCGCACCCTGCGCCAGCCCGGCGGCCTGTCGGGCTTCACCAAGCGCAGCGAGAGCGAGTACGACCCCTTCGGTGCCGCCCACGCCTCGACCTCGATCAGCGCCGCCCTCGGCTTCGCCGCCGCACGCGACCAGAAGGGCGAGAAGAACAAGGTCGTGGCGGTCATCGGCGACGGCTCCATGTCGGCCGGCATGGCCTATGAGGCGATGAACAACGCCGCCGAGGCGACCAATGGTCAGCTGATGGTCATCCTGAACGACAACGACATGTCCATCGCCCCGCCGGTCGGGGGCATGAGCGCCTATCTGGCCGGTCTGGTGTCCGGCGGCGCCTATCAGAACGTCCGCCGCCTGGGCCGCTCGGTCGCCCAGCACCTGCCGCGCCCGTTCCGCAACGCGGCCAAGAAGGCCGAGGAATACGCCCGCGGCATGGTCACCGGCGGCACCCTGTTCGAGGAGCTGGGCTTCTACTACGTCGGCCCCATCGACGGGCACGACATGGAGAATCTGGTCCCGATCCTGAAGAAGGCGGCGGCCATCGAGGACCGGCCGGTGCTGGTCCATGTCGTGACGCAGAAGGGCAAGGGCTACGCCCCGGCCGAGAGCAGCGCCGACAAACTCCATGCGGTGGTCAAGTTCGACGTGGTCTCGGGCAAACAGGCCAAGTCCGTGTCGAACGCGCCCAGCTACACCAAGGTGTTCGGGACCGAGCTGATCAAGCACGCCGCCCTGGATCCCTCGATCGTGGCCATCACCGCCGCCATGCCCTCGGGCACGGGGCTTGACCTGTTCGGCCAGGCCTTCCCCGACCGCACCTATGACGTCGGCATCGCCGAACAGCACGCCGTCACCTTCGCCGCCGGCCTGGCCGCTGACGGGATGAAGCCGGTCTGCGCCATCTATTCCACCTTCCTTCAGCGCGGCTATGACCAGGTGGTCCATGACGTGGCCATCCAGTCGCTGCCGGTGCGGTTCGCCATGGACCGGGCCGGTCTGGTGGGCGCAGACGGCGCGACCCACGCCGGGTCGTTCGACATCGGCTTCATGGGCGCCTTGCCCGGCATGGTGCTGATGGCCGCCGCCGATGAGGCCGAACTGGCGGGCATGATCTCGACCAGCCTGGCCATCGACGACCGCCCCAGCGCCTTCCGCTATCCGCGCGGCGACGGCGTCGGGGTCGAGATCCCGGAACTGGCCGCCCCGTTCGAGATCGGCCGGGGCCGGATCGTGCGCGAGGGGACCTCGGTCGCCATCCTGTCCCTGGGCACCCGCTTGCAGGAATCGCTGAAGGCCGCCGATCTGCTGGCCGCCCGGGGCGTGTCCGCCACCGTCGCCGACGCCCGCTTCGCCAAGCCGCTGGACGCCGACCTGATCCTGCGCCTGGCGCGGGAGCACGAGGCCCTGATCACGGTGGAGGAGGGGGCCATGGGCGGCTTCGGCGCCTTCGTGCTGCAACTGCTCGCCGAGAAGGGCGCGCTGGATCGCGGTCTCAAGGTCCGCACCCTGAACCTGCCCGACGTCTTCCAGGACCAGGACGCCCCCGCCGCCATGTATGCTCTGGCGGGGCTCAACGCGGACCATATCGCCGCCGCCGCCTTGCGCGCGCTGGGCGTCGAGACGGCGCGGGCCGCCCGGGCCTGAGACCCGCAGCATGACCGCCGGCGTGTCTCCCCGGCCGGTCGGGTCGGCCTTCCTGATCGGTTACGCCGTCGCCTATATCGGCGCCTTCATCGGCGTGGCGCCCCTGCTTCAGGTGCTCGCGCCCCTCCACGCCGAGATGATCGACGGTCAGGCCAAGGGGCCGTTGCTCAGCCAGGCCCTGTTCTGGGGCTGTATGGCCGCCGGGCTCGGCAATATCATCGGCGGCGCCCTTAGCGACCGGACACGGTCGCGGCACGGCCGGCGGCGGCCGTGGATCGTGGTCGGCGCCGTTCTGACGGTCGGCAGTTACGCCGCCATCCAGCAGTCCTCGACCCCTCTGGGACTGATTTTGGGCCTGGTCTGTTTCCAGCTGACCTTCAACATCCTGCTGGCCCCGCTGATCGCCCTGTTCGCCGACCGGGTGCCCGAGAACCGGCGCAGCGCCATGTCGGCCGTGATGGGCATGGCCTATCCGCTGGCCGCCATGATCGGTTCGGTCGTGATGGCCTGGGGGCCGCAGGGCGAGGTGGCGCGCTTCGCGACCCTGGCCGCCGTGGTCCTGGCGGCGACCGTGCCCTTCGCCCTGCTGTCGCGCGAGGATCCGGCGCCCGCCGACCGGGTGCGGGCGCCCTTGTCAGGGTTTTCTCTGCCCAGCCTGCTGCACCCCTTCGCCGTTCGCGACTTCACCCTGGCCTGGACCTATCGGTTCCTGGTGGTGACCGGCTATTCGCTGGTGGCCTTCTATCTGCTCTTCTACATCGCCGACGCTATCGGCTTTCCGATCCTGTTTCCCGGCCGCTCGGCCGAGGCCGGCCATTCGCTGCTGACCGCCATCGCCGTCGTGGGGGTGGTCGGGGTCAGCACCGTCGTCGCCATGGGCGGCTCGCGCATCACGCGGCGCAAGCCGCTCGCCATCGCCGGCGGGGTGCTGCTGGCCATCGCGGCGGCTGTGCTGGCGACCACTCAGGACTGGACCACGGTGGTCGTCGCCTTCGCCCTCTATGGGGTGGGCCAGGGCTGCTATGGCGCGATCGACATCGCCCTGATGACCGATGTCCTGCCCTCGGTCGAGGACCGGGGCAAGGATCTGGGCCTGATCAATCTGGCCGTGACCCTGCCCCAGGCGATCGCGCCCCTGATCGCCCTGGTCCTGCTGGAGAACCTGGGTCTGGACTTCCGCAGCCTGTTCCTGGCCGCCGCCGCCTGTTTCGGCGGGGCGACCCTGGCGGTGGCCTCGATCAGGCGGGTTCGGTGACGTCTTCCAGCGGACCCAGACCGGTCGCGGTCTGAGCCAACCGATAGCGTTTCACCGTCTTGTTCTGATACGGCTTGGCCAGGATGGTCGAGACGGCGCGCAGTTCGCCCACCGCCTGATCCCGGTCCAGGGTCAGCAGGACATAGCCCTTGGACGCCTGGTCGCAGAACTTGACCTCGGGATTGGCGGCTTCCAGCGCCAGGCCCAGCGGCAGGCCGCCGACCATGTCGCCGGGCGACGGACTGGAGATGGCCGAGGTCCCGAACTCCACCGCGCGACGCTGGCCGCCGTTGTCATACAGTTCGTTGACCCAGAAGGCGTGGCTGTCGCCGGCCAGGACGATCGGCTCGACGCCCGCCTGTTTCATCGTCTCGTACAGACGCTCGCGACCGGCCGGATAACCGTCCCAGCTGTCCAGGTTGAACGGCAGGCCTAGCTTGAACAGCTGGATCGCGGCCTCGACCTGGGGCTGGATATCGGCCGGCAGGCTGGCGATCATCTGCGCCACCTGGGCGGGCGGCAGCATCTGTTCGATGTTCGGCCCCTTGACCCGCGCCATGACCACCTGGTTGCCCAGGATCTGCCACGGACGACCGGCGCCCTTGGACTGGCTCATGGCCTCGCCCAGCCAGCGGCGTTGACCCTCGCCCAGCAGGTCGCGCGACGGCTCCTGACGCTGGGCCTCGAAGGCGGCGATGTCCGGGCGGCCGTCGGCGGTCTTGGGGATGTTGGCGAAGTCCATCTGTTCGGCGCGGGCCGTCAGACGGGTTTCGACCATGTGCAGGCTGGCCAGATCGCCGAAGTGGAAGCTGCGGTTGATCGCTTCCTTCATGGCGCCGGCCTTGGCCTCGCGGATCGGCATCCATTCGTAATAGGCGCGAAGGGCCGCCGCCTTGCGCGTGGCGAAGTCGCCTTCGGTCGCCGGCTGATGGTTCTCGGCCCCCATCATCCAGACGTCGTTGGCGACCTCGTGGTCGTCCCAGACGCAGATGAAGGCGGCGCGGGCGTGGGCGGCCTGCAGATCGGGATCGGTCTTGTATTGGGCGTGGCGCGTCCGATAGTCGGCCAGGCTGATGATTTCGTGGGGCGGCAGGGGCGCCCGGTTCAGCGGCGCGCCCGTCGCCATGCCGTAGTCGCCCGGCGCCGCGCCGTATTCGTAGATGTAGTCGCCCAGGTGAACGACGGCGTCCAACCGGTCCAGCTGCGAGATGGCCTCATAGGCGTTGAACAGGCCGCCCGGATAGAGCTGGCAAGACACCACGGCCAGGTTGACCTGCGGCGTCGCGCCCTGGGGCAGGGTGCGGACCCGACCCGCCGGCGAGGTCACGCCATTGGCGATGAAGCGATAGAAATACTCCCGACCCGGCTCCAGGCCGCGACCGTTCAGGTCGTGCTTGACGGTGAAGTCGCGCTCGGCCCGGGCGGTCAGGTCGGTAAAGCGACGCACCATGTCGGTGAAGTCGGCGTCCCTGGCCACTTCAAGAACCACCGCAATCTCCCCGACCGACGGATCGGCCGGGGTGACGCGGGTCCAGAAGACCGCGGAATGCTGATCCGGATCGCCGCTGGCCACCCCGTGAAGGAAGGCGACCTGACCGGCATGGGCGGTCTGGGCGACGGCGGGCGTCGCCGCCCCCGCGCCGATCAGTCCCAGAAGGCTGCGGCGATCCAGATTCATCGTTCGATCCTCAGAGTTTCAGTTTGAACACCAGGCCGTACGCCGCCGGGCGACCGGCGATGAAGGTCGGCATGCCCAGGGCGTCGCCGGTGTTGCCGGCGTCCTTGATGTATTCCTCGTCGAGAATGTTCTCGCCGAAGGCTTCGACGCCCCAGTTGGTCGAGTCCGGGGTGTAGCGGATACGCAGGTTCAACAGACCGTAGGCGTCCTGATATTCGTCCTGGATCAGGTCGGCGACGAAGTTGGCCGTCTGCAGCGCCGGGATGTCGTTGTCGTCGCTGAAGAAGACCTTGGACTGCCAGGTGTAGGTCGGCTGGACCTCGATCTCGCCGCCGGTCACCGGCAGGCGCCAGGTCGCGCCGATCGAGGCGGCGTTGTCTGGCGACAGGCGGAACTGGTTGCCGTCGTAGATGCCGTTCTCGAAGCGCGAGTGGTTGTAGGC
The DNA here is from genome assembly GCF_011064825.1 of Brevundimonas mediterranea. NCBI lineage: Bacteria > Pseudomonadati > Pseudomonadota > Alphaproteobacteria > Caulobacterales > Caulobacteraceae > Brevundimonas > Brevundimonas mediterranea. The sequence goes on from NZ_CP048751.1 coordinate 2,443,888, forward strand.
GTAGGTGGCGAACAGGTCGAGCATCGAGGCCACGGCGAAGTTGGCCTGGCCCTCGAAGCCGTAGGACTTGGCCTCGCCGGCGTTGGTGGTGATGAACTGCGTGCCTTGCTGGATCGTCGTCTGGAAGTTTTCGTAGTTGTACATGAAGACCGCGCCGTCCACGCGCAGGCGCCCGTCCAGCAGGGCCGATTTGGCGCCGATCTCGTAGCTGTCGACGGTTTCCGCATCGACCGGGCTGAAGCGCGCCGCGCCGCCGGGGGCGGACGGACCCGAGGCGCTGATCACTTCCGGACGACGGCCCCGTGCATAGTTGGCGTAGAGATTGGTGTCGTCGGTCAGTTCGTAGCGGGCCGTGACCCGCCAGGTGACGCCGTCGTCTTCCGAGTCATAGTAGGAGAAATCGCCGTTGTTGGCCGTCGGCTGCGATGTCAGGCCGAACAGCGGGAAGACGCTGGCGGGCAGGTTGGCGAAGGCCGGATTGGCCATGGCGGCCAGGAAGGCCGGCACCTGGGCCGCCGGGATCGCGCCGGCCTGGATCGCCAGCAGGGCGCCGAGGGCCGACCGGCTATCGACCGAGCTGGCATAGCCGGTGGTCTTGTCGTCGCGGGTGTAGCGGACGCCAGCCGACATTTCGAACTTGTCGGTGAAGGCGTAGGTGGCGTCGGCGAAGACGTCATAGGACGTCAGTTCCGAGCTGTTGGTCGAGGTCTCGATATGGTTCGAGTCGAGATTGGCGGTGATCGGAGCAGCGTAGGCGCCGGCGCCCAACGGCGTCAGCATAGATGTCAGCACGTTACGCGCCACCGTCGGATAGACCGACAGCGGCAGGGTGTTGTCGCCGACCGCCGTCGGCGATCCGTCCAGCAGCCCGGCCAGTTGTGCCAGAACCAGACGTTCGTCGAACTGGGCCGGGGCGCGCTGGTAGCCTTCCTCGTGGAACCAGCCGGCGCCGACGAAGCCCGTCAGGCGACCGCCGTTGTCGAAGCCCAGGCGCAGGTCCTGGCTCCATTGTTCGCCATGGGTCTCTTCCGCCGCCGTCAGGATGGGCAGGGAGACGCCGTCCGCGTCGAAGGTCTCGTAGTTGTCGAACTCGCGATAGGCGGTGGTCGAGTTCAGGGTCCAGGCCGAATTCAGATTGATCCGGGCCAGACCCGTCACGCCCCAGACTTCGCGGCTCAGGCCCAGCGTCTTGCCGCCGTCGAAATCGCCGCCCGGCGTCAGGGCCGCGCCCTCCCAGGGCTCCTTGCCGCCCAACACCGCGCCGGTGTTCGGATCGGCCGGTTCGTAGGCGATCGACTTGAACGAGGTGCCCGAGGCGTGGTCGTTCTGATAGTTGCCGATCACGTCGAACCGCATGGCGTCCGACGGCGCCCAGGCGCCCGACAGACGCACGGCCTTGGTCTCGATGGCGTTATAGTCTTCGCCGCCCAGCAGGTTCTCGACCGAACCGCCGCGCGTCTTCAGGCGGGTGGCGAGGCGCAGGCCTCCCGTCTCGCCGACGGGCAGGTTCAGCGCGCCCTCGACCATCCGATAGTCTTCGTTGCCGGCCTCGATATTGGCGTAGGCTTCGGTCTCACCCGGCTGAGCGCGGTTCTGGACCAGGTTGACGGCGCCGATCAGGGCGCCGCGGCCGTACAGGGTCGATTGCGGACCCTTGGCGATCTCGACGCGCTCCAGGTCGAACAGTTCGACATAGGAGCCGCGCGACTTGGAGATCGACACGCCGTCCTGGAACACCGAGACGCGGGGTTCGGCCGTGGCGGCGCCCGAGTCGGAGGTGATGCCGCGCATCACGAAACCGGGGTTGTTGGGCGACTGGTTCTGCACCAGGAAGCCGGGCACGAAGGCCGACAGCTGTTCGAACTCCTGAATGCCCAGGTCTTCCAGGAACTGGCCGGAATAGGCGGTCAGGGCGAACGGGACCTCAATGGTCTTCTGTGCGCGCAATTGGGCCGTGACGATGATCTCGTCCAGCGTCGCCGGCTCCGCCGACTGGGCCTGGGCCCCGTGCGCCGCCGCCATCACGCCGGTCAGCGCCGCGGCAGCCATAAGCCGCGTCTTGAATTCACTCGCCATCGTTTTTCCCCAAGCTTGGCCTGAACGGCGATCAGTAACCGGCGGTGATGTCGCCGAGGCGACACTGCGAACGCCGATGCATGACGTTGAGGCGGCGGATGAAAGACAATTAAGCCGTGTACGTTTCATTAACCGCCCAGGCCGCGACGACAGCGGCGTCGGGCGTTTGGCCGAGCGGGTCCGGACGACGGATCAGGTCGTCGGCGGCGCCGTGGAGCCTCTGGGGGCGAAGCCGAAATCGACCATGCTCTGCCGGGGCAGTTCGGCGTCGCCGGCCGTGGAGCGGATCAGCAGTTCGGCGGCGACCGCGCTCATTTCGGCGATAGGCTGAATGACGGCGGTCATGTCGGCGAACCGGGCCAGGGGCGTGTTGTCGAAGCTGATGACCGACAGGTCGGCAGGGACCGCCAGGCCGTTCCGTCTGGCCGTGCGCAGGGCCGCGTGGGCCATGCGGTCGTTGCTGGCCAGAACGGCGGTGGGCCGCGACGGCAGGGCCAGCAGGGTCTCCATGGCGGCGACGCCGGACTCGTAGGAAAAATCGCCGCGCGCGACCAGCGTCTCGTCCAGGCCGTGCGCCGAGGCCGACATGGCGCGGCGATACCCCTCCAGCCGCGCCCCGCTGACCGCATATTCCTCGCTGCCGGTTATGAAGCCGATGCGGACATGGCCCAGGCCCAGCAAATGGTCGGTCGCAAAGGCGGCCGCCTTGGCGTCGTCCATCGACACCGCGAATCCGTCCCCTTCTGCGATCGAGGCGATCCGGGCGAAGGGCAGGCCCAGCTGGCTCAGCAGGCCGGTGATGGCCGGGTTCTCAGAGTGGGGAGGGGTCAGGATGACGCCGTCGGGGTGCAGGGCGGCGATGGCCCCGCGCACCGCCGCATCGACGTGGTCCGAATGGGTGTCGACCAGTTCGAAGATCATCCGATAGCCGTGGGCCTCGCACTTCAGCATGCCGCCCATCAGCATCTGATCGACCCAGTCGGTGCCCTCGCCGGACTTCCAGCCCTCGATGGTCCGGTCTCGGTCGTTCAGCGCCATCAGCAGATAGGAGCGTGATCCCCCCATTCGCCGCGCCGCCAGACTGGGAACATAGCCCAGCTTGGCCACGGCGGCGCGTACACGCTCCTGCACAACCGGTCGAACATTCGGCTCGTTGTTGATGACCCGCGACACGGTCTGCAGCGAAACGCCCGCCTCGGCGGCGACGTGTTTGATGGTGACGGCGCGACGCAAACTCTGATCCCTTATCCCCTGCGCCATTGTGTCAGCCTTGGCCGCGCGAAGGCAAGCACGCCGGTATCAGGCCGGCACGGCCAATGGGGCGGGCAGGTCCACCGACGGGGCTGGACAATGGGTGTCGATGAAGGCCTGATGCGTCGGCAGGTCGGCGACGAAGGCGTTCAGAATATTGGCGGCGCGGTCCATCTCGTCGGTCAGGCCGGTGGAATCGATCCGGTCCACCAGCGGCGGATAGGACCGGGGCCTCACTCCCATGCCGTCCATCACCGCATACCAGCTGACATTGCGGAACAACGGGTCCAGCGCCTCGACAAGGCTGCCGTTGGCGCGGAAGACCTCCAGCTTGTGCTGCAGCCCTTCGGGCAGGACCATGTCGCGGCATTGCCGCCAGAAGGCCGTGTCGTCCCGCCGCGTCAGGGCGTAGTGCAGGATGATGAAATCGCGAATCTCCTCGTAATCCACCGTCATCCGCCGATTGTACTCGGCCGCCAGGTTCGGATCGCAGTCCAGGTCCGGCATCAGGCGGAACAGGAAGTCCATGCCGCGATAGATCAGGTGGATGGCCGTCGATTCCAGCGGTTCGATAAACCCGCTCGCCAGACCCAGCGACAGGACGTTCTTGTCCCAGATCTTCTCGCGCACTCCGGTCTTGAACGGCACCACCATCGGATTGACCACCGGCCGCCCTTCGACCTGCGCCAACAGGCGCGCCGTCGCCTCGTCGTCCGACATGTAGCGGCTGCAGAAGACATGGCCGTTGCCGGTGCGGTGCTGCAACGGGATGCGCCAGCGCCAGCCGCAGTCCTGAGCCTGAGCCAGGGTATAGGGTGTGGGCGGCCCCACATTCTCGGTCTGGACGGCGATGGCCCGATCGCACATCAGCCATTCGGACCAGTCCGTATAGCCGACGCCAAGGGTCTTGCCGATCAGCAGGGCGCGGAAGCCGGTGCAGTCGATGAAGAAGTCCGCCTCGACCGTCTGGCCCGATTTCAGCTTCAGCCCGCTGACGAAGCCGTCGGGCCGCGTCATCACATCCTCGACGATCCCCTCGGTGCGTTTGACGCCCCGCGCCTCGGCGAAGTCGCGCAGATAACGGGCCACCCGTTTCGCATCGACATGGACGGCGTAGGACGCGCCACCGATCGGGGTGCGCTGGGCCTTGAACGGCAGCATGAAACGCCCTTGGGACGCCATCCGGGCCGCAGCGGCGAAATCCATCAGCGGCCGGTCATAACCGTTCATCCGCGCCTTCAGCCAGACCGGATAGAAGTCGCTGATATCCACCGGAACCCCAACGGCGCCGAACGGGTGGAAATAGCTCTCGCCCTTCTGCGTCCAGTCCTCGAACTGGATGCCCAGCTTGAAACTGGCCTGGGTCTTCTGGATGAAGTCGCGCTCGTCGATGCCCAGCCGCTTCAGCATTTCCAGAAAGGGCGGCACGGTGGACTCGCCGACGCCGATCGTGCCGATGTCGTCGGACTCGACCAGTTCGATCTCGGCCATCCGCCCCTTGAAATGTTCGGCCATCAGGGCGGCGGCGACCCAGCCGGCGGTGCCCCCGCCGACAATGCAGATCTTCTTCAGGGGGCGGCGGGGCTGGTCCATGTCGGGTCTCATGCGGCGGAGGCGGCAGGGTCTAGCCCCGCCAGGAATTGGGCGTGTTCGGGGGTGCGGGCGACCAGATCGGCGATATTGGCGCGCATCTCGGCCAGGCTGCGCGCCAGATAGGCCGGGTCCATGGCGTCCACGGCGGGATCATGATGGTCGGGGTACAGGCCGAAGCCGTCATAGATGGCCAGCCAGCTGGCCGGGTGGAACATTTCCCACCGATAGCGGACGAACTGGCCCCGCGCGGTCCACAGGGCGATCTTGCGCTCCAGCGTCTCGGGGACCGGCATCTCGCGACAGTCGCGCCAGAAGTCCGTGTCGGTCCGCCGGTTCAGCTTGTAGTGCAGGATGATGAAGTCGCGGACCCGCTCCATCTCGCGCGCGGTCTGGTCGTTGAACTCGTCCAGGATCGGCTGGGCGAAGCGGCGGTCGGGGAACAGGGCTTTCAGCCGTTCGATCCCGGTCTCGATCAGGGCGATACTGGTGCTCTCCAGTGGCTCCAGGAAGCCGGACGACAGACCTATGGCGACGCAGTTCTTGGCCCACGCCTGCGATCGCCGACCGGGGCGGAAGGGAATGCGGCGCGGCTCCGTCAGCGGATCGCCCAGCAGGTGTGGCATAAGCTCGGCCAGGGCCTGATCGTCGCTCAGATGGGCGCTGGAGAAGACCAGTCCGTTGCCCGCCCGGTGTCGCAGCGGGATCCCCCACTGCCAGCCGGCCGATCGGGCGGTGACGCGGGTGAAGGGCGCCGGCGCGTCGCCGGGCCGGTTCTCGCTCTGCACCGCATAGGCGGCGTCGCACGGCAGCCAGCGGCCCCAGTCCTCGAACCCGACGCCCAGCGCCTCGCCGATCACCAGCCCCTTGAAGCCCGAGCAGTCGACGAAAAGATCGCCCTCGACCTCGCGTCCGTCGTCCAGGGTCAAGGCGCGCACGAAACCGTCCTCGGGCCGCAGCTCGACCGAGCGGATGCGGGCGTCGATCCGGGCGCAGCCCCCGGCCTCGGCATAGGCGCGCAGATGCTGGGCGAACAGGCCGGCGTCCAGATGAAGCGCCCAGTCGAACACCGACAACTGCGACGGCGGATGGGGCGAGGGCAGGGTGAACTTGCCGCCCGCGGCCAGCGCCGCCCCCAGCGAATAGGCCGCCAGCGGAGCGGCGTCGCCCGCGCGGCGCTGTTTCAGCCAGTAGTGATGAAAGCCGATCCCTTTGACGTCCTGTCCATACAGGCCGAAGGGATGGATGAAGTCCGAGCCCGGCCCGGACCAGTCCAGAAAACGAATACCCAGTTTGCAGGTCGCCTGGGTCGCGCGCATCACGTCGTCGTCGCGCAGCCCCAACTGGCCATAGAAGCGACGGATGGTGGGAATGGTCGCCTCGCCCACGCCGATCGTGCCGATGTCGGACGACTCGACCACGGTGATCTTCAGCGGCGCAGTGCGGAAATGCTGGACCAGGGCCGCAGCCGTCATCCAGCCGGCGGTGCCGCCGCCGACGATGACGACAGAACGGATGCGAGGATCGTCGATCTCATCCATGGACGAATACCAATACGCGAAAAAAGAGGCCGGCGACACGAATGTCGCCGGCCAGTCTGCTCAGGAAGAGATCAGAAGCGAGCGCGCACGCCGAGCATGTAACGGGGCTCGAACTGATTGCGGCTGTGGAACTGCTTCTGGCCGGGTTCGAACTCGAAGTAGTATTCCTCGATTTCACCGAAGACGTTCGAGCCGTTGGCGTAGACGGTCACCATGTCGTTGACGTCATAGGTGATGTTGGCGTCCACGTACTGCGACGTATCCTGGTAGATCGGGATTGCGCCAAAGGTGTTGGCCAGTCGCGGCGTGCGATAGTTCCACGCCACACGAACCTGCAGACGGTCGCCCTGGTACCAGACGGCGGCGTTCATCGAATGCTCGGAGTTGTCGGGGAAGGGCAGGTCCTCGCCCGACAGGTTCTGCGCGTTCTGTGAACTGTCCGAATAGGTATAGCTGCCGTCGAAGCCGAAATCGCTCCAGATCGGCGTGTCGATGAAGTCCGACAGGCCGATCTTGGCGCCCAGTTCGACGCCCTGCAGTTCGCCACCCTCGCCCTGGACTGGGCGATTGACGTCGACCATGCGGCGAATGATGCCGTCGCCGTCAGGATAGGAGCCGCTCAGGGGCACGGTTTCGCGCTTGACGAAGCTCTCGATGTTCAGGCGGAAAATGCCCGCATTGAACATGGTCGCCGGGCCGAAATAATACTCCAGCGCCAGATCGTAATTCGTCGAGCGCCAGGGATCGAGTTCGACCGTGCCGCCGATGGTCGCGCCGGTGACGCGTCGGATGCCGAGGGGCGGGGCGCTGGGATCGTCTGGCGTCGGACCCAGGGAGTCCACCGTCGAGATCGTCACGCCACCGCCGTAGTTGCCGAGATCCAGAGGGATCATCGTCTTGGCGTAGGACGCGCGAAGTTTCAGCTTGTCGGTGAAATCGTACCGGAAGTTCGCCGTCGGCAGCCAGTCCGTATAGCTTCGGCTCGAGATGGTGTCGCCGACGTCGTTGTTGGTGTCGCCATAGGCACGCGTATCACCCGTCAGATTTTGGCGAGCCCGCAGTTCCGTGCGCACCATCCGCACGCCCAGGTCTCCGGTCAGATTGCCGAAGCCCAGGGCGAAGTTGGTGTAGGCGCTGTCCTCGTACAGATCGACGTCATAAGTGTTGCCCGGAATGATGACCTCGTAGGCGTTGCCGAACACGCGCTCCTGGAAAGCGCGCACGTCGTCGAAGTCGCGCGGATCAGCCACCCACACGCCCGGCAGGCCTGAGGTGATCGAGCCGTAGTCGGACATGAAATAGGTGTTGTTGTTCTCGCGCAGCAAGGTCGGACGGTTGACCGTATAGCCTTGGAAGCAGGTCGGGGTGTTCGCGACGGTCCCAGCGGTGCAACTGTTTGGCGTCGCATCGACCGGAAGCGACGCGTTGAAGCCGGGGTTGGTGACGAACTCACCCGACTGGCACTGCGTGTTGTCCATCACGACGTCGATGGCTTTCCACTGGGCCGCGCAGCCCGCCTGGTTCCCTGCGCCTTGTCCGGCGTAGAAGTCGGAGAACAGGTGGAAGTTGCGGATTTCGACCTCTCGGCCGCTGTGCCGGACGCCGACGTCGATCTTGTTGACGAAGCCGAACAGCGGCGTGTCCTGGAACTCATAGCCGCCGTCGAAGCGCACCACGGTAAGGTCGGAGTTGTTGCGCTGGTTGCCTTCCGACGAATAGGCGCCGACCGTGTAGGAATCGAGATTGGACATGTAGTCGGTCAGCGGCACGGTCCCCAGACCGCCCGGCAGCGGCGTGTCGAAACCGCTCCAGGCCAGACTGGAGCCCGTCTGGCTGATGTGCAACTGCGGGTCCGCGCCATAGCCGAACGGGTTGGGCGAAATGTAACGTCCGCCCTGGCTGCCGACGACGCCGTTGGAATAGCGCGAGGCGGGATAAAGCGCCGCGATCGAGGCGGGATAGAAGGTGCCGCGCGTCCGGTCCGCGCCTTGGCGGAACAGGGTGAAGGTACGATCAGGACCGTATTCCCAGTTGGACAGATCGCCCTGGACCTGACCGTTCATACTCTCCAGGTTGGCTTCGGCCTTGATGGCCCTTGCGCTGAAGGTGAACGGGCCGCCCTTGTCGTAATCCAGCTCCAGATTGAAGTTCTTGGACTCGTTCTCGGTCGCCCGGTTCACGGTGAATGAGTTCATCCACCAGACGTCGAGGTCGTATTCGCTGACATTCAACCAGGGCAGACCATTGGGGCCGCCGTTCACGCCGGTCTCGACGAAGTCTGTCGGCGTCGTCCAACCCAGCCCGCTCCAGCGGTTCGAGATGTTCAGGCCGGCGGCGCGGTTGTATTCCTGCTGGTGGGTGTAGAAGACCTCGGCCGTCAGGCGGACGCCGTCCTCGATGTCGAACTGGAAGGCGCCGTTCAGGCTGTAGCGTTCGCGCTCAACGGCCCGGCTGAAGCTGTCGTAACCATGAGGCGAAATCCAGTTGGGATCGGTGGAATCAGGACCGCTCCAGTCGTTGTTGCCCAGAACGCTCTGGCTGATGCCCGAATAGTTATTGCCCAGGTTCGACTTGCTCATCACCCCCGAGATCATCACGCCCAGCCGGTCGCCGCGCCAGTTCAGCAGGCCGTTGACCAGATAGTCGTCTTCCGCCGTGCGTTCGCCGGTCTGATACTCGGCGGCGGTGAAGACGGTCGGGCCGTAGTCGAAGTCCATCGGGCGGCGCGTCCGCAGGTCGATGGTGCCGGAGATGCCGGAAAGGGCGTTCGACACGTCCTGCGACTTGAACACGACGATCGAGTTCATCAATTGCGACGGCACGTCGTTCAGGTTCGGCTGGGCCGTACCCAGGTTGCCGGGCGCCAGATATTGTTCACCGTTCAGCAGGGTGATCACCTGAGGCAGGCCGCGGATGTTGACGGTCGAACCCTCGCCCGCGGACCGCTGCACCTGGATGCCCGGAATACGCTGCAGGGCGTCGGCGACGGTGACGTCGGGCAGTTTGCCGATGTCTTCCGCCGAGATGGCGTCGACCAGAGCGGATTCGTTGCGCTTGATGTTGATGGCCTGGGCCTGCGACGCCCGGATGCCGGTGACGACGATTTCGCCGACCTCGGTCGGGTCTTGGGGCGCCGGGATCGGCGCCTGTTCCGGGGTCTGGGCATAGGCCGGCGCGACAAGCGCCGAACTCGCCATCAAGGCCGCCAGCATGGGCCTCTTGTGGATTCTCATCTCGTTTTCCCTCCTCATTGGCGCCGCGTTTTTGTTGTGCGGCATTGGCTCAAGGCTTGATGATCGACCCTGAAAGCGTGACGTTCGCGCTCAACCCCGCCTCGGCGGCGTCGCGGGCGACGGTGATGCGGTAATCGCCCGGCGCGATGCGCCAGCCGGGCAGTGCGGTGTCATATTCGGCCAGGATGCGCGGCTCGGCCTTCAGCACGATGCGACGCGTCTCGCCCGGCGACAGCGTCATCCGCGCAAAGGCGGCCAGACGCCTGGGCTGGTCGGCCGAGGCGACATACAGCTGGGCCACCTCGGCTCCCGCCCGGTCGCCACTGTTGGTCACATCGACGGCGACGCTCAGACCCTGGGTGTTCGAGACCGCCAGGTTGGAATAGGCGAAGCTTGTGTAGCTGAGGCCGTAGCCGAACGGGAACAGCGGCTTGCGCCCCTCGCGTTCGTACCAGCGATAGCCGACGTCCGACCCCTCGACATAATCGACGGCGAAGGGCTGCAGCACGGCCGCCTGCGGCGCCCCGGGGTTGGAGGCGGCGGCGGCGTCCACGGCCTTCATCTCGGCCAGGCCTGGCACGGTCGGGCGCGGCGCCTGATCGGCCGAGGCGGGGAAGGTGATCGGCAGGCGGCCGGACGGATTGACCTCGCCGAACAGGATGCGGGCGATGGCTTCGCCGCCGCGCTGGCCGGGGTACCAGGCCTGGATCACCGCCGGGGGCTTCTCCAGCCAAGGCATCAGCACCGGCCCGCCGGTCTCCAGCACCACCACCGTCCTGGCGTTGGCGGCGGCCACGGCCTCGATCAGCCCGTCCTGGTCGTCCGGCAGCGACAGGCTCTCGACGTCCTGGGCCTCTGTGGTCCACTGGGTGGCGAAGACGACGGCGATGTCCGCCGCGCGCGCCGCCGCAGCCGCCGCCGCAGGATCCCTGCCATCGACATAGGTCACGGTCGCGTCCGGCGTGACGGCGCGGATCGCGTTCAGCGGCGAGGACGCATGCCAGGTCATCCGCGCGAAAGACGCCGCAGCGCCTGAGGTCAGCGGAATCTCGACCGGCGCGCCGCCGACCGACCGCACCTGGGACGATCCTCCGCCCGACAGCACGCCGACATCGGCATGGCCGCCGATGAGCACGATCCGCTTCGCCGTCCTGGCCAGGGGCAGGACCCCGCCCTCGTTCTTCAGCAGCACGATCCCCGCCTCGGCCGCGCGCTGGGCGATCTCGGCGTTCCGGGCGTAGTCGATGGGCTGCGGGGTCGTGACCACCGGCGCGTCCAGCACCCCGGTCTCGATCAGGCCGACCAGCAGGCGACGCACCATGTCGTCCAGCCGCGCCTCGGGGATCCGCCCGGCGTCCAGGGCTTCACGGAAGGGGGCGTCGAAATACAGGGCCCGGTCCAGCTCCTGGCCCGAGGCCTGGTCCAGTCCCGCCAGGGCCGCCTTCTCGGTCGAATGGACCGCGCCCCAGTCGGACATGACCCAGCCGTCGTATTTCCAGTCGCGCTTCAGCACCTGGTTTAGCAGGAAGTCGTTCTCGCAGGCCCAGTCGCCATTGACCTTGTTGTAGGCGCACATGACCGAGCCGGGATTTCCCCGCTCGATGGCGATCTGGAAGGCCAGCAGGTCGCTTTCGCGCAGGGACGCCTCGTCCAGGCGCGCGTCCATGATCATTCGCCCGGTCTCTTGCGCGTTGAAGGCGAAATGCTTGATGGTCGAGACGATCTTGTTCGACTGGACGCCGCGGATATGGTCCCCGGCCATGACCCCGGCCAGCAGCGGATCCTCGCCCAGATATTCGAAATTCCGCCCGTTCCACGGGTCGCGCGTCAGGTTCACCCCGCCGGCCAGCAGGATGTTGAAGGTCTTGGCTCGCGCCTCGGACCCGATCATGGCCCCGCCGGCATAGGCGATCTCGGGATCGAAGGTGGCGGCCGTCGCCAGGCTGGAGGGCAGGGCGGTGGCGACGTCGCCCTTGCGCTGTTCGACCTGGTTGGCGACGCCCAGGCTGGCGTCGCTTTCGCGCAGGGTCGGTATGCCCAGGCGGGGTATGCCGGGGATATGGCCGGCCGAAGGAATCATGTCGGCGACGGGAGCGCCGGGCGTCTGCGCGGCCATCGGCGGGAAATAGCCGTGGATCAGCTGCAGCTTCTCGTCACGCGTCATCCGGGCCAGCAAGGCGTCGGCCCGGGCGGCGGCTTCGGTTGGGACGGGGGTGGCCGAGGCGGGTTCGCTCGAGACTGCCCGGCCGTCCGTCTGGGCGAAGACCGCGACAGGCGTCATGCCGATGGCCGTCGCCAGGGCGAGACGACTGATCAGCGACAACGAGAGGAAATTCATACCGGCTCCCAAACTCATCCAGGGACGGCGACGGCCGTCAGAACAGAAGTTGGGACGCGGCGCACACCATCGGGGATGACGGCGGGCAGCCGACATCGTTGCTCGCCGAGGCGAGCTTTTCGATCATGTTTGCGGATGGCGTTTGTCGCGCCGTGGTTCGCCGGCCCGAATGGCCGATGATCGTTCCGCTCCCTGCACGGAGGATCTTCGTCCTCTCGCAAGCAAAGGAAAGCACGGATTGAGAGCGTTCACAATACGAAATGGATGTAATGGAACGGCGTTATGCCTGATGGGCGGATCACAAGTCGTTTCAGTCAGAGGTCCAGTCAAACGCCGCAGCGCAAGTCCGCCCGGGCGCACCTAAGCGTAAAACCCAGGCGCGCACTGCGCCTGGGTTCGCCGGTCCGTCTGACGACATAGAGAAGCTTGGATGCAGGGCGGTTCGGGCTCAGATCACCCCGATCATCGAGGCCACCAGCGGGTGGCGCACGATGTCGCGTTCGGCGAGGCGCACCACGGCGATTTCGTCGATGGCCTCCAGACGGGCCGAAATATCGGCCAGGCCGGAAATGCCCGGCAGCAGGTCGGACTGCTGCGGGTCGCCCGTGACCACCATGGTCGAATGCCAGCCCAGCCGCGTCAGCAGCATCTTCAGCTGGACGTAGGTGCAGTTCTGGGCCTCGTCGACGACGATGAAGGCGTTGTTCAGGGTGCGGCCGCGCATATAGCCGATGGGCGCGATCTCGATCAGGCCCTCCGCCATCAGGGCCTTGACCCGCTTCATGCTCAGCCGGTCCGAAAGGGCGTCGTAAAGCGGGCGCAGATAGGGGGCCAGCTTGTCCTCCATGTCGCCGGGCAGGAAGCCGATCGACTCCCCGGCCTCGACGGCGGGGCGGCTCAGCACGATGCGGCCGACCTTGCCGGCCTCCAGCGCCTCGACCGCCTTGGCCACGGCCAGATAGGTCTTGCCCGTGCCTGCCGGGCCCAGCGCCATGACCAGATTATGCGCGTCGATGGCCGCCATCATTTCCGTCTGGCCCTCCGACTTCGGCTTCAGCGTCTTCAGATAGCCCTGCTCGCGGTCGTCGTTCGAGGAATGGGGCGACCATCCTGACCGTTCGTTATGGGGGGCGTGGAGCCGACGCACCTTCGACTCCTCCATGAACTCCCGCGAATCCAGGATTCCGTTTTCACGGGACTGACGCTTCATTGCCGCACGCTTTGTCATGGACGTCTCCAGGGCATGAAAAAAGGCGGACCCATACGGGTTCCGCCTTGGCTGGTCTTGGGGAGGAAAAGGCCGTGGCCCGTGTCGTGACGGCCGCCCGGATCGACAGCTTGGCCGTCAGAAACGGGACTGACCCGCCGCCCAACAACCGAACCCGGATCCCAACGCGCCACGCGAAGCCCCGACTAATGACCGGATCGGGCTTGATCCGGCTTCGGATCCGGGGCCGAAATGGCGACCCACGAATCGCATCAACACTCTGATGCTAACGTGGTTAGAAATCTGTTAAAGCCCTCGTTTTTAGAAGATTAGGCGGCGTTCTGATGACCATTTACACATTGGGCGACAGCAAACCGCAGTTTCCCGCGCCTGGCGAATACTGGGTCGCGCCGAGCGCATCGGTGATTGGGAACGTGATTCTGCACCCCAACGCCAGCGTCTGGTTCGGCGCGGTGCTGCGTGGCGACAACGAGCCGATCGTTGTGGGGCCCGACAGCAACATCCAGGACGGCAGCGTCCTGCACACCGACATGGGCTCGCCCCTGACCCTGGGCCGGGGCGTCACCGTCGGCCACCAGGCCATGCTGCATGGCTGCGAGGTCGGCGACTACAGCCTGATCGGCATCGGGGCGGTGGTGCTGAACGGGGTGAAGATCGGCCGCAACTGCATCATCGGCGCGAACGCCCTGCTGACCGAGGGCAAGATCATTCCCGACAACAGTCTGGTCGTGGGCCAGCCGGGCAAGGTGGTGCGAGAGCGCGATCCCGACCAGATCGCCGTCCTGCAGATGTCGGCCGAACATTACGTGCAGAACTGGAAACGGTTCGCGGCGGATCTGCGCGCCCTCTAGTCTCCGCTCAACCCGGCTAGCGCCGGGATGCGCGGGATCAGGAGGCTAGAATCCTTCGCGCCGCGTCGGCGTCCTTGTCGATCTGGGCCTTCAGGGCGCCCAGCCCGTCGAAGCTTTCCTCGCCGCGCAGCCAGGCGACCAGTTCCGTCTCGATGACCTGGCCGTACAGGTCGCTGTCGAAATCGAACAGCCAGACCTCGAGCAGCGGGGTCTCCAGCGCATACATGGGCCGCACGCCCAGGCTGGCGACGCCGTTGACGACCCGCCCGTCCGCCAGACGGCTGCGGGTCGCATAGACGCCGTAGGCGGGGCGCATGTAATCGCCCAGCGCGATGTTGGCGGTCGGCACGCCGATGGTGCGGCCGCGCTTGTCGCCGTGGATCACCTCGCCCTGAAGAGCAAAGGGGCGGCCCAGGATGGCGGCGGCCCGGTCCATGTCCCCGGCCTTCAGGGCTTCCCGCACGGCGCTGGATGACAGTTTCAGCCCGTCGGCGTCATCCAGCCGCTCGGCCACCGAAACCGTGAAGCCCAGCCGCTCGCCATAGGTCTTCAAGGCTTCGGGCGAGCCGGACCGCCCCTTGCCGAAGGTGAAGTCGAAGCCGACGGCGGCATGGCGCACGCCAAGCCCCCGCGCCAGCACCTTTTCGGCGAAGTCCGCATCGCTCATGCCCGCCATCTCGCCGTCGAACGGCAGCAGATACAGGATGTCGACCCCCAGGGGCGCCAGGGCCTGGGCCATCTGGTCCGCCGTCATCAGGCGAAAGGGCGCCGCCTCGGGTTGGAACCAACGGCGCGGATGGGGATCGAAACTGACCACGCCGAGCGGCGCGCCCAGCCGTTCGGCGGCGGCCTTTGCGCCCGCAATGACCGCCTGATGCCCCCGGTGCACGCCGTCGAAGGCGCCGACCGCGACCGCTGCGCCCCTCAGGGCGTTCGGCAGGTCGCGCCAGTCGCGGACGATCTGCATCAGCGCTGGGAGGGCTTGCGCCGGCGCGGAACGCGGACGACGGCGACGCCGTCCATGATCATGGTCTCGCCGACAAAGCCTTCGCAGCTCAGCTTGACCCGTGCGCTCTCGGCCTCGACCTCGATCACCGTAATCAGGATGCGGACGACGTCGTCGATCCGCACCGGCTGATGAAAGGCCAGGGTCTGGGAGATGTAGATCGACCCGGCGCCCGGCAGGATGGTGCCGACCACGGCCGATCCGAACGAGGCGCTCAGCAGGCCATGCGCGATCCGGCCGCGATAGGCGGTCTTGGACGCAAAGGCCTCGTCCAGGTGGACAGGGTTGAAGTCGTCGGACGCCTCGGCGAACAGCCGAATCCGGTCCTCCGTGGCGACCACGATTTTCTCGGCGGCCATGCCGACGTGAAGTTCGTCCAGGATGTAACCACCGGACGGATGCTGCTGTACCAATTCGACCATGCTGCAGGCTTTAGCTGCGGTGCGACAAAATGGCGAGCCTTACCAGGCGAGTTCGAGCGCGGCGTATCGCGCATATGTTGTTTCAGCCTTCAGCAGATCGCCGGCGCGGGCGGGATCCAGCGTCCCGTCCTGGCCCCGGGCCTGGTCGCCGTGGATGCCCTGGGCGATGAACAGGCAGTCCAGGGCCTGGGCGTTGGCCCCCATGATGTCGGTGACGACGCCGTCGCCGATGCACAGGACGCGCGACCGATCGACCGGTCGGCCCAGCAGCGTCTGCGCCTCCTTGATCGCCAGATCATAGATCGGGGCATAGGGCTTGCCCGCCATGACGACCCGGCCGCCCAGCGACTCGTACAGGTCGGCCAGCGCCCCGCCGCAGTAGATCAGCTTGTCGCCGCGCTGAACCACCCGATCGGGGTTGGCGCAGATCAGCTCCAGATCGCGCGCCGCGCCGACCGCGAACCGCTCGCGATAGTCCTCAGGCGTTTCGGTCGTGTCGTCCACGGGGCCGGTGACGGAGATGAAGGCGGCGTCCTCTGCGCCGGCGGCGCGGTCCAGCCCCAGCCCGGCGTAGAGGGGGGCGTCACGCTCTGGCCCGACGATCCAGGCCGGGCCAGGCGCCCGCTTGGCCAGTTCGGCGCGCGTGGCGTCCCCGGAGGTGACGAAGGCCTTCCAGGCCTCGCGCGGCACGCCCAGGCCGTCCAGCTGGGCGATTACGTCCGAGGCCGGCCGGGGCGAGTTGGAGATCAGCACCACATGCCCGCCCTCGCGGTTGAACCGCGTCAGAGCATCGCACGGGGTCGCCCAGCTTTCGCGCCCGTTGTGGATCACCCCCCAGACGTCGCAGAGCAGGATGTCATAATCGCCGGCGACGGCGCCGAGGTGGGGCAGGGCGTGGGGGAGGGTCATGGGCGTCTGAGTAGCCGCTCGGACGCCATGACGAAAGTCTCCTCCCCATCAAATGGGGAGGAGGCAGACAGGCCGGTTCAGCTGAACCGACGCCTTTGTTCGGCGCTGCGCAGGGTGGAGCGCAGGAAGTCGGCGGGGGGGTCGGTCTCGGCCAGCACCTGTTCCTTGATGGCGCGGGGTTCGCCGAACAGGTGGCCCTGGCCCATCGCGACGTCCAGCTCGAGGATGTCGACGACCTGACGCTCGTTCTCGACCTTTTCGGCGATGACCTCGACGCCGTAGCGGCGGGTCAGGGCGGCGAAGTCGGCGGCCTGGATGTCGGGCATGGAGCGCAGCGGCGCTCCGCCGTCGAGATCCAGAAGCTGTTCGATCAGCAGGTCGGCCGACACCTTGATGAACTTGACGTCCGCCCGCTGCAGGTCGGCGAAGTCGAGGTCCAGCGTCTGGACCTTGTCCAGCGAGAAGCGGAATCCCATGTCGGCCAGCCGCGCCATGTTGCGCGCCTCCACGGCGCCGCGCGCGTCGAAATTGGCCTGGCCCAGCTCGAAGATCAGGGCCTGGTTCAGATCGCGGTTCTCGCTGAGGAACTCCAGGAAACGCGGGAAGAAGGTCTCGTCGCCCAGCGAGGTCAGGGCCACGTTGCAGAAGACCCCGACCTTGCGGTCCTGGCGCGCCAGCCGGCGCACGATCTGGGCGCAGCGGAACAGCAGCAGATTGTCGATGGCGGGCACCAGGCCCTCGCCTTCGGCCAGCGACAGATATTCGGCCGGCATCATGACCCGGTCGGTCGCGTCGCGCAGGCGGGTGAAGCTCTCGTAAAAGATCGTGCGGCGCTGGGGCAGGGATACGACGGGCTGAAGATAGAGGTCCACCCGACCCTCGCTGAGCGCCTCGTGGATGGTGCGCAGCAGGACGTTCGACTGGGCCTGGCGCCGGCCTTCGAAGGTCTCGACCCCGATGCTGGGGGCGGCCGACAGCCGGTGGTCGATGCTCTCGCTCATCTGCTGGACCAGGGTCTCCAGCATTCGCACTTCGCCGGTCAGGGCGTCTGTGTCTGACAGGGCGCCGCTCTCGATGGCGTGGGCCAGTTCGGTCAGGGCGCCCTGGGTCGACTCCATCGCATCGGCCAGCAGGCGGTGGGCCTCGCGGACCTGGTCGATCTCCTTCTTCAGGGCGCGACGGGCGGCGACGCCCGTGACGATGCCATGGAAGGCACCCAGCAGACCCAGCGCCCCGAGCGCGCCCGCCACGCCCGCGCCGGCGCCCAGGCCCGCACGCCACAGGAAGGCCCCCACGGTCATGCCGAGGAACAGATAGGCGAAGTACAGAAAGCCCGTGGTCAGGTTACGCATCGGCTGGCGGTGGCCACTCCCGGATGGAATCGCCTGAGTATCAGGCTATCAATGTCGTTCGGCTAGAGCCGGGGCGCAAATAACCCGGCGGAACTCAAGGGAAACCCAATGGAACTGTTCGATCTCACCGGCAAGGTCGCCATCATCACCGGCTCGTCGCGCGGCATAGGCAAGGCGATCGCCGAGCGGCTGGCCGAACACGGGGCCAAGGTGGTCATCTCCTCGCGCAAGGCCGGGCCGTGCGACGAGGTCGCCGCCGAGATCAACGGCAAGTACGGCGAGGGGCGCGCCATCGCGGTTCCCGCCAATATCGCCTCCAAGGAGGATTTGCAGCGGCTGGTGGACGAGACGAACGCCGCCTTCGGTCAGATCGACATCCTGGTCTGCAACGCCGCGACCAATCCCTACGCCGGGCCGATGGGCGGGATCGCCGACGATCAGTTCGAGAAGATCCTGCAGAATAACGTCATCTCGAACCATTGGCTGATCCAGATGGTCGCGCCGCAGATGGTGGAGCGCAAGGACGGGGCGATCCTGGTGATCTCGTCCATCGGCGGCCTGCGCGGCAACGCCCTGATCGGCGCCTACAATATCTCCAAGGCGGCCGACATGCAACTGGTGCGGAACCTGGCGGTGGAGTGGGGCCCGTCGAACGTGCGGGTCAACTGTATCGCCCCGGGCCTGGTCCAGACCGATTTCGCCAAATATCTGTGGGAGAATCCCGAGCTGCTGAAGACGGTGACGGAGCCCGCGCCGCTGAAAAGGATCGGCCAGCCGGATGAAATCGCCGGCACGGCGGTCTATCTGTGCAGCCCCGCCTCGGCCTATGTGACGGGGCAGACCCTTGTGGTGGACGGTGGATTGACGATTGCCTGGTGAAAACACGCGAGAAGAGCCGAAGTTTGAGCGCGCCACAGAGGCGCGCTCAAACAGCCCGAGGGGCGGCAGCGCCACAAGCGTGCGGCAGGATCTGATCTGGCGCCTGCAGGCCGTCGCCTTCCAGGCGCTGTTTTCGTTCCTGCGCCTGCTCGGGGTCGAGCGCGCCTCGGGCCTGGGCGGCTGGCTGTTGCGGACGCTGGGACCGAAGACGGGCACCCAGAAGACGGTGATGCGCAATCTGCGGATCGCCTTCCCCGACATGACGGACGCCCGGCGCGAGGCCCTGGCGCTGGAACAGTGGGACCGGACGGGGCGGACCTTCGCCGAACTGGCGGTCATGGATCAGCTGACGCCCGAGGGCGGACGGGTCGAGGTGGTCGGGATGGAGCGGCTGCACGCCCTGCGTGACAGCGGCAAGGCGGCGGTGCTGATCTCGGGCCATCTGGCGAATTTCGAAGTCATGGCGGCGGTGATCATGGCCTCCGGCCTGCCGTGCCAGGTGACCTATCGGGCGGCGAACAATCCCTATGTGGACGCCCTGATCCGCCAGAGCCGCGAGCGCTACGGCATCCGCCTGTTCGCGCCCAAGGGCGACGGGACGCGCGAGCTGATGGCGGGGATGAAGCGGGGCGATTCCATCGCGCTTCTGGTCGATCAGAAATACAATCAGGGGCCGGAGGTCGAGTTCTTTGGTCAGCCGGTCAACGCCTCGCCGGGGGCGGCGCGACTGGCGCTGAAGTTCGGGGCGGTGATCCAGCCCCTGTCGGTGGTGCGTCTGCCTGGCGTCCGGTTCCGGGTGACGGCGCATGAGCCGATCATGATCCCCGAGACTGCGGACAAGGCGGCTGATGTGCTGGCGGGCGTCCAGGCGGTGAACCGCTTCGTCGAGGATCGGGTTCGCGAGGTTCCGGAGGACTGGTTCTGGGTTCACCGGCGCTGGCCGGACAGGGTCTATGCGGCCCTGGGCGATCGCCTGGAATCGGCCGCGCGGCGGAACGGCCCGGCATAGGCCTCGACGTCGCGACGTCGGCGGCAGGGACCGCAGTAGGCGCTCGTCTTGATGAAGGCGCGGGGCTTGAGGATGACCGCGTTTATCCGGTCGAGGATGGCCTTGGCGGTGATCGGCTTGACCAGGAATTCGGTGACGCCGGCGTCGCGGGCCGCATAGATGCGGCTCTTTTCGGCATGGCCGCTCATCATGATGATGGGCAGGTAGATGTTGGCGCTGTCCGGGCCGGTGCGGACCAGCCGCGTGAACTCGACGCCGTCCAGCGGGAACATGTTGTAATCGACGATGGCCAGATCGACGGGCTGGTGGCTGAGAATGTCCAGGGCCACGGCGCCGTCGGGCGCTTCGTGAACCTTGTGGATGCCGGCGGAATTCAGCACGGCCGAGGTGATGGCGCGCATATGCTGATTGTCGTCCACCAGCAGAACGGCCAGCGATTGAAGCGATGACATCGGAGCCCCCGAAGCGAGGCGGGGAAACTACGTGTTTATCCTTACTATCGCAAGCTGAGCCATAAAATCAGGCCAGACGCCGGGGCGCGCTGGCGCCGACCAGCAGGGACGGGTCCAGATTGCGGTCGCGCCATTTCAGGCGCCAGCACAGATGGGGGCCGGTGGCGCGGCCTGCCATGCCGACGCGGCCCAGGGCATCGCCGCGCCGGACGGGCTGGTTCGGGGTCACGTCCAGTTGCGACTGGTGCAGATAGGCGCTGATCAGGCCCTGGCCGTGGTCGATCAGGGTCAGGCCGCCCTCGAAATGCATGTTCGGGCGGGTGAAGACGATGCGGCCGTCGGCCGGGGCGCGGATCACGGTCCCGGCCGGGGCGGCCAGATCGACGCCGTAATGGGGCCGCGCCGGCGTGCCGTTCAGGATGCGCTGGGCGCCCCATTCGCTGGAGATGCGGTAGGTCTCGAGCGGCCAGATGAAGCCGTCGCGGAAGTCGTCGGCGTCGGCCCGGCTGGCGAAGGCCTCGGTCTTGAGGGCGACCTCCTGGCGGATGCGGTCCAGAAGCGCCGGATCGCTGGGTTCGACCGTGGCGGGGGGCAGGCCGTCCACGCGGGTCGAGGGGAAGGCGTAGGGCGCGACGTCCAGGACGCGGCGGGTGGATCGGGCGCCGGATCGGGCCTCGATCTCGGCCAGGGCGGGGGCGTCGCGGTCGAAGCCGACGATGAAGAGGCCGTCGGTCGAGGCGGTGGACAGGGCCTCGCCGTCCACGAGGATCAGGGCGCGCGGCTCGGTGCGGCCCAGGGCGTAGCCGCCCTGACGCCAGGCGCCGTTCAGGACCAGATCGACCGCGCCCTGAGCCGCGCCCTGGGGCAGGGCCGAGGCGCCCAGCATCCGCGGAGTCGCCAGGGCCGCGCCGAAGCCGAGCAGCAGCGGGCGGCGGCCGATCAAGGGGCGGTCATCCGGGCGATGAATTCGGCCGGGCCGAAATAGGCCTCCTGCCGGGTCGGGCTCCAGTAGCGCAGCACCTCCAGCGGGATCGGCTTTTCCGTGACGGCGCAGCGCACGAACCGTCCCGGCTTCAACACCGCGAATTCGCCGTCGCCATAGTGGAGGGCGGCCTGTGTCGTGTTCGTCGCGTCCATGGGGTCAGTTAACGATGATCGGGGTTCGAGGCCAAGGACAGTTTCACGCCGTCGCCGGGTTGGGGCCGGCCATTTCGGCCTTGTGATCGATGGCGGCCTGTTTGGCCTCGGGCGAACCCGAGACCGGCGGGCGGGGCCGGCCGCCCATCCGGTCGGTGAACAGGAAGACGAAGGGGTTCAGCGAGATCGACAGCAGGGCGGCGGCCAGGATCAGGTCGTGGGTCTCGCGGCTCATGGCCCCCAGGCTGACGCCCAGGGCGGCCAGGATGAAGGAGAACTCGCCGATCTGGGCCAGGGAGGCGGCGACGGTCAGGCCGGTGGAGCGGTCCAGCCTGAAGACGCGGGCGATGGCCAGGGCGGCCAGCGACTTGCCGATGATGACGATGCCGAGGACGCCCAGAACGGCCCAGGGCTGGCGCACCAGGATCATGGGGTCGAACAACATGCCGACCGAGACGAAGAACAGCACGGCGAAGGCGTCGCGCAGGGGCAGGGACCGTTCGGCGGCGTTGTGGCCCAGCGGCGAGGCGTTCATCACCAGGCCGGCCAGGAAGGCGCCGAGCGCGAACGAATGGAACAGATAATAGGCCAGCCAGGCGATGCCGAGGGCGATGGCCAGGACGCCCAGGGTGAAGAGCTCGCGCGACCGGGTGTGGGCGATGCGGACCAGCAGCCAGGGGATCAGTTTGCCGCCGACGACCAGCATGCCGGCGACGAACAGGCCGACCTTCAGCAGGGTCCAGCCGATGCCCATGCCCAGGGCGGCGAGGTCGGTCTGGGTTCCGGCGGGCACGATGATCATGGGCAGCATGACCAGGGCGATGACGATGACCATGTCCTCGACGATCAGCCAGCCCACGGCGATGCGGCCGACCTCGCCCTTGACCTGTTTGCGCTCTTCCAGGGCGCGCAGCAGGACCACGGTGGAGGCGACCGACAGGGCGAAGCCCATCAGCAGGGCCTCGACATCCCCCAGGCCCAGCACCACCCGGCCCAGGGCCCAGCCCAGGACGGTGGCGACGGCGATCTGGACCAGGGCGCCGGGCACGGCGACCTGGCGCACTTGCATCAGATCCCGGGGCGAGAAGTGCAGCCCGACCCCGAACATCAGCAGGATGACGCCGATCTCGGCCAGTTGCGGCGCCAGTTCGGTGTCGGCGACGAAACCGCCCGTATAGGGGCCGACGGCGACGCCCGCGACCAGATAGCCGACCAGGGGCGACAGCTTCAGCCGATTGGCCAACATGCCGAACACGAAGGCGAGGACGAATCCTCCGACCAGGGTGAGAATCAGGCTGTCGGCATGCGGCATCGAGGCTCCTGTCGCGGGCGAAGGGGTGATTTTTGGATAGGTTCAGGTGGGGCGCTTTGCCCCGTCTGACAAGATGACGCAGTGTCGCGTCGGGTCGAATTGGCGTCGTCTTCGCGCTTTCGTTGCGAAGTTTATGGAGGGCTGGGCGGGGCGCCGGGCCTTCGCCCGGAGTTTGATCTAGAAATACCGTTTCGAAGGTTTGACGCCCCCGCGCGGTTGGTTGGCCTGCAAGCTCGGGGCGCCGAGCGGTGGCGGTCTTATCGCCTAACCCCGTAAGCCTGCGACGGGTCGGCGGTCCCTGCGAAGAACCGTCCCGAGTGCGGCCGAGTATCCCCCTCGACCCTCCGACGGCGTTTTGAGACGCCGTCGGCGCGGAGGGATTGCACCCCGCTCCCGTTCCATCCGCTCCCGCCGCCGCAAGGTCGCAGGCCAAGCGAGCCCTCCAAGCGACGAGACCGGGAGTGATTATAGGGGGTGGGCGAACCCAGGCGGGGAAGTCGGGACGAGAATCTGACAAGCCGCTGGAATCGTTACGGCAGGACCAGCGTCATTGTGATAGTTGGACCCGTTCGGGCCCCCTCCGTCACGGCGCTCTGCGCCGCGCCACCTCCCCCAAGGGGGGAGGATCTCCGTCATCCCATTCCTCCCCCCTTGGGGGAGGTGGATCGCCGGCGAAGCCGGCGAGACGGAGGGGGCGCGGACCTAGAACCAGCCGCCGCGGCGCCAGCGGTCGTCGCCGCGGTAGCGGTCGTCGGGGATGTAGCGGCCGGCGCGGTCGTACCAGCCATAGCCCTGCTGGTAGCGGTCGTAGCCGTCGAGGACGTAGGCCTGGTCGAAATAGGGACCGTCTTCCGCCTCCCACCAGTCGCGGGGGTAGGGGGTCTGCTGGCAGTCGTACCCGCCGTCGTTGCCGTTCCAGGACGGGGCGTAGCGGTCGCGGTAGCGGTTCTCGAAGCGGGGGCGGCACAGATCGCGGGACCAGACGCTGTTGCCGCGCGCCTGGATGGTCGCGCGTTCCTCGGCGTAGATGGCGTCGCGGACCCCGGCGAAACTGTTGCCCGTGACCACGGCCCGGCCCGAGGCGGCCGCGACCCCGACCTGGTTCACGCGGACGCGGTTCTGATCGAACAGCAGCTCGCCGTTATAGAGGACCGCCCCCTTGTCGCCCTTGCAGATCCGGCTGTTGGAGACCGAGACCGAGGCGCCCTCGACCGCCACGCCCTCGACATAGCCGCAGATCTTGGCGTTGCTGACGGCCACCTGGCCGTAGTCGCGCGCGGCGCGGACGATCAGGCCGATGGCGCGGGGGCCGAAATTGTTCGGCTGTTCCGAGCCGATCAGGGTGACCGAGGTCAGGGTGGACGGGGCGCCTGATCCCGGCGTCAGGTCGACGCCCGACTGGGCCCCGGCGACGGCGGTCTCGTACAGGGTCACGGCGGCGCCGTCGGCGACGATGGCGGCCGAGACGGTGCGGGCGTCGATCAGGACGTCGCGCAGGTCCAGCAGGCCGCCGTCGACATAGAGGGCGGCCTCGTCGCCGACGTGGCGGAAGCCGACCCGGCTCATGACGATCTCGGCATTGTAGCCGACCACGCAGGCCGCATCGCCGCCGCGGGGCGAGGCGAAGACCAGGTCGCGGACCTCGACCCGGACGCCGGGCGCGACGGTCAGGCAGGGCAGGCCGTCCGGCGCCTGAAGGGTCGGCGTCGCCGCATCCCAGCGGCGCGGATCGAAGCCGCTGTCGCCGATGACGGTCATCGGCTTGTCGATGTTCAGCCAGCCGACGCAGGCGCCGGCCCGGGCGCGGATGATCAATGTGCCGCCGGGGCGCACGCGCTGGACCGCGCTTTCGATCGCGCCGGAACCGGGATTGCCGCCGCAATCGACCAGGACGACCTCTTCCTGGTGCGGCGGACGGGGCAGGGGGCGCCAGTCGGGGCCGCGATACCGGCCATAGTCATAGCGGCGATGGGCGCGCGGCCGGCTGCGGGTCGGCGGGTCCAGCAGGACGCCGAAGTTGGGCCGGGTCTGGGCCTCGACCTTGGCGGCGACTTGAGCCTGAACCGGGTCGGGCAGGGCCGCCAGGGTGGATAGGGCGAAGGCCGCGAGGAGCGAGACTTTCGCGAGCGAGCGGATGTTCATGCGACCAGACCCTCCCTGTTAACGGCGCTGTTGTTGGGCGCGGGACACCTGGGACAGCAGGGCCTGCAGGCGCGAGGCCGAGGGGCCGAAGCCCGACAGCGCGGATTCGATGCGGTAGGCGACGGCGTCGGCCTTGTCCTGGTCCGCCACACCGGCGACGCCGAGGGCGAAATAGGTGGACATGGCGAACTTGGCCTCGGGGCTACCCTGGCGGGCCGCCTCTTCGAACCACTTGAACGACCGGGCGTAGTCGGCGGGCAGGCCGATGCCCTCGGCGTACATGACCGCCAGCACCAGCTGGGCCTCGGACGAGCCGTTGACGGCGGCCAGCTGGATGGCGCGGACCCGTTCGACCGGGGACAGCCGGCTTTCGGTCGCATGGCCGATCATGGCCTCGAAGGCCTCGATCTGCTGACGGGACAGTTGCTCGGGCGCGGTGACGGCCTCGGGGGTCACGCCCAGATAGCGCAGGGCGCGGCCGACGTGGACGAAGGGTAGTTCGCCCTGCATCCGCGACAGGGCGTATTCATAGGCGTCGCCGCGCGGGCGGCTCTCGTCCGAGAAGGGCACGCCGGAAGCCGGGGCCTCCAGCGGATAGAATTCGAACGGCGGCGTCCACTGGCGCGCCTTGGCCTCGACGAAGCCGGCGTACTGGGCGCGGCCGGGCGAGGAACGTTCGAAATCCTTCATCAGCACATAGGCGCCGACGTCGCCGGTCTGGACCGCCAGATAGTTGTACAGATAGGCGTCGACGTCGTTGCGCTGGAACAGGTTGATCGCGGCCCAGTAGCCGCCGCGCGGACGCTTCTGGCCGAGGCCCTGGCCGTCGGCCGCGCGGCCCAGGGCCTCGCGCGCCTCGGGATTGTCCTCGGGCTCGCCGAACGGGCCGTACAGACCGTCATGCAGCCGGGCCAGGGTGCGATAGCCCTCGGCGTCCTGGGTCGAGAGGACGTAGATGACCCGGTCGCGCACCGCCTCCTGCTCCTCGCGGCTCATCCGCGACAGCTGGCGGTCCAGCACCTGATAGGCGCGGTGGCGTTCGAAGGCGCGGCAGTCGTCGTAGCGCGACAGCGGGCGCCAGCCGCCGCCGAACAGTCCGCCCCTGTTGCGTTCGACCCGGTTGATCGGGGCGTAGCCCTCGTCATTGGCCAGGGCCATGGCGTACCAGACCGCGCTTTCGATCGGGTCCTCGATATTCTTGTCGGTGGCGCGGACGGCGGCGTAGCGCGAACCCAGCTCCAGCTGGGCGAAGACGTCGCCGCGGAAGGCGGCGCGGCGCAGGGCCCGCAGACCGGCCTCCTGGGCGTTGAACTCGGACCCCGTCACCGAGGCGGGGCGGGGGCAGGAGAGGGTGGCGTCATTCTGGCCGCCCCGACGCCAGAAGCCCGGCCGGCCGTCGCCGCAACTGGCCAGGAGCAGAACGGCGATCAGAAGGACCACGATCGCCAGGGCGCCGCCGGCCAGGGGCGTGCGATGCCGCTGGAGACGGAAGGGGTCGTGCGCCGTTTTGTCGTGCTCCTTCATCAGTCGCTGTCGCCCCCGGTAATCCTGTGTACGCCATGACGCAGGACGACGCCCACGTGCGCCGACAGGTCCGATCGTTCATCATGGTTAACGCTGTTTTGCGACAAAGCTGTGCGGCAGCAAGCCCCTATTTTCAGGCCGGAGAACCTTGTTGTTTGATTTCCGATGCTTAGAAAATTCGGTCCTGAGACGAAAGCTCGCGTCGGAGACGACCGCCCCCTATATCGGCTGCGAATCGAAGGAGCCGCCCATGTCCTACGTCGCCCGCGACGACCGCCCCGCCGACAAGGCTGACCGTTACGCCGAGGTCGAGGCCGAGGTGCTGGCCGTGCTGGAGGGGGAGCCCAATCTGACGGCGCGGATGGCGACGGTGGCCTCGATGCTGGCCGACGCCTTCGACGACTTCTTCTGGACGGGCTTCTATGTGGTGGCGCCGGACAAGGCCGACGAACTGGTGGTCGGGCCGTATCAGGGCACGCTGGGATGCCTGCGCATCGCCTTCGGGCGCGGGGTGTGCGGGGCGGCGGCGGCGACGCGGCGGACCCAACTGGTCGAGGACGTTCACGCCTTCCCCGGCCATATCGCCTGCGACAGCCGTTCGGCCAGCGAGATCGTGGTTCCGGTGCTGGACGCGGCGGGCGAACTGATCGCCGTGTTCGACGTGGATGCGACGACGCCGGCCGCCTTCGACGTCGTGGACCAGGCGGGGTTGGAGCGGCTGATGGCCAAGGTCTTCGCCGCCGGTTGAGCTGAAAAACAGGGGGAAGGGATGGAGGACGAGATGACGCAACGGGTGATGGTGATTACCGGCGGGCACGGGGTGCTGGGCCGGGCCGTGCTGGAGGCCGCGCAGGCGGCGGGGCTGGCGGTGGCCGTCATCGACCACGCCGAGGGTCATCCGGTCCCGGCCGGGGTGCTGGAGATCGGCGGGGTGGACCTGACCGACCCGGCCCAGGCCGAGGGGGCCGTGGCCTCTGTCATCAGCCGGTTCGGGCGGCTGGACGTGCTGGCCAATATCGCCGGCGGCTTCGTGTGGCAAACGACGGACGACGCGGCGCCGGCCTGGGACCGGATGCAGGCGCTGAACCTGACCACCGCCCTGAACGCCAGCCGCGCGGCCCTGCCCTATCTGAAGGCGGCGGCCGACGGGCGGATCGTCAATGTCGGCTCGGCCGCGGCGCTGAAGCCCGGCGCGGGCATGGGGGCCTATGGGGCGGCCAAGCTGGGCGTTCACGCCCTGACCCAGGCCCTGGCGGAGGAGCTGAAGACGACGGCGGTGACCGTCAACGCCGTCCTGCCCTCGATCATCGACACCCCGACCAATCGCAAGGACATGCCGGACGCCGATCCGGCCGCCTGGGTGGCGCCGGCCGATCTGGCGGCGGTGATCCTGTTCCTGGCCTCGCCCGAGAGCCGGGCCATGACCGGGGCGCTGGTGCCCGTGACCGGGCGGGTCTGATGCGGGGCGAGCTGGTCCGCAGCGTGCTTTATCTGCCGGCGTCGAACGCGCGGGCGGTGGAGAAGGCGCGGACGCTGGACTGCGATGTGGCCATTCTGGACCTGGAGGACGCGGTGGCGCCCGAGGCCAAGGCCGAGGCGCGGGCGGCGGCGGTGGCGGCGGTTCGCGCCGGAGGTTTTGGGCCGAGGCTGGGGGTGCGGATCAACGCGCTGGACAGCGACTGGGGCGAGGATGATCTGGACGCCCTGGCGGAGGCCGGCGCCGGCCTGATCGTGGCGCCCAAGGTGGAGACGGTGGAGACGGTCCATGCGATCTCGGTTCGGGCGCCGGGGGCGGCGCTGTGGGCCATGATCGAGACGCCGCGCGGGTTGATCGGGTTGAACGACATTGCTGCGGCCGGCGGGCGGCTGGACGGGCTGATGCTGGGGGTCAACGACCTGGCCAAGGCGCTGGGAACCGGGGCGTCGCCGGACCGCGAACCGTTCAAGCCGTGGCTGGCGGCTCTGGTGGTAGCGGCGCGGGCGCAGGGACTGCTGGCCATCGACGGGGTGTTCAACCGGATCGAGGATGCGGACGGACTGGCGGCCGAGGCGGTGCAGGGGCGGCTGTACGGGTTCGACGGCAAGAGCCTGATCCACCCGTCGCAGATCGCCTGCGCCAACGCCGCCTTCTCGCCGTCGGAGGCCGAGGTCGCCCGGGCGCGCGACATTGTCGAAGCCTTCGCCGCGCCGGAGGCCGAGGGCCGTGGCGCGATCCGGGTCGGGGGCGCCATGGTCGAACGTCTGCACCTGGACCAGGCCGAAGCCTTGCTGGCGCGACACGCCGAGGCGACGAACCGCCGGTAAAGCGCCGATCCGGCGTTTCCTATTGCGCCCGGACGCTGTAGGAAGCCCGCCCTTCGAGGAGCCGGGTCATGACCACGCCACAGCCGCTGACGATCGGCATAGATTTCGGTACGACCAATTCCGTCGTCGCCCTGGCCGATCCGAAGACGGGCGCCGTCCTGGTGCAGTTCGCGATCGAGGGCGGCGAGACCGCCACCTTCCGCTCGGCCCTGAGCTTCCAGTTCCACGCCGCCGAGGGCGAGGGGCGGCCCGAACGGATCGTCGAGGCCGGGCCCTGGGCCATCGAGGCCTATGTCGAGGATCCGCACGACACCCGGTTCATCCAGTCGTTCAAGACCTTCGCCGCCAGCGCCGCCTTCACCGAGACCCGCATCCACGACCGCCGCTATACGTTCGAGGACCTGCTGTCCGCCTTCCTGCTGAAGCTGCGCCACCATGCGGGGGCGGCCATGGCCGACCTGCCGCCGCGCGTCATCGTCGGCCGGCCCGTCACCTTCGCCGGCGGGCGGCCGGACGAGGCCCTGGCCCTGGAGCGCTACGAGACCGCCTTCAAACGGCTGGGGTTCGAGGACGTCCGCTACGCCTATGAGCCGGTCGGCGCCGCCTTCTATTTCGCGCGGACCCTGAAACAGGATGCGACGGTGCTGGTCGCCGATTTCGGCGGGGGCACCAGCGACTTTTCGATCATCCGTTTCGAACACACGCCCGACGGGCTGAAGTCCACGCCCCTGGCCCGGTCGGGCGTGGGGGTGGCGGGCGACGCCTTCGACTACCGGATCATCGACAATCTGGTGTCGCCGGAACTGGGCAAGGGCAGTTTCTACACCAGCCTGGGCAAGACCCTGCCGGCGCCCCAGCGCTATTATTCCGCCTTCGCCCGCTGGGACCAGCTGGCCCTGCTGCGGGCCTCGCGCGACATGCGCGACATCCGGGGCCTGGCCTCGACCTCGCTGGAGCCCGAGAAGATCGAGCGGCTGATCGAGGTGCTGGACGACAACCACGGCCACGCCCTGTACCGCGCCGTCTCGACGTTGAAGCAGGACCTGTCGCGCGCCGAGACGGCCCAGTTCTCGTTCGTCGCCGGCGGGGTGCGGATCGAGGCCCCGGTCGCCCGCGCCCAGTTCGAGGCCTGGATCGCGCCGGAGCTGACCGCCATCGAGACCGCCCTGGACGAGGCGCTTCAGGCCTCGGGCCTGCCGCTGGAGGGGATCGACCGGGTCTTCCTCACCGGCGGCACCTCCCTGACCCCGGCCGTGCGCGCCCTGTTCCACCGCCGCTTCGGCGCATCGCGGATCGAGACCGGCGGCGAGTTCGAATCCATCGCCGCCGGCCTGGCCCTGATCGGGCTCCAGCCCGACGTGGAGCGCTGGACCGAGGGCTGAGCCGCCGCCGCGGTGCGGGAACATCGGCGGCGCGCGGGTCTTATTTCCTGAAACCCAGGAGATAGACCATGACCGACCGCAACCGCGAGCAACAGGCCTAGGACGCCCTGCCCCAGGGCGTCGCCCGGGGCCGATCGCTGAACACCCCGCCCGAGGAGCTGCGGCTGCGCGCCGGCGGAATCGGGCCGGGCGGCCAGATCGGGCCCGACCCCATGACGCAGCGGCTGCAGGAAGGCCCGTCGTCCAGCCGCCAGCCCGAAGGCGACCTGCCCCAGGGCCCCCTCAGCGCCGACCCCCGCACACCGGTCCCGACCACCGCGAAGGATGAGGACGTCGACGACCTGGACCAGAGCTGAGGCCGATGGGGGCGGGGAGGCGGCGTCGCCTCAAGCGGAACCCTTGCCGCCGCCCTGCGGCTTGAGCTGAAAGGGGGGCGGACGGTTGGGCTGACGTCGGGTGCGAGCGCTTGTGGAGCTCCACGCCGGGTCTCGCCATGGAGGTGAACAGCCGGCGGAAGGGGATTTCCCGGCAGCTCTCAAACCTCTGTCGACCCGTCCGCGCGAGATTTAATCAGGGGGTCGGGAATAATCGCCGTGCGTGGGCTGTCTATTGCAGGTCCAGCCCACAGAAGGAGTTGACCTGTGATAACCCGCGCCATCATCGCAACCGTGCTCGCGCTGTCCGTATCCACCGCCGCGCTGGCCGCTGATCCGGCCAGAACGGGGGAAACCGCAAAAGGTCCCGCGCTCACGAACGCGCAGGGCATGACCCTCTATACGTTCGATAAGGACAGCGACGGCAAATCGGTCTGCAATGGACCCTGCGCCGCAAACTGGCCGCCCTTCGCCGCCGATGCGGATGCGCAAGCGAGCGGAAGCTATACCGTCGTCATCCGGGACGACGGCTCCCGTCAATGGGCCTACCAGGGCCGCCCCCTCTACACCTGGACCAAGGACGCCAAGCCGGGCGACATCACCGGCGACGGCGTCCTCAACGGCGCTTGGCGCATCGCGCAGCCCTAGGCGCTCTAGGCTGCGGACGCGAGATTAGCAGCTGGCGTGACGGCTGTCCGGACACGACCTCGCCGTTGCGACTATCGGCAGCGGCCGGGGCTCGTTCGGAGCCGCACGGACCTGGCCTCGCAATGGCTCAGCTGA
This sequence comes from Brevundimonas mediterranea, assembly GCF_011064825.1. Lineage (NCBI taxonomy): Bacteria > Pseudomonadati > Pseudomonadota > Alphaproteobacteria > Caulobacterales > Caulobacteraceae > Brevundimonas > Brevundimonas mediterranea. The sequence continues at coordinate 2,474,983 of NZ_CP048751.1, forward strand.
GCCTTCGCAAGCGACTTTGCCTTCCGAATGAGCCCTGTTCGCCGAAAGCGGACTTTCTCGATGTCCCTTAGAGTCAGGCGCGGACAGCCAGCCGGTGCATGGCCGATGACTCCAGTCGCTGAGCCGCTCTTAACCGAATTTGACCCACCTCTTAAGTGGTCTCGACACAGAGTTGGTAGGCCCGGAGGGACTCGAACCCCCAACCAGACCGTTATGAGCGGTCGGCTCTAACCATTGAGCTACAGGCCCCCAGGACGCGACGGGACCGGCGGTCCTGGCGCGCGGTGCGGCGGGAGGAACCGCCTAGCAGGGGTTGGCGCGGCTTGCCAAGGGGCGCGGGGTCGTCGGACGGTTTTCGGCGAATTCATCAAGATGAACGGAAACCGACGGGGAGGCGCGGACGTTGGTTCAGGTGTAAAAGGCCAAGGTTGCGGCCATGGATCGACGAACCCGTCGGTCGGGATCGTTCTACGGAGACTTCTGCATGAAACGCGCGTTCAAAACCCTGATGCTGGGCGGGGCCCTGACGGCCGCTGTCGCCCTGGGCGCGGCCGCGCCGACGATGGCCCAGACCCTGCAGCCGGGCGCGATCCAGATGATGCAGCCGGCCCCGTCGCTGAACCTGTCGGCCTATGGCGAGGTCAAGGCCGCGCCGGACATGGCCACCATCAGCTTCGGCGTCCAGACCGAGGCGGCGACGGCCCAGGAGGCCATGCGCGACAATGCGACCCGGATGACCCAGGTCATGGCCGCCCTGCGCCGCGCCGGGATCGCCGAGCGCGACGTCCAGACCTCGGGCCTGAACCTGTCGGCGCAATATGACTATGTGCAGAACGAACCGCCCAAGCTGCGCGGCTATCAGGCCGTGAACCGGGTGACGGTGACGATCAACGACCTGAGCAAGGTCGGAACCACCGCCGACGCCGTCGTCGCCGCCGGGGTCAACCAGATCGACGGCATCAGCTTCGGCCTGAAGGATCCGAGCGCGGCCGAGGATCGCGCGCGTCAGCTGGCCGTGCGCGCCCTGCAGGCCAAGGCGCAGCTGTACGCCCAGGCCCTGAACGTCCAGCTGGCCGGCATCCGCAACCTGAGCGAAGGCGGCGGCTATTCGCCCGCGCCGCCGCAGCTGTTCGCCGTGCGCGCCATGGCGATGGAAAGCCGCGACAGCACCCCGGTCGCCGCCGGCGAACTGACGGTCCGGATCGACATCACCGGCGTCTACGACATCGCCCGCTGATCCGCGGTTCGGAATGAAGAAAGGCCCGCCGGCGACGGCGGGCCTTGTTGCATTCGGCGTGAGGGTCGATTGTTTCCCTGGTGGGAAAGGGGCGGGCGTCAGCCGGCGCGCTTGATCTCGTTGGCGTCGTCCAGCAGCACGACGTTCGGCGTCCACTGGCGGGCTTCTTCCTGGGGCAGCTGGCCGTAGGTGACGACGATCACCTTGTCGTTCTTCTGGACCAGGCGGGCGGCGGCGCCGTTGACGCCGATGACCCGGGAGCCGCGCGGCGCCTCGATGGCGTAGGTGGTGAACCGCGCGCCGTTGGTGATGTTCAGCACATCGACCTGTTCGTGCGGAAAGATGCCCGCCGCGTCCAGCAGGTCCATGTCGATGGCGATCGAGCCTTCGTAATCGAGGTCGGCCTGGGTCACCGTGGCGCGGTGCAGCTTGGATTTCATCAGGGTGACCAGCATGGGGCGGTCTCCGGTCTATGGCGCGGGCGACAGGCCCCCGCTCGCTTGCGGCTCATATAGGGATTTCCGGGACGCGCATCAATCGTCACGCGGCGCCGCAACATGGTGGATCCGGGGCGATCCGACGCGCCTACGTTGCGGGACGTTCATTTGACGGTGACCGTTCCGAGGCTATGGTGAAGCCGAGCCATTTTCGGCCCCTTGCGAGCGCGCCTTCTCCCATGAAGCAATTCTTCCTGACGGTCCTGGGTGTCTTCACCGGACTGATCCTGTTCGTCGTCGTCATTCCGGTGGTGCTGCTGACCGTGGCGATCGCCGGCTCGTCCAAGCCGACGGCGCCCGCGACCTCGGTGCTGGAGCTGGACCTGCGCGAGGGCGTCAGCGACCAGCCCTCGACCAACCCGTTCGCGGCCTTCGGCGGGTCCGGCCTGTCGGTGACCCAGGTGGTGGACGGCCTGGCCCAGGCCGAGGAGGACAAGAGCGTCAAGGCCCTGCTGATCCGCCTGCCGGAAAGCGGCATGACCCCGGCGACGGCGGACGAACTGCGCCAGGCGGTCCGCCGCTTCCGCGCCTCGGGCAAGCCGGTCATCGCCCACAGCCAGGGCTTCGCGCCCATGGGGGCGGTGATGTCCACCTATATGGTCGGGGCCTCGGCCTCGGAACTGTGGATGCAGAACACGGCCGGCTTCCAGGCGACGGGCTTCTCGGCCGACAGCGTCTTCCTGGGGCGGGCGTTCGAGAAATACGGGGTGCGCGCCGATTTCGAGCAGCGCTACGAGTACAAGAACGCCGTCAACGAATACACCCAGAGCGACTATACCGGCCCGCACCGCGAGGCCATGACCGCCTGGATGACCTCCCTCTATGACAGCGCCCTGGCCAATGCGGCCCAGGACCGCAAGACGACGCCGGCGGCGCTGAAGACCGTGATCGAGGCCGGCCCCTATTCGGCCGAACAGGCCCTGGCGAACAAGTTGATCGACAAGATCGGCCAGGTCGAGGAGGCCGAGGCCGAGATCAAGCGCCGCGCCGGCAAGGGCGCCGAAATCGTCGAGTTCGACCAGTACACGTCGGACAAGGGCGAGCGGACCGGCTCGGGCAAGAACGCCATCGCCATCGTCGGCGGCGAGGGCGCCATCGTGACCGGACGCAGCGACGGCGGCGGCTTCGGCGGCGGCTCTTCGATCCATTCGGACGACACGGCCGAGGCCATCTATGACGCCATCGAGGACAAGGGCGTGAAGGCCATCGTCTTCCGCGTCTCTTCGCCGGGCGGATCGCCCGAAGCCTCGGAACAGATCCTGGCCGCCGTGCGCGCGGCCAAGGCCGCCGGCAAGCCGGTGGTGGTGTCCATGGGCGCCTATGCGGCCTCGGGCGGCTACTGGATCAGTTCGGAAGCCGACTGGATCGTGGCCCAGCCCTCGACCCTGACCGGCTCGATCGGCGTGTTCGGCGGCAAGTTCGTGATCGCCGACGCCCTGGGCCGGTTCGGCGTGGACATGCGTGAACTGACGGTCGGCGGTCCCTACGCCGACGCCTTCTCGCCGACCCAGTCCTTCACCAACAGCCAGCGCGCCGCCTTCGCCGGCTCGATGGACCGGATCTACGACGACTTCATCACGCGGGTGGCCACGGGCCGCAAGCTGGAGCCGGCCCGCGTGCGCGAGATCGCCAAGGGCCGGGTCTGGACGGGGGCCCAGGCCCTGCCGCTGGGCCTGGTCGATCAGTTGGGCGGCCTGACCGAGGCGGTGGCCAAGGCCAAGGCTCTGGCCAAGATCCCCGCCGGGGAATCGGTCCGCTTCAAGCATTTCCCCAAGTCGAAGTCGCCGTGGGAAGCCCTGTCCGAGATGTTCGGGGTCCAGAGCGAGGCGGCCCAGGCCCTGGTCATGCTGGGCGGCGTCATGGCCGATCCCCAGGCCCAGGCGGTGATGCGCCGCATCGAAGGCGAGCGGATGCGCAGCGAGGGCGCGGTGGTCCTGGCCGACCAGCCGATGTTCTGAGGCCGGCAGTGACGATCCATCGCACGCAGGCTTGAAGGCGGATCCATTGACCGCGAGGCCCGATGGACCGACATTGTGGAATGGGCGTTCTTCGGGACGCCTGAAAGGATGACCCATGTTCCAGCCTGAACGTCTCGCCACCATCGGCTTCGCCGCTCGCCGCCGGCCCAACGGCCTCGTGGCCTCCGTGATGTGGATCGCCGGCATGATCGCCGCCGTCGCCGCCATGGCCGTGGGCGCGGTCCTGGCCGTCTTCACCGCCGCCGCCGTCGCGGTGATCGCCCTGTTCGCCGGGGTGCTGGTCTTCCTGGCCGGTCTGGCCATGCGCGCGCGCCGCAACCTGGCGCCCCGCCGCCGCGCCGGGGATCCCGACGTGATCGAGGCGCACAAGGTGGACGGGACTTGGGTCGCCTACGGCTGGGAACGCCACGGCCGCTGAGGCCTGAAGCCATGATTGACCTGATTGCGGCGCCCTCGCCGAACTTCGACACGCGTCGGGCGCCGCCCGACATGCTGGTGCTGCACTATACCGGCATGGAGACGGGCGAGGCCGCCCTGGCGCGGCTGCGCGACCCCGAGGCCAAGGTGTCGGCCCATTATCTGGTCGAGGAGGACGGCCGGATCTTCCAGCTTGTGCCCGAAGAACGGCGCGCCTGGCATGCCGGGGCGGGGGGCTGGCGCGGCGAGGACGACTGCAACGCCGCCTCCATCGGCATAGAGATCGTCAATCCGGGCCATGAGTTCGGCTATCGGCTGTTTCCCGAGGCCCAGATCGCGGCGGTCATCGCCCTGATCGGCGACATCCGCGACCGCTGGACCATTCCCGACAACCGCATCATCGCCCATTCCGACCTGGCGCCGGCGCGCAAGACCGATCCCGGCGAGCTGTTCCCGTGGAAACGCCTGGCCGAGGCGGGCCACGGCCTCTGGTTCGAGCCCGCCGCCGACCGGATCAAGGCCCTGGGCGGCCTGTTGCAGAAGGGCGACCAGGGGATCGGGGCCGTGGTCCTGCGCGCCGGCCTGCACCGGCTGGGCTATGGGCTGACGCCCGGCGGCGACTATGACGCCGAGACCGAAACCACTGTCCGCGCCTTCCAGCGCCACTGGCGCCCCGACCGCATCGACGGCGTCGCCGACGGCGAGACGCGGGCGCGGCTGGTCGGCCTGCTGCAACTGGCCAGCGTCGAAAGCGTCACGGGCGTGCTGGACTAGGGGGCGGCCTGCGGTGCAGGGCCGCCAGCAGGCCTACGCCCAGCCAGGCGCCAAGAATGGGGCTCATGCCGATCCCGACGAGAGGGACGGGGAAGGCGCCGAACATCGGCGTGACCGCCCACAAGGCCAGGCAGAGGCTCAGCGCCGCGCCGGCCAGAGCCGATCCGGATTTGGATGGACTCAGGGCGGCCGGAACCGCAACGACGCCGATCAGGGCGATCAGCGCCAGGCCGCCGATGACGGGCGACAGTCGAAAGGCCATCCCGACGATCTCCTCCACTTCGGCGACCGGTTGCAGGGGATCGGGCCGCATCCAGGCCACAGTGGTCAACAGACCGGCGCCCGCGATGGCCAGCGCCTTCATCACGCGGGTCTTCAGCGAAAAGGCGGCGACCAGCCCGATCACCCCGGCCATCGCCGTGGCCTGGGACGCGTCCGGCTGGGCGACCAGGAGCGCCAGGGCGACGAAGGCCGCGATCCAGACCGTCAGGCGGTCCGCCGCCATCGCCAGAGCGACCGCTGCGGCAGGCGAAACGACCATGGCGACATTGACGTGAAGGGGACCGACGTCGATCCAACGATGAACGCCCTCCTGGGCCGGATTGAAGAAGGTGGTCGCCAGCCCTGCGCCCGCCAGCCAAGGCACGATAGGCAGGACCGCAGGCCGCGCCGTCGCCGCCAAACCCGCCGCAGCCAGCCCCCCAACCATCCAGGCCGCCAGATTTCGCACCCAGGATCCTGTCGGCACGCCGCTGGCCGCGCACACCCACGCCCCCACGCCGACCGCCGCCAGCGAGGCGGCTCCGAAGATCACCAGCAGCCGCGCGCGCCCGTTGGCCGCCCCATACTTCATCATGTCCGCCATCCTCCGACAGGCTTATCAGCCATGGCGGTTCTGTCTCGTCAATCAGCCGCGCAGGGCCTCGCCCAGCTAGTTGTTGACCTGCGCGACGTGGCGGCGCATCTAGCCCCCGCCAGACGGCTGGGCGGTCGCGGCGGGACTTGATCTCGTCGAGGAAAGTCCGGGCTCCACGGTGAAAAGGCGGCGGATAACTTCCGCCCGGGGCGACCCGAGGGATAGCGCCACAGAAAGCAAACCTCCGGCCTCGCGAGACCGGTAAGGGTGAAAGGGTGGGGTAAGAGCCCACCGCGTGCCTGGCAACAGGGACGGCATGGCAAGCCCCGCCTGGAGCAAGACCAAATAGGGACATCGCGCGGGGTTCGCCTCGCGGGGCTCACCGCCTCAGATGTCCGGGTAGGTCGCGAGAACCGTTCAGCAATGGACGGTCCAGAGGAATGATCGTCGTCGTTCCAGGTTTCGGCCTGGGGCGGAACAAAACCCGGCTTACAGGCCGTCTGGCATATTTTCCCAAGGCCTATCGCGCTTCGCGCTGCTTGAGGCGGTTTTCTTGGGCCTATCGCGCTTCGCGCTACTTGAGGTCGAATTTTCTCGGGCCTATCGGCCTTCCTGAGCCCGTGGGGTGGGACGCCGGCGCCTCCCCATTGCGCGTCGCCTGGTCCGAGTTCGGATTATCCCCGCATTTCAGTGTTCTGACGACGCTCCCGCAGTTTTGCGGTCGTTAACCTGTTGACGGGGCAGGGAAGGTTAGAACGCCCCACAGCCTGTGAATACTAGGCGTGTTCCGTGTATGTTCTGTATGTTCAAGCGTGCCTAAGTCGTCACATGTCAAAACATGGTTAAATCTTGGCTTCGATCCCATTGAGACCCATTTCGTCCCATGCTATCCCAGTCGCATGATTTGGGGCTGAGAGGCGGGCGCGTCGGGCGTTCGTCGGGCATCTAGGGACGGGCCGAAGGGTTCGATTGGGCAGAGCGTGTTTCTCTCGACCTACGAGAAGCAGCTGGACGGCAAGCGCCGTCTCCTGATCCCGAACGATTTCCGCACGACCGAAAACGGCGCCGCCGGCGGCGTCTTCATCTTTCCCTCCATCGAGGCCGACTGTCTGGAAGCGGGCGGCGACCGCCTGTTCGCCGTCTATGCCGAGATGATCGAGTCCCTGCCGTTCGGCTCCGAAGAACGTTCGGCGCTGGAGTGGCAGGTGATGGGCGAACAGGTGCGCCTGGCCTATGATTCCGGCGGTCGCATCACCCTGCCGGAAGGCCTGTGCGCCGAGGCGGGGCTGGAGGACACGGTCGTCATCGTCGGCCTGAACGACCGGTTCCAGATCTGGTCGCGCGAGAAGTGGGCGGCCCGTCGCGCCGAACAGCGCGCCCTGGCCAAGGCCGGCATGGCCCAGATCGGCGCCCTGAAGCTGGCGGCCCAGATGAAGCTGGCGGGAGGCGGGTCTTGACCGAAGCGCCCCACGCCCCCGTCCTGCTGGCCGAGGTGATCGAGGCGTTGAAGCCCGGTCCCGGCGACGTCGTGATCGACGCCACCTTCGGCGCCGGCGGCTACACCCGCGCCATCCTCGCGACCGGCGCCCAGGTCATCGGCCTGGATCGCGATCCGACGGTTCAGCCGCACGCCGACGCGGTCGCCAAGGACTTTCCCGGTCAGTTCCAGTTGATCCGCACGCCCTTCTCGGGTCTGGCTCAGGCCTTCGCCGACAGCGGCAAGGCGAAGCTGGACGGCGCCGTGTTCGACATCGGCGTCTCCTCGATGCAACTGGATCAGGCCGAGCGCGGCTTTTCCTTCATGCGCGACGGGCCGCTGGACATGCGGATGTCGGATGAGGGCGAGACGGCCGCCGACATCGTCAACAGCTGGGACCACGGTCCCCTGGCCCATATCTTCAAACTGTACGGCGAGGAGCGCCAGTCGGGCCGCGTCGCCACCGCCATTCTGCGCCGCCGCGTCGAGCAATCCTTCACCCGGACGCTGGACCTGGCCGAGGTGGTGGAAAAGGCGCTGGGCGGGCGTCGCGGCGCGCCGATCCATCCGGCGACGCGGGTGTTCCAGGCCCTGCGCATCGCGGTGAACGACGAACTGGGCGAGCTGGAGCGCGGGCTGGAGGCGGCCGAGGCGACCCTGGCGCCCGGCGGCCGCCTGGCGGTGGTCACCTTCCATTCGCTGGAGGACCGGATCGTCAAGGCCTTCCTGACCGAGCGGACCGGCAATACGCCGGCCGGATCGCGTCACGCCCCCATCGCCGTCGATCCGCGCAAGCCCAGTTTCACGCTTCAGTTCAAGGGCGCGCGCGAGGCAGGGGAGGGGGAACGCTCGACCAATCCTCGCGCCCGCTCGGCCAAGCTGCGCGCCGCCGTCCGCACCGAGGCGCCGGCCTGGGGCCGGATCGGCGGGAGGGCTGCGGCATGACCACGGCGCCCTTCTTCACCTATTCCCGCACCGCGCTGCATCGCCTGTTCGACTGGAAGGTGCGCGGCGTGCGCTGGATCGAGATCATCGGCGTGGCCCTGGTGGCCGTGATGATCGTCTCCGTCTATGCGGCCAAGGCGGCGGCGGCGCGCGAGAGCAGCCGCATCGCCCAGCTGGAGCAGGACATCCGCGAGAACGGCCAGCGGGTCCGCCTGCTGCGCGCCGAGGTCGCCCGGCTGGAGCAACCGGCGCGGCTGGAAAGCCTGTCGCGGCAGATCGGCCTGGCGCCGGTCGAGGTGCATCGCCAGGCCAAGGAAGACCAGCTTCCTGCGCTGAAGGCTGCGCCCGCCCCGGCTCCGGCCACGCCCGCCGTCGCGCAGGCGGCCCCCGCCGAAGTCGCCGCCGCTGCGCCGGAGGCGGTGCAATGAGCGTTCAGGACCATCGCTATCACCGTCCCGCGCCGGGCATGGACCTGCAGGGCCGGCTGTCGCCCTTCTGGCGCGGCCTGTCGGAGCTGGTCTGGCGGCTGGAGCACGGATTCGAGCGGGCGCGCGCCGATGGGCGGCCCGAAGAGGACACGCGGGTCCGCATCTTCCTGATCCTGATCGTCTTCTCCTGCGTCTTCGCCGGTCTGGCCATCGGCGCCTCGTACAAGGCTCTGTTCGGCGAGGCGGGCGGCCGCTGGGCCGGGGCCAATCCCGACGCCCTGGTGCGCGGCGACCTGACCGATCGCAACGGCGAACTGCTGGCGACCAATATCGTCCACTACGGCCTCTATCTGGACCCGGCCGAGATCTGGGATCGCGACCTGGCCTTCCGTCAGCTGCGCCGCGCCCTGCCGCGATTGCAGGCGGCGCGGCTGCGCAGGGTGCTGGACGGGGACCGTCGCCTGATCGTGCTGACCGGCCTGACGCCCCAGGAGAAGGCGGCGGTTCACGACCTGGCCCTGGGCGGCGTGACATTCGAGCCGGAAGACCGCCGCGCCTATCCGCTGGGAACCTCGGCGGTGCATCTGATCGGGGATGCGGACACGGGCGGCCAGGGCGTCTCGGGCGCCGAACTGGCGTTCAACGACGAGATCCGGGCGGCGGGTCAGCGGGGCGAGAGCTTCCCCCTGTCCATCGACCTGCGCGTTCAGGGCGTGCTGGAGAACGAACTGGCCGCCGCCGCCGTCAAGAACCAGGCCAAGGGCGCGGTCGGCATCGTCACCGACGTCCAGACCGGCGAGGTCCTGGGCATGGCCAGCTGGCCGAACTTCAGCCAGTCCAATCGCGGCGCCGCGCCCGACGGGGCGACGCTGAACCGCGCCGTCTCGGGCCACTATGAGATGGGGTCGGTGTTCAAGACCTTCACCGTCGCCGCCGGGCTCGACACCGGTCGCGCCGACATGAACACCCTGTTCGACGCCTCGCAGGCCTTCCAGATCGGCGACCGCAAGATTAAGGACTTCCACGCCCAGAACCGGGTGATGACGCTGGAGGAAGTCTATCTGCACTCGTCCAACATCGGCACGTCGCAGCTGGCGGTGCAGATGGGGCCGGACACGATGCGCGACTATTTCCGCCGTCTGGGCCTGCTGGACGCCGCCGGGATCGAGCTGAAGGAATCGGCGCGTCCGGTCGTGCCGCGCCGTTGGGACAGTTCGACCCTGGCCTCGCTGTCGTTCGGCTACGGCATCATGATCACCCCGGCCCAGATGGTTCAGGCCATGGGCGCGCTGACGAACGGCGGGCGGATGGTGCCGCTGTCCCTGCGTCGCGGCGGCGCGCGCGGGGCCCAGCCGCACCAGATCGTCACCGAGGAGACCTCGCGCGCCATTCTGGAGCTGATGCGCAGCAATGTGGTCAAGGGGTCGGGCGGGTTCGCCGATGCGCCGGGCCTGCGGGTCGGGGGCAAGACGGGTTCGGCCAACAAGCTGGTCAACGGCCGCTATGATCCCAGCCGTGCGCTGGGGTCTTTCGCCGCCGTCTTCCCGGTCGACGGGCCGCTGGAGGCCAAGCGCTACGCCGTCTTCATCCTGATGGACGAGCCGGGAACCTATCCCAAGACCGGCGCCTATGTGGCCGCGCCCGCGGTGCGCAATGTCGCTGACCGGATCGCCGGCTTCCTGGGCGTCGAGCGCCGCGCCGACCGCTGGCGCACGGCGACCGGCGAGAAGATTCCGGAATATCAGGACGTGCAGGGAGACGGCCTGTGAGCGCCCTGCACCTGTCCGATCTGCTGCGCCGCGACGTGGCCAGCGATCCGATCATCACCGGCGTGACCTCCGACAGCCGCAAGGTCGCGCCCGGCGCCCTGTTCGTCGCCCTCCCGGGCACGGCGGCGGACGGCCGCGCCTTCATTCCCCAGGCCCTGGCCCAGGGGGCGGCCGCCGTGCTGGCGCCGACCGACACGCCGGACAGCGCCGCGCCGGTGCTGGTGACCTCGGGCGACGTGCGCCGGGCCTACGCCATCGCCGCGCGCGGCTTCTACGGCGCCCAGCCCAGGACCTGCGTGGCGGTGACGGGCACCAACGGCAAGACCTCGGTCGCCGCCTTCTGCCGCCAGATCTGGGCCGGCCTGGGCCACAAGTCGGCCAGCATGGGCACCCTGGGCGTCGTCGGCCAGAAGGGCGACAGGACCTACGCCCTGACCGGCCCCGGCCTGACCAGCCCCGACGCCGCCGAGGCCGCGCGCCTGATGGCCGAGCTGGCCGCCAAGGACGTGACCCATGTGGCGGTCGAGGCCTCGTCCCACGGCATCGACCAGCGGCGTCTGGACGGGGTGGCGCTGAAGGCGGCCGCCTTCACCAACCTGACCCAGGACCACCTCGATTATCACGGCACGATGGACGACTATCGCGCCGCCAAGATGCGTCTGTTCGAGGCCCTGCTGCCGCGCGGGCGGACGGCGGTGCTGAACGCCGATTCCGACGCCTATTCCGCCTTCGCCGCCGCCTCGATCATGGCCGGGCTGGGCGTGATGGGGGTGGGCGAGCGCGGGCGCGACCTGGCCCTGATCGGCCGCCAGGCGACGCCGGAGGGCCAGCGCCTGACCCTGGACGTGCGCGGCGATGTCCGCGACATCCTGCTGCCGCTGGCCGGCGCCTTCCAGGCCTCGAACGCCCTGGTGGCGGCGGGTCTGTGCATCGCGGCCGGCGACCGTCCTGACGAGGTGATCAGCGCCCTGGAAGGCCTGACCGGCGCGCAAGGCCGCCTGCAACGGATCGCCGCCGAGACGGGACGCGGCGAGGTCTATGTCGACTACGCCCATACGCCTGACGGGCTGGAGACGGTGCTGACCGCGCTGCGGCCCCATGCGACGGGCCGGCTGATCGTGGTCTTCGGCGCCGGCGGCGACCGGGATCGCGGCAAACGGCCCCTGATGGGCGAGATCGCCGGCCGTCTGGCCGACGTGGCCATCGTCACCGACGACAATCCCCGCAGCGAAGACCCCGCCTCGATCCGCGCCCAGGTCCGCGCCGGCTGCCCCGAGGCGCTGGAGATCGGCGACCGTCGCGCGGCCATCGAGGCGGCGATCGAAATGATGCGCGACGGGGATGTGGTGGTCATCGCCGGAAAAGGGCATGAACAGGGCCAGATCGTCGGCGGGACGACTCATCCGTTCGACGACGCCACCGTCGCGTCCGAGGCCCTGTCGCTGAATGCCTGAATCCACCGCCCGCCCGCTCTGGACGGCCGCCGAAGTCGCCGCCGCCACGGGCGGCGTGCTGCACGGCGACGACCGCCCGATCACGGGCCTGACCTACAACAGCCGCGAGATCGTGGCCGGCGACCTGTTCCTGGCCCTGAAGGGCGCGCGCGACGGGCATGAGTTTGCGGCGAACGCCTTTGCGGCGGGCGCGGCGGCGGCCCTGGTCGAACGGCCGGTCGAGGGCGGGGCCTCTGTCGTCGTGCCCGACACCCTGCACGGGCTCGAAGCCCTGGGCGTCGCGGCGCGCGAGCGGGCGCCTCATGTGAAGCGCGGCGCCGTCACCGGCAGCGTCGGCAAGACCAGCGTGACCCAGGCGATCAAGGCCGGCCTGGATCTCGCCGGGCCTGCCCACGCCTCGATCAAGAGCTACAACAACCATATCGGCGTGCCCCTGACCCTGGCGCGGATGCCGGTCGAGACCCGGCGCGCCGTGTTCGAGATCGGCATGAACGCGCCGGGCGAGATCGCGCCCCTGTCGCGCTTCGTCGCCCCGCACGCCGCCTGCGTCACCACCGTGGGTCCGGTCCATATCGAGGCCTTCGCCGACGGCGAGGCGGGGGTGGCGCGCGAGAAGGCCGCCATCTTTCAGGGCCTGGTTCCCGGCGGGACGGCGGTCGCGAACGGCGACGTGGCCTTCTCCGGCGTCCTGTGCGACGCGGCCAGGGCGGTCGGGGCGCGGCTGGTCGTCTTCGGGACCGATCCGGGCCACGACGCCCGGCTGCTGGACTTCCGCCCGGACGCCGAAGGGGCGGCGGTCGCGGCCGAGCTGTTCGGACGGCGGATCGACTACCGGCTGGCCCAGTCCGGCGCCCACTGGGGACTGAACAGCCTGTGCGTCCTCTTGATGCTGGATGCGCTGGACGTGGCGCTGGAGACGGGGCTTCAGGCCCTGGCCGGCTTCCAGCCGCTGGCGGGGCGGGGCCAGACGCGCACGGTCGCCGTGCCCGGCGGCGCCTTCACCCTGATCGACGAGAGCTACAATGCCAATCCCCTGTCGATGACCGCCGGGTTCAAGAGCCTGGGCGCTCGCCCGACGGCCGGCCGGCGGATCGTGGTCCTGACCGACATGCTGGAACTGGGCGACCAGAGCCACGCCCTGCACGAGGGTCTGGCCCAGCCGATCGAGGCCGCCGGTCTGGATCTGGTCCATGCGGCCGGCCCCGAGATGCGGCGCCTGTACGACGCCCTGCCAGCCTCGCGACGCGGCCTGTGGCGCGAAACCGCCGTCGAACTCGCGGCGGAGGCGTCCGCGCTGGCGGAGGCCGGCGATATCGTCATGGTCAAGGGATCGAACGGATCCAGGGCGTCCCTGATCGCCAGGGCCCTGGCCGACCTGCAAACCGCCTCTTCAAGCCCAGACGCGCCGCGCGCGACCCGATAGAGACCCCCGCATGTTCTACCTTCTGTATCTCTATTACGCCGACGTCGCGCACCAGTATCCGCTGCTGAACCTGATCCAGTACCAGACCGTCCGCGCGGCCCTGGCCCTGGCGACGGCGGCCATCGTGGCGGCGGCCATGGGCAGCCGGTTCATCAACTGGATCCGCGCCAAACAGGGCAAGGGCCAGCCGATCCGTGACGACGGCCCGGTGTCCCACCTGTCCAAGGTCGGCACCCCCACCATGGGCGGGCTGATGATCCTGGCGGGCATCGGCGTCGCGGTCTTTCTGTGGGGCGACCTGACCAATCCCTATATCTGGATCGTCTCGGGCGTGACGGCGGCCTTCGGCGTGCTGGGCTTCATCGACGACTACGCCAAGGTGACGAAACAGACCTCGGCCGGCCTGACCTCGAAACAGAAGCTGGCGGCCCAGACGGTGGTGGCGGTGATCGCGGGCGTTCTGACCGTGCTGTGGATGAAGGTCTCGCCGACCTCGCCGGGGCTCGAGACCTCGATCGCCTTCCCCTTCTTCAAGGCCGTGCTGCTGAATATCGGCTGGTTCTATGTGGCCTTCGCCGCCTTCACCATCGTCGGCTTCTCCAACGCCGTGAACCTGACCGACGGCCTGGACGGACTGGCGACGGTGCCGGTGATGATGGCGGCGGGGGCGTTCGGCCTGATCGCCTATCTGGCCGGCAACTTCGTCTTCGCCCAGTATCTTCAGGTCCACCATGTGCCGGGCGCCGGCGAACTGGCCATCTTCTGCGCCGCCATGATCGGCGGGGGCGCGGGCTTCCTCTGGTACAACGCCCCGCCGGCCAAGATCTTCATGGGCGACACCGGTTCGCTGGCCCTGGGCGGGGCCCTGGGCGCCATCGCGGTCACGACCAAGCATGAGCTGGTGCTGGGCATCGTCGGCGGCCTGTTCGTGATGGAGGCCGCCTCGGTCATGATCCAGGTCGGCTATTACAAGCTGACCAAGAAACGCATCTTCCTGATGGCCCCGATCCACCACCATTTCGAGAAGATGGGCTGGCCGGAGTCGACCGTGGTCATCCGCTTCTGGATCATCGCCGGGGCGCTGGCGCTGATCGGCCTGTCCACGCTGAAGCTGAGATGAGCGGGCTCCCCCATCCTCCGTCATCCTCGGGCTTGACCCGAGGATCGGGCGCCGGTCGGGCTGTGCGCCTGGCCGTTCGCACCAGCGGCGGATCCTCCGATCCTCAGGTCGAGCCCGAGGATGACGGGGGGCAGAGATGATCCCCGTTCCCGGTTTCGAGGGCAGGCGGGTCGCGGTCTTCGGCCTGGGACGGTCGGGGATCACGGCCGCGCGCGCGCTCAAGGCCGGGGGCGCCACGCCCATCCTGTGGGACGACGGCGTCTCGGGCCGGCTTCAGGCCCAGGCCGAGGGCTTCGTGGTTGAGGATCTGACGACCGCCGACTGGTCCGGTTTCGCCGCCCTCGTCCTTTCGCCCGGCGCACCCCTGACCCATCCCAAGCCGCACTGGACCGTGGACAAGGCGCGCGCGGCGGGCGTGCCGGTCGTCGGCGATATCGAACTGTTCGCCCGCGCGCTGGACGCCCTGCCGGAAGGCCGGCGTCCCTGGGTGATCGCCATCACCGGCACCAACGGCAAGTCCACGACCACTGCCCTGATCGGATGGGTGCTGCAGCAGGCGGGTCTGACCGTCCATGTCGGCGGCAATATCGGCATCGGCGTCCTGGCCCTGCCCGAGCCGACGCCGGGCGCCGTCTATGTGATCGAGGTCTCCAGCTATCAGCTGGACCTGACGACCGGCTTCGCGCCCGACGCGGCGATCCTGACCAACATCAGCCCCGATCACCTGGACCGTCACGGAGGGATGGAGGGCTATGTCGCCGCCAAGCGGCGTATATTCCAGTCGCGAAAGACCGCGCCCTATGTGGGGATTGACGATCCCTACGGCTTCGCCATCTGGCAGGAACTGAAAGCGGAGGGGAGAGCTGTCGATCCTGTCTCGGTCGAGCGGCCGATGGATGACGACCTCGGCATGTATCTGATGGACGATTGGCTGACCTATAATGCGGGCGGTCGTCCCGCCCCCATCGTCGATCTGTCGAAGGCTCGTTCCTTGCCGGGTCGGCATAACGCCCAGAACGCAGCCTTCGCCTTTCTCGCCGTGAATGACATGGGCATTCCCGAGGAGACGGTGGTCAAAGGCCTGCTGACCTTCCCCGGCCTGGCCCACCGGATGGAGGCCGTCGGCCATATCGGCCACGTTCGCTTCATCAACGATTCCAAGGCCACCAACGCCGACGCCGCGCGTCAGGCCCTTGCCTCCTATCCCAAGGTCTTCTGGATCGCGGGCGGCAAGCCCAAGGACGGCGGCATCGACGACCTGGCCGATCTCTTCCCGCGCGTGGCCAAGGCCTATCTCATCGGGGAGGCGGCCGAAGCCTTCGCCGCCACCCTCGGCGACACGCCCCACGTCATCTCAAAGACCATGGACGCCGCCGTCGTCGCCGCCGCCGCAGACGCCGCGTCCGCAGGCGGCGACCAGATCGTGCTATTGTCGCCCGCCTGCGCCAGCTTCGACCAGTACCCCGACTTCGAGGTGCGCGGCGAAGCCTTCCGCGCCGCCGTGCTGAACCTCGGCGCAACCCCGGAGACAGCCCGATGAGCGCCTCCTACACCCCCGCCTTCTCGCGCAACGACCAGAGCCCGGTTGCCCAGTGGTTCTGGACCGTGGATCGCGGCCTGCTGGGCGCGGCCCTGGCGCTTATGGGCCTGGGGGTGGCGCTCAGCTTCGCCTCCAGCCCCGCCGCCATCCTGGCCGATGAATCGATCACCGATCCCTTCCACTATTCCTGGCGGATGATGGTCTTCTCGGGCGCGGGCCTGACCCTGATGCTGACCAGTTCGCTGCTGTCGCCGCGCGGGGTGCGGCGGATCGCCGTCCTGGCCCTGTTCGGCGCCATTGTGGTGATGATGGCCCTGCCCTTCATCGGCGACACGGTGAAGGGCGCCGCCCGCTGGGTGAATTTCGGCCCCTTCAGCCTGCAGCCGTCCGAGTTCGCCAAGCCGGGCCTGATCGTCTTCGCCGCCTGGATGTTCGCCGAGGCGCAGAAGGGGCAGGGGGTGCCCGGCGTCACCATCGCCTTCGGCTTCTACGCCCTGACCGTCTGCCTGCTGCTGATCCAGCCGGACATCGGCCAGACCCTGCTGATCACCACCACCTTCATGGCCGTCTTCTTCATGGCCGGGGTGCCGTTCAAGTGGATGGCGGTCCTGGCCAGCGCCGGGATGGCGGGCCTGGTGTCGCTGTATTTCGTGTTCGGCCACATGCGCGACCGCCTGAGCCGCTTCTTCTCGCCCGAGACCACAGACACGCATCAGATCGACAGCGCAGCGGAGGCCATTCGCGCCGGCGGCCTGGTCGGACGCGGCATCGGCGAAGGGGTGATGAAGCGCCATGTTCCCGATCTGCACACCGACTTCATCTATTCGGTCGGCGCCGAGGAGTTCGGCCTGGTGCTGAGCCTGACGATGATCAGCCTGTACGCCTTCATCGTGGTGCGCGGCATGCGCCGGGCGATGAAGCTGACCGATCCGTTCGAACAGACGGCGGCGGCGGGCCTGTTCATGCTGATCGGGCTTCAGGCCTGCATCAATGTGGCGGTGAACCTGAACCTGATCCCGACCAAGGGTATGACCCTGCCCTTCATCAGCTATGGCGGCTCGTCCATGCTGGCCATGGGCCTGACCATGGGCTTCGCCCTGGCCCTGACGCGGCGCCGGCCGGGGGCCTATGAACCGGGGGCCAGCCTGTCGCGACCGGGGCGGCGGCTGCTTTAGACCCCGCCGCCGTCCAGAGCCCGCCTTGCCCGGATTGACGAAAGGGCGAGGGTCAGGTTGCGTCCATGGCCGCGCACGGCCATTGTCGGTCGCGAATCCAGTCGCTGCTGCGGCGTGAGAGAAGCGTTCGAGAGTCATGGCCGAACCCGGCGATCCGACAGGCCCAGGGGCTGCGCAAGACGACCACGATCACGACGCCCATGTCGGCTTCGTCTCGCCCGCGTCGCTGGCGGGTCGTCCCAGAGCGCCAGAGCCCGCGCCCGCTGTGTCCAAGCCTTTGGAGCGTGAGCCGGACCTGTTCGACCCGCCGGAACCTGCGCCGGTGTCGCCTGTGTTCGCTGCGGAAGCCCGCCCGGAGCCCAGGCCTGAACCGGGACCTTTCGACCGCACCGAGCCCTTCACCGCTGCGCGCGAGACGCGGTTTTCGGCGGGGCGCGAGCGGGCGGCCAAGGACGTTCAGCCCCCCCGACGCGAACCCGCGGGCCGCAACGCGCCGCAGACCGCGCCCATGAGCCTGTACGCCGTCTATGTGCTGATCCTGCTGGCGGTGCCGACGCTGGGCGTGGCGGCCGTCCTGGCCCTGCTGGCGGTGACGGGCCGCGACGGGCCGCAGGAGCCCGTGGCCGCCAGTCACTTCATCTATCAGCAGCGCACCCTGTGGAGCGCGGCCGTGGCCGTGGTGCTGGGCGCCCTGCTGGTGATCGTCAATATCGGCGTCTTCGTCCTGTTCCTGCTGGCCCTGTGGGTGCTGGCGCGCGGCGTCTTCGGCGTCATGCGGCTGAAGGCCGGGCGGCCGATCGACAATCCTCGCACCTGGCTGTTCTGAAAGGACGATCATGACGACCGAGCCGAACTTCACTGCAGGCCAGGAGCCGGAAGGCAAGGTCGCCGCCCTGATCGCCTGGGCCCTGTTCATCCTGTCGATCCCCAGCGCCAATGTGCTGGTTCTGGTCGGTCTGGTCGTGTCCTATGTGGCGCGGGGGACGGCCGTGGGCGTGGCGCGCCAGCATATCGAGGCCCAGATCAGCCTGTTCTGGTCGGTCTCCTGGTGGACCATCGCCGCCTGGATCGGCATCGCCGTCAGCGCCCTGGCTTCGGTGTTTCTGGTCGGCATTCCCTTCCTGCTGCTGTTCGTCCTGATCTGGTTCCTGCTCAGCGTCTGGTTCACCGTGAAGAGCGTCCTGGGCCTGATCAATCTGCTGCAGAACCGGCCGATCTGACGCGATCCGCCGATGGAACATCCCGCCTCCCAAGCTGTTGAAGGCAAAAGGGAGTTGAGTATGGGACCGTTCAAGGACGCGACGCTGGAAAACCGCTTCGAGCAGGAGTTCGACAGCGAAAACGGACATGGCCGGGTCTGGGCCGACTACGCCGTGCGCGGCGGGGCGCGGATGATCCTTCATGTCGAGGCCGAGCAGGGGCTGCGCGGCACGGGCGCGGCCGGCCGTTTCATGCAGTCGATGGCCGAATATGCGCGGGAGAAGGGGCTGAAACTGTTCCCGCGTTGCAGCTACGCCGTCGCCTGGCACAAGCGGCATCCCGACTACGACGACGTGCTGGCCTGAAACCTTTCAGCGCGG
The DNA here is from genome assembly GCF_011064825.1 of Brevundimonas mediterranea. Lineage (NCBI taxonomy): Bacteria > Pseudomonadati > Pseudomonadota > Alphaproteobacteria > Caulobacterales > Caulobacteraceae > Brevundimonas > Brevundimonas mediterranea. The sequence continues at coordinate 2,493,654 of NZ_CP048751.1, forward strand.
CCGGGACGCCGCCCCCTCGCGCGAGGGGGCGGCGTCTTCAATTCAGCCGCCCGAATAGCCGCCGATGATGGGCAGGATCTCGCCGGTGATGAAGCTCGACATCTGGGGCGAGGCCAGGAAGACGTAGGCGGGGGCGATTTCCTCGGGCTGGGCCGGGCGTTTCATCACCGTCTGGGCGCCGAACTGCGACGTGGCCTCGGCGTCCTTGTCCGCCGGGTTCAGCGGGGTCCAGACCGGGCCGGGGGCGACGACGTTCACCCGAATGCCGCGTGGCGCCAGATGCGTCCCCAGCGAGCGGGCGTAGGCGTGGATGCCGCCCTTGGTCATGGAATAGTCCAGCAGGGCCTGGCTGCCCATCAGCCCCGTGACCGAGCCGGTCATGACGATGGCGCCGCCGGGCTTCATGTGCGGGACCGCCGCCTTGGTCATGTTGAAATAGCCGTAGAGGTTGGTCTTCAGGGTCCGGTCGAAATGCTCGTAGGTCAGGTCCTCGAAGGTGTTGACGTGTTCCTGAAAGGCGGCGTTGGGCACCAGGACGTCCAGGCGGCCGAAGGCGTCCAGCGTGGCCTTCACCGCCGCCTCTGCGAAGGCCGGATCGGCGACGTCGCCCTTCAGCACCACGGCGCGACGGCCCTCGGCCTCGACGGCCGCCTTGGTGGTCTCGGCGTCATTGTCCTCGTCCAGATGGCAGATGACGACGTCGCAGCCCTCGCGGGCGAACAGGACGGCGACCGAACGGCCGATGCCGGAATCGGCGCCGGTGATCAGGGCCGCGAAACCCTCAAGCTTGCCCGAGCCCTTCCAGAAGGGGGCGTCGTACATCGGGGCCGGGTCCAGCGCGGCCTCGTCGCCGGGCTTGGTCTGGTGCTGTTTGGGGAAGGGCGGCGCGGGATAGGCGCGGGCGCCGGCCTGGACGCCGCCGGAGGCTTCATCGCCGCCGGACTGCTGGTCCTTGGCGTCGATGTCGCGCTGGATGGCGCGTTCCTGGTCGGCGATGTCGTCGGCGCGGGCGTTGAAGCGGTCGTCCATGACGGGTCTCCTGAAGACTGGGGGGTTCTTCAGGAGAGCGATCCAGGCGGCGAGCCGTTCCCCGTTTTTAGCCGACCCGGCCGACGATGGTGCGGATGGTCTCGGCCCGGGGCGGCAGGTCGGCGGCGAGGCGCGCAGCGATTTCACGCACGCCGACCGGATAGGCGTCGCCGCCCGAGGCGATGTCTTTCGCCTTTTCCGCAGCCTGGGTCAGCAGTTTCTCGAACTGTTCGATCTCCTCCAGGGCCAGGGCGTGGGCTTCGAGCTGGAGGCGTTTGACCCGTTCGGCGTTGCTCTGGGGCGCGCGCATCAGGTCATAGACGGCGGCCTCGGTTCCGACGAGCCGCAGGTCGGGTTTGGAATCGGCGCCGGTTTTCTTGGTCATGGAATCGGGTCCCCAGCAGAGCTGAGGATCGAAAATGGCGGCTGCGCCCCGGCGCGTCGAGCTTGACCGTAGCGGTTATGACGGCGCTGTGGCCGCCATGCATCGGTTTTCGCTGGCTTAAAGCCGGGACCTACAGTTCCGGGGCGCGGGCGGGGACCATGGCCGGGGCTGCGACCGGGGCCAGGACGCCGCCGGCGACCGCCCGCAGGGGCGAGCGCGGCGCGTGCAGGACGGCCGGGTTGACGCTGACGCCGTCCTGAACCGGGGTGACCAGGAAGCCCTTGGCGGCCAGGGCGTCGCCCGAGCGGACGCGCGAGGTCCAGACCGCGATCGGGGCGGCCAGCAGCAGCGGCAGGACGATCGGGGCGAACCAGGTGGCCAGGTCGGGGCGGACGCACAGGGGCAGGATGAAGCCGACGCCGGCGACCATCTGCCAGCGCATGGCGCGGAAGGCGTCGGACCAGGCCAGGCCGTCGGCCTCGCGCTGCTGGGTGGTCCAGCCGGTGTCGTGGCCCGACAGGATCTGGATGAAGGCCTTGGTGTTGGCGACCATCAGGATGGGGGCCAGGATGGCCGACAGGGCGATCTCGGCGGCCATGCCCTTGGCGATGGCGCGACGCCCGCCGAAGGCCCGCAGCTCGGCCGGACGGCTGAGGACCAAGGCGGCGCCCATGAACTTGGGTCCGATCAGCAGCACGCCCGACAGGAAGGAGGCCAGCATGAAGGGGGTGAACTGGGGGTTCAGGATGTAGAAGAAGCTGGTCCAGTCGACCGGATAGAACATCTGGATGAACAGGCCGACCATCAGCGACGCCAGCCACAGGGGCGAGGACAGATAGGCCATGCAGCCCATGGCCAGCTGCAGGCGGCTCATCGGCGACAGGCCCTTGGCGCCGATCAGGCCCAGGTGCTGCAGATTGCCCTGGAACCAGCGGTGATCGCGGCGGATGAAGTCGGTGATCGACGGCGGGGTCTCTTCCCAGGATCCGTCCAGCGCGGCGGTGACATGGACGGCCCAGCCCGCACGGCGCATCAGGGCGGCCTCGACGACGTCGTGGCTCATGATGTGGCCGCCGAAGGGCTTGCGACCCTTCAGGTGGGGCAGGCCGCAGCAGGCCGCGAAGGCGCGCGTGCGGATGATGGCGTTGTGGCCCCAGTAGCTGGATTCCGAACCGGTCCAGTAGGCCAGGCCCGCAGCGGCGACGCGGCCGTACAGGCGCACTGAATACTGGGATACGCGGGCGAAGATGGTGCGGGCCTTGATGATGACCGGGGCGGTCTGGATCAGACCGACGCCGGGATTGCGCTCCATGGCGTCGACCATGCGCAGCAGGGTCTCGCCGGCCATGGTGCTGTCGGCGTCCAGGACGATCATGTTTTCGTAGGCGCCGCCGAACCGACGGACCCATTCGGCCAGGTTGCCGGCCTTGCGCTCGGCGTTGTCCGAGCGGCGGCGGTAGAAGGACTTGCAGCCGGCGGCCAGGCGGAAGGCCTGGAAGACCGAACGTTCGGAGGCCGCAGCCTCTTCCTTGGTGGAATCGCTCAGCACGAAGATGTCGAAGGCCGAGGCGGCGCCCAGGCGGGTCAGCGACTGGTCGATCATCGCCAGACGGGCGAAGGAGGCGCGGGCGTCCTCATTGTACAGCGGCATCAGCAGGGCCGTGCGCGTGCGCGGCAGGGCCGGGTGGGGGGCGAAGGCCAGATCGGCCTGATCCTTGCCGCGCAGCATGACGGCCAGGCCCATCAGGCCGCTGACGAACCAGCAGGAGATGGCGGTGATCAGCAGCATGAAGATGCCGAAGGCCAGCATCTCGGTCGGGTCCCAGCCCTTGCGGGCGTACAGGTAGAAGGGGGTGATGGCGGACAGGCCCGTCAGGGCCACGGTGCCGGCCAGCAGCATCAGGCGGCGCAGGGCGACCGTGCGCGGGGCGGTGGCCGGGGTCGTATCGGCGACGGCGTCGGGCGCGGCCAAGGATTGAACCGGCATGGCCAGCGGCGCCTCGTCAGGCAGCCAGGACCACGACGGCCCTTGAGCCGCCTGGTTCGTCGTCTCGAAATCAGCCTGTTCGACAGGCCGGATCGCCAGCTTGTTCATGCCGCTCTGGACGCCCCCGTGTTGACCGACCCCGCTTCCGAAGGCAGGAAGGGGGCGGCGCGCTGCATTGCAGCACGAGCCCTATAGTCGATCACATTCGCGCGACTTTCAATCACGCAATGTTGATATGGGCAAAAAATATCGGGAATCTTTACCCAGGTTTGACCGCCGGGGCGGCGTCAGGCAGGCGCTGCGGGAATTTCACCGCGTCCTGCAGCAGTTTACGGTCCAGAACCCAGGCCGCGATCCCCACCCAGCACACCAGAACAATGGCGTAGGCGCGCTCCCACCAGCCGACATTGTCGTCGTTGACCGTGCCGGGGAAGACGAGGTGTTTTGTAACAACCGTCAGAATCGCCATGATGACAAAAGTGGCGGCCAGGAAGATTTTCAGCCGGGGCGCGTCCCGGCGCGACGCCAGCCCCCACAGCAGCAGAACCGGCGCCAGCTGGATGCCCAGGGCCAGGTTGATGATCATGTGGCGCGGATCGGGCCAGGGATACAGGGTCGAGGCCGACATGCCCGCCCCGGCCAGGACGAAGACCACGGCGATCACGGCGGCGGCGATCCGCTTTTCCGTCAGGGCGTAGACGGCCAGGCCGAAGCCGATCCCCGCCAGGGCCGCCATCACCCCGGCGACGAAGACCCCGCCGTTGAAGATGATCGGCGCCGGGGCCGTCGCCCCGCCCAGTTCGCTCAGATACTGGGTGGCGTTGTCGAAACCGGGATAGGCGGCGATGGCGGCGGCCACCACCGTCAGGGCCAGCAGCGGTGCGGCCACGCCGATGGCCAGCAGACGCCGGCGGCGGTGATAGCGGGCGGTCGGGCGTCGCAAGGCCGCCAGGTCCACCGGCCAGGGCCGGCCGTCCAGCGGCTTCAGCCCCCACAGGGGGCGGATGGCGGGGATTCGCTTGACGACCTCGAAGACGGCGAAACTGCCCGCGAAGGTGATCAGCAACAGGGACAGGGCTTCCAGCCCGACGGGCAGGCGGGCGGGCCGGATGATCCAGACGGCGGCGACCAGGATGGTCTGGTGCGCCAGATAGAGGGGGAAGGTGGCCTCGGTCAGGTATTTCAGCACCGGTCCGCCGCGCGACCGAAGATGTTTGCTGCCGAAGCCCAGGATGGCGACGATCGTCGCCCACTGGTCCAGGCCATAGACCATGGCCTTGGGCACGCCCCAGAAGGCCCGCCCGCCCGGATGCCAGACCTGGGCCATCATGACCGGCAGGGCGACCGCAGCCAGACCCAGGGCGACCCAGCGATACCGCTCCATGTCGCGCCAGATCGTCTCGCGCCCGACGATGCAGAAGCCGAAGACGAAGGCGCCCAGCGACAGGGCGTGATTGTACCAGTCCCAGTGCAGGATGTTCGTCACCCCGAACCAGGGGAACAGCAGGATGCGGATGGCGATCAGGTAGAGGATCGGCAGGATCAGCACCCGCGGTCCCGCCAGCGCCTTCTCCAGCCACGCGCCCATCTGGTCGATCAGGCCCGGCCGACGCCACAGCAGCACGGTGACGACGCTGTAGGCGGCGATATAGACGATGAACCACAGGTGGTTGACCGGAACCCCGTCGGCTAGGCCGCTCCAGCTGAACTCATGCACCATCCAGGCGGCGAAACCCGCCAGGCCGCTGGGCCAGCCGGCCTTGTCCATCGCCTCGATCCACGACTGGATCGGCACCAGGATCACGGCGCCGAACAGCAGGGGCGGGACCAGTCGCGCGAACCGGGCTCGCGCCACCTCGCGCGGACTGCGCCGGAAGGTCATGAACCGCAGCGCCGCCCCTGACACCAGGAACAGCAGGGTCAGCCGCCAGGGATTGGTGATCAATATGGCTTCGCGCATCCACTCGAAGGTGTGGACGCTGTGCACGTGCCAGCCATAGACCCCGTAGACCAGGCCGACATGGTACAGGATCAGCAGGCCAAAGGCCCCGACCCGGATCCAGTCCAGATCATAGCGGCGCGTGGACGAGGGAGCAGAGGGGGGCACGGCCGCGTCTATGATCCGGTGCGCGGCGTCAGGCAATACGGGTATGATCTGGAGAGGGGTTCGTCAGGCTGCGGCCAGCGGACGCACCCGGATGTCCTGCTCGTGGGCGCGGGCCTTGGCGAGGTCATGCCTGGCCTGCATGCGCACCAGGGTGTCGGCGCTGACGCCGAACAGTTTTTCGAAGCGGATGGCCATTTCGGCGGAAACGCCCGACCGGCCATTCAGCAGGTTGCTGGCGGCCTGACGCGTCACGCCGAGCGCGTCGGCCAAGGCCGTGACGCTGAGATTCCGGGGCGTCACAAGCTCGTCCCGAAGCCAGGCGCCCGGGTGGACGGCGAAGGCGGAATGAAGTCGGATAGCCATCAGTGATAATCCTCCAAGTCCATGTCCTCGACCGCGAGGGCGTCGTTGATTCGGAAGGTGAGCCGCCAGTTCCTGGTGAGGGTCAGGGACCAGACGCCCGCGCGATCCCCCGTCAGCCGGTGTGCGCCAAAGTTGGGCGGCGCCAGCAATTCATCTTCTGTGGCGATGGCGTCGAGATAGGCCAGGATATTGGTGATCCGGCCTACCAACGCGGCGGGCAGACCCTTGGCTTTTCCCGTTTCCGCGAAATGCCGCAGAGCCTTGTGCCTGATGCTTTCGATCTCCACGTGGCAATGTCACGTCCGGCGTGATAACTGTCAAGTGACAGTTGACGGATTTCGAGGTTCAGGCCGGCGCCGTGGTCAGTCCCAGGGCCTTCAGCGTCGCGGCGATCGACGCGTCCTGCTCCGCCTGATACAGGGCCATCTCGTCCAGCACCGACCGGCCCAGGGCCTGTTCGAAATCGGCCTTGGCCGGGTCGACGGCATAGGCTTCGCGCACCTCGGCCCCGAGGTTGGACTGGAAGATGCCGGCCGCGCTGACGGGCAGGAAGTCCTCGTAGGTGATCGGCTCCGCGACGACGTGTCCCAGGGCGATCAGGGCCTCCAGATCGGCGGTCTCGGCGCGGGCCGCCTGGCCCTGGGGCGTCGCGCGATAGCGGAACCAGGCCAGGCCGTCCCGGCGCAGGGCGGCCCAGTCGTCGGGCAGGGCCGAGAAGTCCTTGTTCGCCAGGGCCGCATCGTACAGGGCCCGGCCGACAGGGGTCAGGGCGCAGCCGCGCTGTTCGATCTCGCCGAAGCGGGCGGTGTGGACGCCCTGGGTCGTCCCGTCCGCGTCGGGGAAGGCGATGGCCTCCTGCAAGGCTTTGAAACTGGTCTGGCGCAACAGGATGGCGCAGGCGCGGTCGGGCGGACCCTCGATCGTCTCCTTGGGCGTGATGCCGCGTTCGGGCATGGCGGCCTGGGCGGCGTCGATGTCGAGCGTGCGCGGGGTCAGGTGGTTGATGTGCGGTCCCTTGAAGCTGACCACGTCGGCGATCAGCCGGTGGGCGGCGACCAGCCGCTCATAGGTTGGTGCGCTGACCGTCGCCTGGGCGTGCCAGCGGAAGGTCTCCAGCAGCTCGGAGACGAACCGGTCGGTCTGAGCCTCGTCCAGGCCGCCGGCGGTCTCGGCCGTTTCGATCAGGGTGCGGGCGCCGGGGGTGAAGATGTCGCGCCGGGCCAGGGCGGCGGCGGCTTCCGCCCTCAGGGCCTCGTCCTCGATCAGCTCCAGCCGCAGCAGGGAGCAGAAGACCCGGAAGGGATTGCGCGCCAGGGCGGCCGGATCGACCGGGCGGAAGGCCGTCGAATGGACCGGCACCCCGGCGGGCGCCAGATTGTAGTAGCTGACCGGCGCCATGCCCATGACGGCGAAGGCGCGGGCGATGGTGGCCAGTTCATCGGCCGTGCCGACGCGGATGGCGCCGTGACGTTCTTCGGACAGCCGCGCCAGTTCGCCCGAGGCCGCCAGACGGTCCGCCGCCGCCGGATCGGCCTTCAGAACCCCGGCGTTGATCTCGGCCACCAGGGCCAGAAGCTCGCCGTACTGGGGCACCTCGGCCCGGTACATGGCGGACAGGGCGGCCGAGAAACGGCTGCGAATTTCATCGGGGTGGACGAAGTCGGACATGAGGGCTCCCTGGACCTTTTCGCCGTTCCCTACGCCTGTCGGCCGCCGACGCCTAGCCGGCGGCCACAGGACATTTCGCCCGATAACGGGGGATCAGGCCTCGACGCCGACCCCGATGGGGCAGACCACGCCGGTGCCGCCGATGCCGCAATAGCCGGCCGGGTTCTTGGCCAGATAGCCCTGGTGATAGGCCTCGGCGTAGAAATACTCCCCCGCCGGTTCGATCTCGGTGGTGATGGTCCCACGCCCCGCCGCCGTCAGGGCCGCCTGATAGGCGTTGCGCGACGCCTCGGCTTCGGCCTGTTGTTCGTCGTTCAGGGTGTAGATGGCCGAGCGGTAGGTGGTGCCCACGTCATTGCCCTGGCGCATGCCCTGGGTCGGGTCATGATTCTCCCAGAAGGCCTTCAGCAGTTCGGCGTAGGTGATCACCTTGGGGTCGAACACCACCTTGACCACCTCGGCATGGCCGGTGCGGCCGGTGCAGGTCTCCTCGTAGGTCGGATTGGGCGTGATCCCGCCGGAATAGCCGGCCGAGGTCACCCAGACGCCCGGCAGGCTCCAGAAGATCCGCTCCACGCCCCAGAAACAGCCCATGCCGAAGATCGCCGTCTGGAACCCGTCCGGATAGGGGCCCTTCAGCGGATGGCCGCTGACATAATGGACCTCGTCGGTCGCCAGGGGCTCTGCGCGGCCGGGCAGGGCGGTCTCTGCGGTGGGCAGTTCCGCGCTTTTCTTGAACAACATCGGGGCTCCTCGGACGAAAAATGACTTCGACGCCTATATGGGGATGTCAGAGGCGCTTGCCGAGGGGGCGAGTGTGTTCTATCAGGCCCGCCTCCCGCCGGATCGACCTCCGGCGGCGCGCAAGACGTGGCGTGAAACGGACAGGTGGCGGAGTGGTCGATCGCGCACGCTTGGAAAGCGTGTGTAGGTGAAAGCCTACCGAGGGTTCGAATCCCTCTCTGTCCGCCACGCGTTGCAGCCTGTGAAATACTAGGCTCTGTAGACAGCGGAGTGAGAGCGCCCAGATCCGCACCAAAAACAAGTTTGGGCGAATTTGGGTTCAGCGGATCCCCGCCCCTCCAAAAGAAGCGTGGATTGGGTGTTGCGGATAGGAAGCGCTTGCGGCTGCTTGCAGTCGCCGGCGCCATGGGTCATCCAGAGATCATGTGGAGACCGGATCAGGGCCTGTCGGCCAGAAAACCCACGATCGACGATGTGGCGCGTCTGTCGGGCGTGGGGCGGACGACCGTATCGCGGGTGCTCAACGGCGGGCCGAACGTCCGGGAGCCGGTGCGGCGCAAGGTGCTGGAGGCGGTGCAGACGCTCGACTATCGCGTCAATCCGCAGGCGCGGTCCCTGGCGGGCGGCGGCAGCCGCATGCTGGCGCTGGTTCTCGCATCGGATCTGGATGCGGAGCCCAACTCCTTCTACGCCTCGGCGCTGGAACTGGGGGCGGTGCGGCAATGCCTGCATTCGGGCTTTCAGCTGTTCACGCGCCATGTACCGCAGGACGATCCCGCAGCAATCCAGCAGGTGATCGACATCGCGCTCAACCAGAGATGCCAAGGGGTGATCCTGACGCCGCCGTTCTCGGACAACGCCGACCTGATCCAGCAATTGAGAGCGAGAGGCGTACACTTGGCCGCCATCTCGCCGGGCGGCGGCGGGCTGGGGCTGGTCGACGCCGTCGGCATCGACGACGAGGCCGGCGGGCGCGACATCGCGCGGTATCTGTTGGAGCTTGGCCATCGCCATCTCGCCTATCTCGGCGGCATCGCCGGGCACCTGTCGGCCGAAAGTCGGCTGGACGGCGTGAGGCGGGCGATGCGGGAGGTGGGGCTGCCGGACGACGCCCTCACGGTGGAACGCGGGGATTTCACCTTCCGGTCTGGAAGCTTGATCGCCGCGCGAATGCTGGCGCGTTCACCACGTCCCACGGCGCTGATCTGCGCCAACGACGACATGGCGGCGGGCGCGCTGTCGGTCGCCCATGCGCGCGGCCTCCAGGTGCCGGGCGATGTGTCGATCTCCGGCTTCGACGACACGCCGGTCTCGGCCATCGTCTGGCCGCCCCTGACGACCGTGCATCAGCCGCTGAAGGCCATGGGCGGGGAGGCCGTTCGACTGCTGTCCGAGCGGATCACCGGTGGGGGCGGGGATTGGGCCTTCCGCACCTTGCCCCATTCGGTCGTCGTGCGGGAATCCGCCGGCGCCTGGGAGGCTTAAGACGGTCATCGCTTGACGCCCCGGTCTGCGGCGTCATTATGGAAGCGCTTCCAATTAAAGGGCGCGTGCGAGACGCCTGTAGGGAGGATGGCATGAAACGACGGGATCGGCTGTGGGCGAGCGCCTGCGCCATGGCTTTGGCCGCGCTGGCGGCGGCCGGATGCGCATCGGCGCCGGACGGCGGCTGGGTGACGTCGGGCGATCGGTCGCGGCTGCTCACGCCGGAGCGGCTGGTGATGAAAGCAGAGGTCGCCGGCTCCGGGGCGCCGACGATTCTCCTCGACCCCGACGCGCCGCTGCAAACCATGGTCGGCTTCGGCGCCGCCGTGACGGATGCGACCGCCCATCTGATCCAGACTCGAATGACGCCGTCCCAGCGCGACGCCTTGCTGCGTGATCTGTTCGGACGGGAGAACGGCGGCCTCGGGTTCGATTTCACGCGGGTGACGATCGGGGCGTCGGACTTTTCGCTGAACCATTACAGTCTGGCGGACGCCGAGGATCCGTCGCTGGCCGGCTTTTCGGTTGCACCCATGGCGGCTGAGGTCTTTCCGACGGTGCGCCAGGCGCTGGCGATCAATCCCGAGCTCAAGGTCATGGCCACGCCTTGGAGCGCGCCGGGCTGGATGAAGACCACGGGCTCGATGATCCAGGGCGAACTGAAGCCTGAATACTATTCCACCTACGCCGACTATCTGACGCGCTACATCTCGGCTGCGGCCGACGCGGGCGTGCCGACCGACTATATCAGCATCCAGAACGAGCCGGACTTCGAGCCTGACTCCTATCCTGGCATGCGCTGGGGCGCCGAGGGACGGGCGCGGTTCATCGGACGCGACCTGGGGCCCCGGTTGGAGCGGGCGGGTCTTGAGACGAAGATCCTCGACTGGGATCATAACTGGGACAAGCTGGAGCAGCCCCTGGGCGTGCTGAACGACCCTGTGGCGCGGCCCTATGTCTCCGGGGTGGCCTGGCACTGCTACGCGGGCGACGTGGCGGCCCAGTCCCGGGTGTTCGACGCCTATCCTGACAAGGACGTCTTCTTCACCGAGTGCTCGGGGGGCGACTGGGCGTCCGGCTTCAAGGACAGTTTCGTCTGGACGATGAAGTCCCTGATCATCGGTTCGGTCGAGAACCATGCGCGCGGCGTGCTGATGTGGAACATCGCCCTGGACGAGAACCATGGCCCCCACGCCGGCGGATGCAGCGATTGCCGCGGCGTGGTCACGATCGACAGCCGCACGGGCGCGGTTCAGAGGAACCAGGAATACTACGCCTTCGGGCACGCCAGCCGGTTTGTGCGTCAGGGCGCGCGTCGCGTCGCCGTTTCCAAACCGGAGGGGCTTGAGGCGGTCGGTTTCGTCAATCCCGACGGCCGACGGGTGCTGGTGGTCCTCAACGCGTCTGACGTCGAGGCCCGGTTCCAAATCGGCGAAGACCGGCTGCGGGCTGTGGTCGCTCTCCCGCCAGCAAGCGCTGCAACCTACGTGTGGAGCGGACCCCGCTAAAGCTCGTATTGCCAAAGACGAATAAGGCGGTATGGTGTTGGAAGCGCTTCCAATACGGCGCCAAAGAGATGGACGCCGGGCTCAAAGGGCCCGCGCCAAGGGAAACGTGAGGGGAGATCACATGCGCAGCGCATTTGCTGGGTTTCATTCAATTCGTCCGCGCGCGAGCGCGCTTCATCTGACGGCCTCGGCCCTGGCGCTGGCCATGGCGCTGCCGGCGGTCGCCGTCGCCCAGACGGCGTCGCAGACCGAAGACGGCGCGACGGAGGTCGAGGAGATCGTCGTCACCGGGCTGCGGCGCGGCCTGGCGGACTCCATCGCCACCAAACGCCGGGAGACCTCCATCGTCGAGGCGGTCTCCGCGGAGGACATCGGCAAGCTGCCGGACGTCTCGATCGCCGAATCCATCGCCCGTCTGCCGGGGCTGGCGGCGCAGCGTGTCAACGGCCGGGCTCAGGTCATCTCGATCCGCGGCCTGGCGCCGGACTTCACCACCACCTTGCTGAACGGTCGCCAGCAGGCCAGCTCGGGCGACAATCGCGCGGTGGAGTTCGACCAGTATCCGTCCGAGCTGCTGTCGGGCGTGGTGATCTACAAGACGCCGGACGCCGAGGTGTCGGGCATGGGTCTGTCGGGCACGGCCGACCTGCAGACCGTGCGGCCGCTGGCGTTCGGCCAGCGCGCCCTCGCCGTGAACCTGCGCGGAGAGATGACCGAAGGCGACAAGCTGAACGACGACGTCCGCAACTACGGCGGTCGCTTCTCGATCAGCTATATTGATCAACTGGCCGACGGCACGCTGGGGCTGGCCCTGGGTTATGCGCATCTGGATTCGCCGTCGCAGAACAAGCATTACAAGGCCTATGGCTACGAGGCTTTCGGGGGAGTCTGCGAGCCCATCGCACCGCAAACGGTTTGCGTTCGCGAGGACGGAACCGAACGCGAGGAGTCGGTGCAGCCCGACAGCGCCGATGCTGCTCTGCTGCTGAACGGCCAGGAGATATTCGCGACCTCGCGTCTGAACCAGCGGGACGCCGTCATCGGCATCCTGGAATGGCGTCCGACCGACCAGCTTCACTCTACCCTGGACGTCTACTACTCCAAGTTCGAGCAGGAAGAGACGACGCGGGGCGCCCAGTGGTTCTCCAACGCCTGGGCTGACGACGCCTATTTCACCGACGTTGTGACCGAAGACCGGGGCGGTTCTCTGATCGGGCGGAGCGGTACGATCCACAACGCCACGCCGATCATCCGAAACGACCACAACACCCGCGAAGACGAGATCTTCTCGATCGGTTTGAACACCGAATACGAGATCAACGACCGGACGCGGATCGTTGCGGACCTGTCCTATTCGAACAACCGTCGCCGCGAGACCATTCTGGAGACCTACGCCGGATATGGACGGGGGACGGGCGGGGTCACGCCGGGAACTCCGAACATCGGCCGGACCCTGGACGTCATCGACTTCACCGTGAACGACGACGGCTATCCGACCTATTCCGAGGGCCTGAACTATGCGGACGCCTCTCAGGTGACGCTGGGCGATCGCGCGCCGTGGAACGGCTGGGGCCATGACGGCGCCATTCGGTTCCCGGACGTCGAGGAAACCATCAGCTCGGCGGATCTGAAGATCCAGCGCGACATGGACGGCTTCTTCAACACCTTCACCGCCGGCGTGAATTACGCCAAGCGCGAGAAGTCCAAGCGCGTCGACGACTATGATCTGTTCCTGAAGAACGGCCGCCAGCAGGTCTATGTCGACGCCCAATATTTGGAGGCGCCCGTTTCGCTGGCCTGGGCAGGCTTCGGCGACGTGCTCGCCGTGGACATGAGCCGGGCGCTCGACGTCTATTACGACCGCGCCCCGATCCTCGACGCCAACTATTTCGACAAGAACTGGGACATCGAGGAACAGGTCACCACGGCCTTCGTCAAACTGGACTTCGAGGGCGGTCGCTGGCGCGGCAACGTGGGCATGCAGGCCGTCGTTCAGAACCAGGAATCGACCGGCGTCGTCATCAACGGCACCGAGCCGGGCGCGCCCATTGATCCGATCTCGGTCACCAAGGGCGCCGACTATCTGGACATCCTGCCCAGCCTGAACCTGATCTACGACCTGGGCGGCGGCCACCGTCTTCGCTTCGCCGCCTCGCGCACCATGGCGCGGCCGCGCATGGACGAGATGCGGGCCAATGTGACGCCGGGCTTCAACGCGCTGGTCTGTTCGACCCAAGCTTGTCCGCAGGGATCGACGGTCAACCCTTGGTCAGCCTCAGGCGGCAATCCGGAGTTGGAGCCATGGCGCGCGAACGCCTTCGATCTGGCCTACGAGTGGTATGTGGATTCCACCACGTATCTGTCGATCGCAGGCTTTTACAAGGACCTGGAAACCTACATCTACGTGCAGAACGGCACGTTCGACTTCACCGGAATTCCCTTGCCCAAGGGCGGACAGGCTCTTCTCGATGAAGGTCTGATTATCAGCCCTATTGGCCAGATCAGTCTTCCCGCAAACGGCGACGGCGGCACGGTGCAGGGGCTGGAAGTCAGCGGCGCGCTGAACTTCGGCACCGTCTGGGAACCGCTGGACGGTCTGGGAATGCTGGGCAGCATCTCCTTCACGGAGTCGGATTTGAATCCTGATGCGGAGGGAAGGGAGGTCCGGATTCCGGGCCTGTCGGGCATGGTCTACAACATCACCGGCTACTACGAGCGCGGCGGCTTCCAGGCGCGGATCAGCAAGCGGTTCCGCGAGGCCTTCAAGGGCGAGGTCGTGCAGTTGTTCGCCACGCGCGGCTACACCGAAATCCTGGACGACGAACAGATCGACGCCCAGATCGGCTACACCTTCGAACAAGGCCCGCTGGAAGGCCTCGGCGTGCTGTTCCAGGTCAACAATCTGACCAACTCGCCTTACCGGACCCGCCTGGGACTGGACAGCGGCGGCACGACCACGGCGGACGGCGGTTCGCTGCCCGAAACCTATGAAGAGTACGGCCGGCAGTTCCTGTTCGGCGTCAACTACCGATTCTAGGGCGTCACTCTCCAAGCCCTTAGCCTCCGGGGCGAGGCGGCCATGCCGTCTCGCCCTCTTTTTTTGATCGATACCTGTAACCGAGAGACGGCCATGACCTTCCGCAAGACCAAGCTTCTCCCGCTGCTGCTGCTGCTGGCCGGATGCGCCCTGGCCCCGATGAGCGCCGCCGCTCAGCAGGAGCGGACGGAGTGGCCGGCCCTGACTGCGGCCCACGCGCCCGACGCCGCCATGGAGGCCCGGATCTCCCGCATCGTCGCCGGCATGACCCTGGCGCAGAAGGTGGGTCAGATGACCCAGCCGGACGTCCGCTACATTACGCCCGAAGAGGTGACACAGTATTATATCGGCTCGGTCCTGAACGGCGGCGGCGCCTGGCCCGCCATGAACAAGCATGCGACCGTGGCCGACTGGGCCGCCCTGTCGGACCGCTATCATGACGCCGCTCTCGCCGCAGACATGACGGTGAAGATTCCGCTGATCTGGGGCACCGACGCGGTCCACGGGCACAACAACGTCTCCGGCGCGACGCTCTTCCCGCACAACATCGGGTTGGGCGCCGCCCATGATCCCGAACTGATTGAGCGGATCGGCCGGGCCACCGCGCGTCAGGTGCGGGCCACCGGCATCACCTGGGTCTTCGCCCCGACCCTGGCAGTGGGCGAGAACCGCCGCTGGGGCCGCACCTATGAGAGCTATTCCAGCGATCCTCAGCTGGTCGCCGAATACGGCGAGGCCCTGGTGCGCGGGCTGCAAGGGAATCTGACCGGCGACGGCGACGTGGTCGCCACGGCAAAACACTATATGGGCGACGGCGGCACCTTCAACGGCCAGGACCAGGGCGAGGCCCGTGCGAGCCTCAGCGAGATGATCAATCGCCACGGCGCCGGCTATTATTCGACCATCGAGGCCGGCGTGCAGACCGTCATGGCCTCCTACAGTAGCTGGAACGACGTCGCCGCCGGTCATGACTACGGCAAGATGCACGGCAGCCGCGAGATGCTGACCGACGTGCTGAAGGACCGACTGGGCTTCGACGGTCTGGTCGTGTCCGATTGGAACGGGATCGAGCAGGTCCCCGGCTGCACCAAGGCCGAATGCGCCCAGGCGATCAACGCCGGCATCGACATGATCATGGTCCCCGAGGACTGGAAGGCCTTCATCGGCAATACCATCGCCGACGTCGAAGCCGGGCGCATCCCGATGTCCCGCATCGACGACGCCGTGACGCGGATCCTGCGGGTCAAGATGCGCTCTGGCCTGTTCGACCGTGCACCGTCGGAAAGCCGCTACAACGGGCAGGCCTCGGCCGTGGCCGCGACCGATCTGGCGCGCGAGGCGGTGCGCAAGTCGGTCGTCCTGCTGAAGAACAACGACCGCGCCCTGCCGCTGGTCCAGGGCGAGAAGATCCTGGTCGTGGGCGACAGCGCCGACAGCCTGTCCAACCAGACCGGCGGCTGGTCTCTGACTTGGCAGGGTACCGAGAACGTCAACGGCGACTTCGCCACCGGCGCCACCCTGTTGCAGGCTCTCACAGCGCAGTTCGGCGCGGACAACATCGTCTATTCCAGAGACGCCGTCGGCGTGGACGTGACCCGGTTCGCCAAGGTCGTGGTCGTGCTGGGCGAGACGCCCTATGCCGAATATCACGGGGATGTCCGCTTCCCCGCCCCGATCCAGTACAGCCATCGTCGCCCCAACGACCTGGCGCTGCTGTACGCGGTCTCGGGCAAGGGGGTGCCGGTGGTCTCGGTGCTGTATTCGGGCCGGCCGGCCTACGCCAACGACCTGATCAATCTGTCGGACGCCTTCGTCGCGGCCTTCCTGCCCGGCACCGAGGGCGCGGGGCTGGCCGATGTGCTCTCGGGCGGTCGTTACGACTTCGCCGGGCGGCTGTCCTTCGCCTGGCCCGGTTCGGCCTGCAGCACCGGCGAACATGCGGGCGACGTGGTGCAGTTCGCGCGGGGCTTCGGACTCAGCTACGCCCGGCCCGCGACGACGGGTGAACTGCCCTTGCCGACCACCCCCGGCGTCTGCGACGCTGTCGACTGACAGCGTTTTGGGGGCGGATGTGCGGCAACTGAAGACAATCCTGATCGTCGGCGGCGGTTCCGCCGGCTGGATGGCCGCCGCCCTGTTCTCCAAACTGTTCAAGGGGCTTTATGACATCACCCTGATCGAGTCCGAGGCCATCGGCACGATCGGGGTGGGCGAGGCGACGATCCCGGCGATCAAGACGTTCAACGAACTGATCGGCCTGGACGAGAACGACTTCATGCGCCGCACTCAGGCCAGCTTCAAACTGGGCATCCAGTTCGTCGACTGGGACCGGGTCGGATCAAGCTATATCCATGGCTTCGGCGTGATCGGCCGGGATCTGAAATGGCTGCGCTGCCATCAGTACTGGCTGAAGATGCGGGCTGAGGGGAAGGTGTCCGACCTCGCCGCCTATTCGATCAATACGGCGGCGGCCCTGCAAAACCGCTTCATGCGCGCCGACCCGAAACGACCGGGCTCGCCGCTGGGCCATATCGCCCACGCCTTCCATTTCGACGCCGGCCTCTACGCCAAATATCTGCGCGGGATGTCCGAGGCGGCGGGCGTGCGCCGTCGCGAAGGCAAGGTCGTCTCGGTCCAACTCAGGCCCGAGGACGGGTTTGTGGACTCTGTCACGCTTGAGGATGGAGCGGTCGTATCGGCCGACCTGTTCATCGACTGTTCGGGGTTCCGCGGTCTGATCATCGAGCAGGCGATGAAGACCGGGTACGAGGACTGGTCGCACTGGCTGCCGTGCGACCGGGCGATGGCCGTGCCCTGCGCGCGGACCGAGCCCTTTACGCCCTATACCCGCTCGACCGCCCGCCCGGCCGGCTGGCAGTGGCGTATTCCGCTGCAGCACCGCACGGGCAACGGGCACGTCTATTCCAGCCGCCATATGGACGACGGAGAGGCCGAACAAATCCTGCTGTCGAACCTGGACGGCGCCCAGATGGCGGAACCAAATCGAATCCGTTTCGTCGCCGGCAAGCGTCGTCAGATCTGGAACCGCAACTGCGTGGCGGCGGGCCTGGCCTCCGGTTTTCTCGAGCCGTTAGAATCGACCAGCCTGCACCTGATCCAATCCGTGCTGATCCGGCTGGTGCGCCTGATGCCGGACGCCGGTTTCGATCCGGCGACCATCGCCGAGTTCAATCGTCAGACCGATTTCGAATACGAGCGGATCCGCGACTTCATCATCCTGCACTACAAGGCTACGGAACGCGACGACACGCCGTTCTGGCGCTATTGCCGCGACATGGATGTCCCTGTGACGTTGGAGCGGAAGATCGACCTGTTCCGCGCCAACGGCCGGATATTCCGCGAAGACGACGAACTGTTCGCCGAGGAAAGCTGGATACAGGTGCTGCTGGGGCAGGGGATCATCCCGGTCGGCTATGACCCGCTCGTCGATGTGACGCCGGAACCGGACATTGAGCGGTACCTGGCGGATGTGGAGACCGTCATAGGCAAGTGCGTCGCCCTGATGCCGTCTCATGCGGACTATGTCGCCAAGGCGTGTCCGGCTGCGTGAAGGGCGCGCTGTCGCTTGCCTCGCATTGGGAATACGGACTGCCGCGATCCCTTGAGAACGGCTTCGGCGCCAGAGCAGCCCGATGCGGCGCAAGCAGGGCGATCCATAAGTGAGCCAGGCTCAGAGCGTCTCAAAAGCCGTTGCGAGCCGGGGCAGGCGTGATCGTATCGCGCTCTAGATCGACGCGTGCAGGGGCTCGTGAAAATCGGCGGCATCGGGGCGAGGGCCGTGTCCGTCGCGCTGTCGGCCATCGGCGGCACGGACGTCCACGCCAAGAACTACGCGTTTCTCATTGCGGAGGAGGGCCAGGTGCGGCTGGCGCCGCTCTACGACATCTCCAGCGCCCTACCGTATGACGGGCTGCAGTATCAGCGTCTGAAGCCGGCGATGAAACTCGGCGGCGAATATTATCTGCGCGACATCGGCCCCGTCAGGTCGCCAGGTTGGCGACCGAACGCCAAATGAGATAGCCGCGTCGTTGCCTAGGGCAAAGGTCCGTGATCGTAACTGAAGACGCGGGCCAGTTTCCAAGAACCGCCTTCGAGCTTCCACATTTGAGCAAATCGAGCTCGGCCGACACGGCTCTCTTCGCCGTCGCCCTGACGTTCATAGAAGACATGCTCGCCGGTTTCGACGGCGCCATACTGCTCTATCGGGAAGACGGCGACGGTTTCGTCCAAGGCTTCCCGGCGCGACCGCCACGCGTCCGGAGCATCTCGACCCTTACAGCGCGTGGCGTACTGGGCGACGAAAGCGTCACCGTCTGTCGCGACCAGGCCGCCGCGGTCATCAAAGAATTCGAAGTCGTCGGTCACCATGGCGCGGAGGGCGGCGGGGTCGCACCGCTCCATGAACAACTCGAAGAGACGGGCGTCCGCTGCAACGACCTGGGATCGCAGGTCAGGGCGACCTGCTGCCATGGTAGGGGCCGCGCCCACCGTCAAACCGAGCGCGATAAAGCCTGCAACAAGCGTCTTGATTTCAGAGCTCACGAAACACTTCTCCAAAATGGGCGGGTGGACTCTTCGCCGGTCAGGCGCCGGCAGCACAACTGCAGAAGGCGATCCTGTGTCGCCATGGGCCTGGGAAAATGGCGAAGGTGAGCAACAAAGCCCGCGTCAGCCCCATGACGGTATTCACATGCCGTCTGCGGCGCGCCCCTATCAAGTTAAGCTTAGGCAATGCTCCAGGTCGTTCCGCCGCTCGATTATTCGTCGGACTGTTTTCGCACCGTCATCGTTGAGCCGTAAAAGCGCGGCCCAACGGGTGCGCCCGCGGGGGTAGGATGTCTGTTCAGGATCTGAGTGCGGGGCGATTGCTGGCGAAGAACGCCGTGCGTCTGCGCGCCTTTGTCCGCAGCCGGGTCCACAACGACGCCGACGCCGACGACATCAGCCAGGAGGCCTACGCCCGCGTCCTGGCCCGATCCCGGGCCACGCCGCTGAAGGATCCGGTGGCCTACGCCTTTCGGGTCGCGCTCAATCTGCTCAGCGATCAGAGGCGCCCCGGCGCCCCGGATGTGAACGAACCGATCGACGACGCGGCGGCCTCGGACGCGCCCTCCCCGTTCGAAGTTCTCGACATGAAGCAGAGAGCGGACCTTTTCACCCGCGCGCTTCAGCGCATGCCCCGGCTCAGGCGAGAAGTCTTTGTTTTGCGCCAGTCCGCCGATCTCAGCTATCCGGAGATCGCCGCGCGGCTGAACATCTCGGTCGAGGCCGCCCAAAAACACTTCAGTCGCGCCGCCCTCGAAGTGCGCAAGGCTGTGGACATGGAGCGTGCGCGATGAAGAATTCTGCGCGCGTCTCCGAAGAACAGGCCGCCCTTTGGGCCGACCGTCGGCGTCACGGCGAAATGGACGACGCGGCGGACGAGGCGCTGCGCGCCTGGCTGGCCGCAGCGCCGGAGCGCGCCCGACTGCTGGAGGCCCAGGAGCGGTTGCTCGCCGATCCGGCCCTGGCGGCCGCCAGCGCAACACTGGCGGCTGAAGCGGGCCGGCGTCGGCGCGCCTGGCGGGTTCGGCCCCTTCCACTCTCGCCATCCCTCTGGGCCGGCGGCATGCTGGCCGCGGCCTCCGTGATGCTCGCCGTGCTGATATGGCCGTCCCAGCCCGCCCTGGTCGAACAGAGGCTGGAGGGAACGGCGGGACGCAGCCTTCAAGCGGCGCTGGACGACGGCTCTTCGGTCCAGCTGAACGGCGACAGCCGGGTCCGCACGGCCTTCGGCCCGGAACGGCGGGACGTCTGGCTGAGCGGGGAAGGCTTCTTCTCGGTGGCCAAGGACGCCAGACGCCCCTTCTCGGTCATCACGGCCACACATCGGATCACGGCCCTGGGCACGCGCTTCAACGTCGATGAACGCAGCGGCGGCGCGGTGGAGGTGACGGTCCTGGAGGGCCGGGTCGAGGTGGTGCCTTTGAACCACCCCGAGCGCGGCCAGGTGCTGAACGCAGGCGGTCGATTGCTGAGCGACGGCGCGACCGCCCGAGCCGGAGCGATCGAACGCCTGGACCCGGAGGTCAGGGCGCCGGATTGGACCGAGGGATGGATCGACGCGGACAATATGAGCCTGGCCGACCTGCTGATCGAGTTGAAACGCCGATCGCCCGGCCTGGAGGCCGAGTTCGCCGATCCCGCCCTGAGCCGGCGCCGGATCAGCGGGCGGTTCGCCGCTTCTCGACCGCAGGACGTCCTGACCGTGGTCGCGGACATGCAGGATCTGACGCTTCGCAGGGACGCCTCCGGCCGTCTGCTGATCGATCGGTGAACCCAGGATGTGGGCGGGCCGCGCAAGGTTTTGGAGCGCAGCAGCGGTGACGAGCCTGTGGCTTGCCGCGGGCGGCGCCGCAGCTCAAGCCCATGCCCCGGCCCCGTTCGCCGCCGCCGCCGACCAGACCCCGCACAGGTTTCGGATTTCCAGCGGCCCTCTTGCCCAGGCCCTGCGTGATCTTTCCCGGCAATCGGGCATGGCCGTTCTGGCCGACGCCGATCTGATGAACGGACGTCGCACAGCGCAGTGGCAAGGCCGAACCACCGCCTGGAACGCCCTGACCCGGCTGCTGGCCCCCCATCCGGACCTGCAAGGCCGCATCGTCGGGGAGACCCTGATCATCGAGCGGGCGCAGGCTGCGCCGGCGCCGACGACCGTGACCCAGCTCGAGGAGGTGGTGGTCCTGGGCCGCAAAGGGGCCCTCCAGGAGGCTCTGGAGATTAAACGGGCCTATGACGGCGTCAGCGATGTGGTCAGCGTCGACGACCAGGGCCTGTTGCCGACCAATAATCTGGCGGAAAGCCTCGCGCGCCTGCCCGGCGTCAACGCCGTCAGAAACCACCAGACCGGCGAAGGCGATCGCCTGACGATCCGCGGCATGTCGACCGAATGGAACGCTTATCGGATCAATGGCGTGCGCCTGGGCGGCGCCGGGTCGCGGGCGGACAAATTCTATCGTGGCGTCCGCCTCAGCTATCTGCCGCCCGAAGGAATCCAGAACCTGATCGTGCGAAAGACCCTGACGCCCGATCTGGACGGAGACGCCCTGGGCGGCCTGATCGACATTCAAACCCCGACGGCCTTCGACGCGGACCACGACTATGTGCGGCTGTCGGCGGAAAACGGCTGGTTGACCCGGTTCGACCGACCGAAGTCGGGCAAGTTGGCCTTGGCCGTCTCGCGCCGTCTCTCGGATCAGCTGGGCCTCTTCGTCGCCGCCAACTGGAGCGACGCCCGCTCGCAATTCGAGATGGTCGGCGGCGAGAGCGACGACCTGCCGCCCGTCTGGTTCGACACCTTCTATTCGACCGGCTGGGATTTCGACCGTTTCATCATGAGGGGCATGGAACTGGCCATCGGCGAGACCCAGGTGCGCCGCCTTGGGGTGAACGGGAGCCTGGATTGGCGAGGCGGGCAGCAGGAGCTTCACCTGCGGCTTCAGTACAACCGCTACGAGGGCGAGGAGTACCGGAACCGTCTGAATTTTCGGAACGACGGCCTGGCGGGAACCGAGCGGCTGGTCCAGGTGGACAGCGGTCGAACCGGTCTGGCGCAGCCGGACGCGATGGTGGTCGGTTCGGATCCGGATTTGGGGCGCATCTACGGCTACTCGACTGCGGACATGAAGGATGTGGACGGGGATGGGCGGATCACCGACGCCGACCGCGACGTCCGCTCCGTCTATAGTCTGGCTGGCGCATCGGGCGTGTGGGATCCAATGGGCTTCCGACTGAGACGGTTCTGGGAAGCGACGCGGGAATCCGGCCTGTTGTCGTCCATCACCCTGGGCGGACGGCGGTGGGACGGGCCGTGGCGGATCGACTATGATGTCTCGCTGTCGCGCTCTCAGGATGATCTGGACGAGGGCGCGCTCCTGGAATTCAGGACCGACGCCGTCGAATGGCTGGGCAATCGCGGCGTCCGGGTGATCGAGACCGACGATCCGCGCTTTCGCCTGTGGGGGCTCAATCCCGCCGGCATGGCGGCGGTTCAGGATCCGGCCGCCTATGATTTCAGACATCTGGGCGATGAGTGGGAACAGACGTCCGAGACCCTGGCCCAGGCCCAGTTCGGTCTGACCTATACGCTGACCGGCGGCTGGCTGGAGTCGGTCCAGGCCGGAGGGCGCTATATGCACTCGAACCGCCGCAGCGCGGGAGGCGCCCGCCCCGATCTGATCGGTCCGGAGACCCTGGCCGATCTGGAAGGGCTGTTCGGCGCGCCGGTCACGGACTTGTTCGACGGCCGCTATGTCGGGGACCACCGGCTGGGCGTGGTCTTGGACAGCCGACGGATGTCGGCCGAGATCGAACGGGCCTATCGCGGCGACAGCGCCTATTTCACCGTAGACCCCGCGTTCGAGCCCCAGGCCGACGCCGAGAGGTTCCGGCTGAAGGAACAGGCGGCGGCCGGCTATGTCATGGCCGCAGCCCGATGGGCCGGAACCGAGATCACGGGCGGCGTGCGGGTCGAGCACACCCGATCAAAGGTGAGTTTTCCCATTCTGGATGCGCTCCGTGGCGACGGACGGGATCAACGTCGAAACAGTTTCACCAATGTCCTGCCCTCGCTGCATCTGCGGCGCGCCCTGGAGGGCGACAAGGTCTTGCGGGCGGCGATCTGGACCAGTTTCGCCCGACCGGACATCGCCCGAATGACGTCGGCGCGGCAGTATGTCTACGATCAGGATCCCGACCGCGACGGCGAGGTCAATCCCGAGGCGGACTGGATCCTTCAGGAAATCCGCCAAGGCAATCCGGACCTGAAGCCTATGGAAGCCATCGGCTATGATCTGTCGCTCGAACACTATGGCCGATCGACAGCCTGGTCGGCGGCCCTGTTCCACAAGGACATTCATAATTTTCTCTATAGGGCCTCAACCAGTTCGATCCGCGACGGCGGACTGATTGACCGCGGGGATGAGAACGGGACGCCCGTGCGGGCCTACGCCAACGGTCGGCGGGCGCGGATCAGCGGGGTCGAACTGGCGATACGCCACGGCCTGGACTGGGCGCCCGCCCCGCTGGATGGGCTGGGCGTCACGGCCAATCTGACCTGGCAGGTCAGCCGCGCCGACGCCAACATCGTCTGGCGCGTCGGCGATCGGCTTCCCTTTACGGAGACGCCCGAGACCCTGGCGTCCGTCGAACTGTTCTGGCAGGGCGGCGGATGGGAGGCGGCGGCCGGCTGGAGCCGCCAGGGCGGCTTCCTCGAAGGTATGGATAGTTTCGCCAACGACCCCTACGAACAGGCCTACAGTTTTGTGGACATCAGCCTTCGACGACGGTTGGGCGGCGACGGCTTGGCGTCGATTCAGATCCGCAACCTGCTGAACAGCCATACCTATTGGTACACCTTCGGCTCGGGGCCGGAGGATTTGCGGGAGTACATCCGCACCGGGCCGACGGTGACCCTGGCGATCAGCCGCAGCTTCTGAGCGGATCCTGCGACGCCAGGCGGCCCGCGAACCTTCGGCTGAAGGCGCCGCCGAGGCGCGAGACGGTCAGGTCGTAGGCGCCGTCCGGCAGGACCGGAAGTCGCAGGCGCAAGGGCGCTCCAGCGCTCAGCCTGTAGCGACGCGTGGGACACAGGCCCGTCTCGTCATTGACGCAGAACCAGGCGTCCTCGGCCGGGACGATCTCCAGGATCAGGCCCCGACCTCGGCGCGGCTCTTTCAGGCGCGCCGCGACAGGGCCGTCTTCGGCCAGACAGCCGGAGAAGCGCCTGCAGAAGCCGTCGGGTCCAAGCAGGCGCAGATCATAGGGGGCGGCCGTCCGGATCAGTTCGACCTGATCGCCGGGCGACAGGCTGAAGGCGTCCATGGACGCCGACGGCTGATGCGCATCGAGGATCTGAAGATGCGCCACATCGCCGCCGGCCGCGTTGCACACCGTCAGCAAAAGCTCATCCTGGGCGAAGTCAAAGCGATCCGTCACGGAGAGGCTGCACGCCCCGGAAAGATCGCGCGTCTTCGTGGTCAGACGGGGATTGAAGGCGCCGCCCGCTCGGCCCCCGCGCCTTTGCATGGCTTCGATCATGGCAGCGCCGCGAGCCCGCAGTCGCTCACGGCGCGCCGAAGGCCCCGTGGCCGATCCGTCTGAATCACATTGGCGTCCAGGACCAGCAGTCCCTCCAGCCGGGAACACAGGTCGGTCGCCCGGACCGCCAAGGCCTCATCGACATCGCCCAGACTGTTGACCCAGATCCGCGCCGGCAGGGCCCGCGCCCCGTTGCGGAGCTGCGGGGTCAGAGACTCGGGGTCGCCGTGAATGATCGTCGCCGCCGGCAGCCCCTCGACGGCGGCGGCCAAGCCGTCGGAACGGCTGACGCGCGGCATGAGCAGGGCGCGCGGCGCGAGCTCACGCACCGCCCGCAACACCGCCCCGTCGGAGTCGAAGAAGACGACCTGGTCCGTCATTCCCAGCCCCTGCACCGCCGCGACCACGGGGCCGATGCGATCCGTCTTGAGGTCCAGATCAACCAGCACCCGTCCGCACGTCTTGCGAAACGCCTCGACCAGGGTCGGGGGCGGCTCGGAACTGTCTTCCAGCCGCAGGCGACGCAGTTGGGCGTAGGTCAGGCTCTCGGCCTCGCCGGCGCCGCCGGTGGTCCGAGTCACCGTTTGATCGTGCATCAGAAAGGGCACGCCGTCGGCGGAGACCTTGACGTCGATCTCCACGATGTCGGCGCCCTCGCGCACCGCTTCGTCGATGGCGGCCAGCGAGTTCTCGGGCGCTTCGAGATGGCCGGCCCGGTGCGCGGCGATCAGCAGGGCGCCGCGCGGCTTCGCCAGTTCGGCCTGAAGGCGCGACATGACGGCGGTCTGCCCGCAGACCGGATCGGCCAGGGCCGGCGTCGCCGCCAGCCCCGCCGCCCATGCCGCGAGCAGCCCGACGATCGCGGTACGCGCTATCACTACTGGTCCTCGCGCCGCAGGATCAGTTCCGGCGTCGCCGGCTTCAGATCGGTCAGGCGCGCCGGACCCGCGCCGGGCTTGTCCAGTTGGAAGGCGTCGTACAGGGCGCCGTCCATGGTGAAGGCCCGCATCGTCAGTCGGGCCGCAGAGACCTCGACCTGCTGGAACACCTGCACGCCGCTGGCCTTGCGCTCCGTCCAGTTGAGGTCGCCCAGCGGATACTGCTTCGGCCCGACGTTGGAGACCATATAGACCGGGCCCTGATCGTGGGGGCGGCCGCGTCCATAGGTGTGGTCATGGCCGGCCAGCACCAAGTCGACGTGATAGCGGTCGAACAGGGGTTGCAGCACGGCGCGCAGTTCCTCGCCGCTGCGGCCCCGGGCGGTGGAATAGAGGGGGTAGTGCAGGAAGACGACCGTCCAGCGCGACGGGTTGTCGGCCAGTTGCCGCTCCAGCCAGGCCACCTGATCCCGCGCGGCCTGGGGGTCTTCGTCGATCATGTCGGCGTCGAGCGAGATGATGCGAACGCCCTGATAATCGACCCGATACACGGTCTCGGTCAGCATGTCGGACGGGCCGTTCTCGGGCAGGGTGAATTGCAGCCGCCACTGGGGCGCCAGCATTTGCGGGGTCGAGCCCTGGGGCTTCATGTATTCGTGGTTGCCCGGCGTCATCAGCGACGGGGTCTCGGCCAGACGGTGGGCGTCCATATCGAACCATTCGCCCCATTCCGCGTCGTTGTCGGCCCGGTTGATCAGGTCGCCGGCGAACAGCATGAAGGCCGCGTCCGGGGTCTGGCGCAGGGCGCGGCGCACGGCCAGGCCGCCCATGGAGCGGATGTCGTTCTGGACGTCGCCCATATAGAGGAAGGTGAAGGGACGAACCTCGGCGGCGGCGGTCTTGACCTGGCGCCCGGGCGACCAGGCGCCTTCCTTGCCCACGCGATAGACGTATTGGGTGTCGGGGGTCAGGCCGGTCAGCCGCACGCTGTAATAGTCGGCGGCGACGTTCTGTTCGTCCCGCGTCGTGAAGGCGGCGGAGGTGCGCTGCGCCGGCAGGCGGACGGCTTTGGCAGGGTAGGCCGGCCCCGGCGTCAGAATCGCATATTCGATGAAGCCGTCGCCCGCACCCGCTTCGGCGCGCCAGTTGAAGGCCAAGCTGGTCGACGGCGTCTCGGTCAGATTGACGATGACGCGTTCGGGCAGGGAAGCCGTCTGGGCTTGCGCCGGGACGGCCTGGAGGGCGGCGAAGGCCAGGACGCTGCAGGACAGGGTCGCGGCGAGGCGCAGGGACAGGCGCATGAGGTATCCTCGATGTCTGGAAAAGGCGCCGCTCGCGGGAGATCTCCCGCGAGCGGCAGGAACGGTCAGAGCCGCCAGTTCAGGTTCAGGCTCAGGTAACGACCGTTCTCGATGTAGTCGCGGACGCCGCCCTTTCCTTCACCGAAGGTGTAGAAGTAGGTGTAGTTGTCCAGCAGGTTCTGCACCTTGAAGGTGGCCGTCAGGTTCGGCGTGATCTGACGCCGCGCCATCAGGTCCACGAAGTGGTAGTCCTGCTCATAGGGATCGTTGCCGAAGTCCTCGATGTCTTCCAGAGACACGTCCTGATAGTTGTAGGCCACATAGGCCTCCCAGCCGTTGCGCTCCCAGAACAGTTCCAGGTTCACGATGTGGTCGGGGGTTTCCATGAAGGGCAGGGTGTAGCCTTCAGGGTGCCAGGACAGGCCGGTTTCGGCTTCCGAGCGCTGGATGGTGGCGTTCGCCGCCACGCCCAGCCCGTCGAACGGCGCCGGCAGCCAGTGGAGCTGCTGGCGGGCGTTGATCTCGACGCCGCGGATCTCGGCCTTGCGACCGTTCATCGGCATGGAGACGGGCACGCCCGACGGATCGTCGAACTCGCCCTCCGTGCCGTCCCGAATGACCGACGACGAGGAGCGGAACAGGAACTTGTCCAGATCCTT
Organism: Brevundimonas mediterranea; assembly: GCF_011064825.1. Lineage (NCBI taxonomy): Bacteria > Pseudomonadati > Pseudomonadota > Alphaproteobacteria > Caulobacterales > Caulobacteraceae > Brevundimonas > Brevundimonas mediterranea. The sequence continues at coordinate 2,520,903 of NZ_CP048751.1, forward strand.
GTAGAACAGCGCGACGGAGTAGGCGCCCGTGCGTCCGTTGTAATATTCCGCCGACAGGTCGTAGTTGACCGAGGTCATCGGCTCGAGATCGGGATTGCCCTGGACGATGCCGGTCAGCACCCATTCGCTGGTCGGGTTGGTCACGCCGTCGCCGTCGGGATCGCCGTCGTAGCTGTATTCCTTGACCGAGGTCATCCGTTTGATGTCCGGACGCGAGACGCTGGTCCAGATCGCCGCCCGCAGCTTGGCGTTCCAGCTCACGTCATAGTTGACGTGGATCGAGGGCAGCCAGTTGGTGAAGCCCGAGGTGTCGGTGGTGTAGTCCTCGCCCCGCACCGGGTTTTCGGTCCAGGCGCGGATGTCGTTGCTGGTGTCCTCGACCCGCACGCCGGCGATCACTTCGGCCGCGCCGAAACGAGCCGTGCCCATCACATAGGCAGACACTACCTGTTCGTCGTAGAACCAGGTGGAGGCGTAGTCGATCGAGTCCGCCTCGTTCAGCGTCAGCAGGGTCGAATTCCCCGCCTTGGCGCGTTCGATCTCGGCCATCATCTTGTCGGTGTCGATGACGGGGCCGAGTTGGTACTGGCCGGTGTAACGGCCGTCGAACATGTCGGTGATCGCTTCGCCGAACAGGGCGGAATAGTCGGCCATGGTGCCCCGGGGCTCCAGGTCGATCAGCGAACCTTCCAGGCGTTCACGCTCGGACTTGTAGTATTTGGCGCCGGCGCGGACCTCTTGCAGCCAGGAGCCTGTCGGCTGGTAGCGCAGGTTGAACTGGGCCTGGTTCAGGGTTTCCTTGGCGCCGCCGTAGCTGCCGCTCAGGCTGGAGGCGGTGTACTGGGTCAGGTCCTGGACGCCCGCCATGCCGGCGGGGTTCAGCACCCATTTCAGGTACTGCGGATCCCCCTGGCTGACGATCTCGACGCCTTCATTGCCCTTCCACAGATAGGCGTTGCGGCCGAAATACATCTCGTAGCTGTCGACGATATTGTCCTCGGATTCCGAGTGCGACAGGTCGTAGTCGAGGGTGAACTCGCGGAAGCGGCTTTCGCCGCCGAAGTTGACCATCTGCAGCACGCCTTCGGTCGTGCCGCCTTCCCAGTAGCGACGCAGGCGGAAGCCTTTGGGATCCCACGAGCCCGACGAGCCGTTCAGGCTGTAATAGCTGTTGGAACCCTTGTCCGCGTCGGTGATCTTGTCGTCCTTGTCGCGGTCGACGATCTGGGCGGTGGTGTAGTTGTAGATGGCGCCCTTGATGTCATCGTAGCCGATGACGGCGTTCGCCGGCTGGATCAGGTCGCCGCGCGACTTGTCGACCTGCTCCAGGCGCGCCGAGGCGCTGGTGCCGGCCTCGTTGCGGAAGTTGAGGCGGTTCCTGAACTGGGTCTCTTCATACTCATTGTACTGACCACGCAGGTGGAAGTCGTGATTGTCGCCGCGCCAGTCCAGCGAGCCGTTGAAGCCCCAGCGCGTCACGTCCGTGTCGCCGGTGGACATTTCCAGACCGCGGGTCACGAAGGTCTGGGGATCGAAGTCCAGGCTCTGGGCCTTGCTGTACCAGTTACGGGGCATATTATCCCCGGAGTTGCCGATCTGCTCGAACTGCGAGGCGCGTTCCGAGTAGTTGCCGGTCACGAACAGGCCCAGCCGATCGGAGAACTGCTTGCCGAAGGCCACATCGGCGGCCCATGAGGTCCGGTCGTCGCGCTGTTGCAGCAGGGTGCCCTCGATCGAGCCCGCCACATGGGTCGGATCATAGTCGAAGGCCGTCGGCGTCTTGATGTCGATGGTGCCGCCGATGGCGTCGCCGTCCATATAGGGCAGCAGGCTCTTGTAGACGGTGATCGCATCGACGCCCGACGTCGGCAGGAAGCTGAGGCGCACGCCGCGGAAGAAGTTGTCGCCCGGCGATCCGGTGCCGCCCATGCGCACGCCGTTGACGGCGTAGGCGTTGTATTCGGTCGCCATGCCCCGGATCACCACCCGGTCGCCTTCGCCGGTGAAGTGGTTGCGGACCGCCGACACGCCCGGAATGCGCGATGCGGCCTCGGTCAGGTTGGACGACGGCAGCTTGCCCATGTCGTCGGCGCTGACGCTGTCCGAGATCATGTCGCTGTTGCGCTTCTCGTCGATCGAGCGGCGCAGGCCCTGCAGATAGCCGGTGACGACGACTTCATCGAGGACGGCGGGGTTGGGTTGCGCCGCCGTTTCCGCCTCGGACGAGGTCGATTGCGACTGCGACTGCGATTGGGCCGCCGCCCATTGCGGAAAGGCCGCGATCAACGCCAGGCCTCCGGCCGCCGCCAGATAGCGAGATTTGGTTTTCATGATGTAGTCCCCCGTGGTCTGCCAAGGCGCAGACGACAGAGAGACTGAACGACCCGAACAAGCTGACAGGCGTCGTCAATATTTCATACGCACGTCGTCAATCTGTACTGGACAATCAACCTCAGATACACAGATCCGCCCCGTCATTGACGAACCGGCAACCTTCTTCGGCTCCGTGCCGAGGCTTTGCGCCGCGATGCCGCACGGGCCGCAAGGGTAGGGGGATCATCCAGCCCGGACCGCACTGAGCCTTCGGCGTAGGGTGCGGCGCTGAATGTTGAAGCGGCGCCGCGCTCCGTCCCGGTCGAGACCCGGCCGGTTCAGCCGGAGACCGGCATTGGACGGCGGCGGGGAGGCAGACGCTTGCGGCCTGGGGCAGGGCGTCGCCCCTGGCCATTGTTCTCGCGTCCATTCCGTCTGGCGCGGCGGGCACGGTCTCCGCCGTGTCCGGCGCGTATCCGGCTGACTTCAGAAACCGGATCATGGACTGGTTGAACAGTTCCGGGCTCTGCCAGGGCGCGAAATGCCCGCTGTCCGCCAGATACTGAAGACTGGCGCCCGGGATGGCGTCCGCAATATAGGCGGCATGCTGCGGCGTTATGAATTCATCCTCCGAGCCCGCGACGATCAGAACCTGGGGCGCCCGGATCAGGGCGAGTTGACCGGGGCCGTAGTGAAGTCGCGTTGTCTGCATGGTCCTGACCGCCTGGGTCAGCCCGGAGAAATCCGGGGCGGGCGAGAGCTCGGCATAATCGGCGGCGAGGCGGGGCCCTACCTGCCGCAGGATCGGCGCATCGCCGGCGTCCTTGCGGACACCCTGCAGATCCATATTGGCGCCGAACGCATAGATGGGGCCGAGTTGATCGCCTCGGTCCATGCCGAGCACGAGCGCCGTTATGGCGCCGTCGCTCCAGCCTATGATTGCGGGTCGGTTCAACTGCAGATGATCGATCACCGCTCCGACATCCTCGGCCAACTGATCGTAGCTCAGAGGTGTCGAACCCAGGGTGCTGCGACCGTGGCCCCGGCTGTCAATGAGGATGACCTGATAGCCGGCGTCAAGGAGAGCGGGGACCTGTCGGCCCCAGGCCTGATGGCTGGACAGTCCTCCGTGCAACAGGATCACAGGGGGACCGCTGCCGATCACGCCGTACCAGAGATGGGCCCCTAGCCCCCGCGCCCGCCGGCGATGAAGGCGGCGATGGTCGGCCAGGGCGCGCCCTGGGGGCGCATGTCGTCGCAGGCGAAGGACTTGAGGGCGCCGTACACGCCGCCGGAGGGGGTGGCGTCCCAGGGGGCGTCTTCGGCGATCCGTTCCGCTTCCGCGCCGTCCGGGCCGTGGACGATGGTGGCGACGGTGCGGGACTGGCCGTCCGAGCAGCGGACCGCCAACTCCTCGACCTCATGGCTCTGATCGGCCGCGTCGCCGTGTGCGGGAACGCGGGCGAAGCGGGCCGTAGCGACGCCGTCGACCGGCGTCAGGGTGTCCTGATCGATCAGATAGACGGTTCGGTCGCTGGCCGAGAAACGGGTCCAGGTCTCGGCTGCGGCCGGCGTCGCCGCCGTCAGGGCCGCGACGCCGACAACCGTCAGTGTGGCAAAGGTCAGTTTGGCGATTCCGCGCATGTCTTCCTCCCGTGAATGAGAGGATTTGATACCCGTGGTCGCCCGATTTCAAGCCGCCCCTGCGACCGGCGGCGGATCAGGGTCTGGCGCGATCCGGCAGGGCGGCCACCTCTTCCGCGGTCAGCGACTTGGTGACGAAGGCCCGGCAGGTGCGGCGACCCGGGTCGGCGTTCGGCACGATGATCTGGACCGGATCGCCGACGCAGACGGTGTCGGATCCGCCGAGGGTCGGCGTCACGGCGATGGACACCGCCGAATCCAGATCCCAGCAGGCGCCGCTGGTGTTGATCTGGAACACATCGTCGCGCAACGACCGGATATAGAGGTCGGACTGGCGATCGGTGCGGAAGTTGCGCACGCTGTCTGTACGGAAGCAGCGGGCGACGGACTTTTCGCCGTCGGCGGCGGCCGCGGCCCTGGTTGCGGCGGGCGCGCAGGCGGAAAGGCTCATGGCCGCCACCGTCGAGGCGGCGAGCGCGGAGGTCAGCAGGATACGCATCGAAGTCTCCAATACGGAATCTGGAACAAGGAAGAGACGCCGCACATGAACACAGCCTGAAGGCCGATCAAGCCGGCCCCAGACGGTCAGGATCGATCCGTCCAAAAAGCGTTGCAGGAAGCGGCGAAGGCGTACCGGCGATCAGGGCGGCGACATGTTCGCCCAGCAGGGGCGCCACGCAGAAACCGCGTGAACCCAGGCCCGACAGCAGATAGAGCCCGTCCGCTCGACGCCCCGCCAACGGCAGCCGGTCGCGTGTCGTGGCCCGGATGGCGACCCGACGATGGCGGACGCCCGTCTCAGCCTGGGCGGCCAGATGCGGCAGGCGCGCGCGCAGGGCGTCCAGGTTCCGGGCGCTGTCCGCATCGCGCGCCTCCAGGGTCACGTCGCCGCGGTCGTGGGTTGCTCCGAACAGGACGCCCGTGCCGGTGGGCGCGACATAGCCGCCCCAGGCCACGCCCGGAGACGCCGGACCCTCGACCCAGTCGGCCTGGCCCCGGACGGGCGACAGGCCGGCGTCCGCCAGCAATCCGGCCGTTCCCCAGCCGGCCGTCACCACCACCGCGTCCGCCTGGGCCAGGATCCGGCCCTCGGCGTCACTCAGGGTCCAGCCGGCGTCGCCGCGCTCGATCCGGGCCACGGTCGCGGTGATCATGGGCACGGCCTTCAGCCAGGCCGACAGGATGGCGGCGGCGTGAATCACGCGGGCGTCGGCCATCATCAGCCCGCCCTCGGCGGTCGGTTCGCCCAGTCGGTCTGCAGCGGCCTCGGCGTCGATCACCGACATGGCGCCGTCGCGCCACAGGGACTGGGCGGCGATCTTGTCGAAGCGCGCCGGATCGCGCGCCGCCTGGGGCAGTTGCAGGACGCCCCGGCTCAGAACGGCCCCCGGCGTGGCGTCATACAGATGCCGCGCCCGTTCCAGCGCCTGGGCGTACAGGCCGGCGATGGCCGCATCCCCGGCGTCGAGGCGCGGCGTCGCCAGTCCGGCCGGAAACCCCGATCCCCCCGCGCCGGGCCGCTCGCCCTCGATCACCACCGGCGTGATTCCTGATGCGACCAGGGCGCGGGCCACGGCCGCCCCGGCCACTCCGGCCCCGATGACGGCGACGCGGGGGGCCTGGTCGGGCGCAGGGGCGCCGTCCCGCCGCGCCTCCAGCCGTTCACGCTTGCGGCCGTGGCCGGGCTTCTTCTCGACCACGAAGCCGCGTTCCGACAGGCCGCGTCGAACCGCGCCGGCGACCGTGAAGGTGGCGACTCGCGCGCCGGGGGCCGACCGGGCGGCGATCCGGTCCATCACCGTTTCGGACCACATGCCGGGGTTCAGGGCCGGCGAGAAACCGTCCAGGAACCAGGCGTCGGCCGCTCCCGACCACTGGTCCAGGGCCCAGTCGACGTCGCCGACGGCGACGTCGAGCACCGCGTGGAACCCCGGCAGATCGACCCGGTGAAAGCCCGGCGTCCGCTCCGGCCACGCTTCAGTCAGGGCCAGGGCCGCCTCCGCCAGTTCGGGCCAGGCGCCCAGGGCGCGCCGCGCCTCGTCGGCGGTCAGGGGAAACCCCTCGATGGAGAAGACGTGCAGCCGCCCGCCCTCGGGCCGGGTCCGGCTCCACAGGTCCAGCAGGGCGGCGATGTTCAGCCCGGTGCCGAACCCCAGCTCGGCCACGGTGAAATGGCGTCGCCCGGCCCAGGCGTCCGGCAGGCCGCAGCCTTCCAGGAAGACGGCGCGGGTCTCGGCCAGACCGTCGTCGCGTGAGAAATAGACGTCGCCGAACCGGCCGGAGCGCGGTTCGTCGTCATCGGTCCAGGTCAGGTGCGGGGCGGTGTCGTCGGTCGTCATGGCGCGGCTCTAGCACCTCCGCCGCCGATACGAAAAAGGGCCGCCCGCGGGGCGGCCCCTTTGTGGGTCGGGGGAAGGACTCAGTGGCCGGCGGCCTCGGCCGATCCGTGGTCGGTCGCCGGGGCGGCGGCTTGCCCGGCCGCCGTGTCTGTCGCCGCAGGCGCGCCTTCGGGGGGCTGTGCGGAGGCGGAGGCGGTGGCGGCGCCGGCGTCCTGAGCGGCCTCATTGGCGGCGGCGGCGGCTTCCGCAGCGGCCTGGTCGGCGGTCAGGGCGGCGTCGGCGGCGGTTCCGGCCGCTTCGACCGCGTCGCTGGCGGCTTCCTGAGCCTTTTCTTCCGGCGCCTTCTGGCACCCGGCGATGATCAGGGCGGCGGCCGAGGCGGCGATGAGGGCGGTGATGCGCATGGGACAATCCTCCGAAGGCTGTTCGCGAGGCCGAAAGCCTCGCTGGAAACGATAACGCCGCCGTGAACCTCGGGGCAAGCCGGGATCACGGCGGCGTCATGCCGCGTCTGAAACTCGTCGCGCGGCCGGACGTTCCGGCCCGCTCAGCTTCAGTCGTTGCTGATATTGTTCAGCGCTTCTTCCATTTCGGCGAAGGACGGCTGGGAGGCGGAGGGAATGTCGCCGCGGCCGATCTCGACCGAGATCTGGGCGGCGTTGCCGTGCAGGTGGGCGATCAGCACGGACTGGATCATCTTGTAGTAGGCCGCTTCCTCATTGATGATCGAGGTCAGGCGCGCCGCGAACGGGCCGACCAGGCCATAGGCCAGGAACACGCCCATGAAGGTGCCGACCAGGGCGCCGCCGATCATGCCCCCCAGAACTTCCGGCGGCTCGGTGATCGAGCCCATGGTCTTGATGACGCCCAGCACGGCCGCGACGATGCCCAGTGCGGGCAGGGCGTCCGCCAGGTTCTGCAAGGCGTGGGCGTTGTCGAGATGCTCGTGGTGATGCTTCTCGAGCTGCTTCTCCATCGCATCCTCGACCTGGTGCGGATCCTCCAGGTTCATCGTCATCATCCGCAGGGTGTCGCAGATGAAGTCGACGGCGAAATGGTCCTTCAGCACCTTGGGGTACTTCTGGAAGATGGTCGATTCCTTGGGCTTTTCGATATGGCTTTCCAGCGCGACGACGCCCTTGGATTTCATGGTCTTGGTCAGCTGGAACAACAGGGACAGCAGGTCCTTGTAGTCCTGCTTCTTCCATTTCGGACCGGCGAAGGCCTTGCCCAGACCCGCCAGCGAACCCTTGACCACCGTCATGGAGTTGGAGATCAGGAAGGCCGCGATGCCCGCGCCGCCGATCGCCATCAGTTCGTGGGGCGCGGCGTGCATGATGACCTCGAACTTGCCGCCCGAGATGGCGTAGCTGCCGAACACGAGGCCGAACAGCAGTACGATGCCGATGATCTGGAACATGGAGACGCGGTATCCTGACGCGAGAGGCGTCAAGTGATGACCGTTATTGATTAAGACGGCGTTTCGGGAAACGCCGTCTTATACCGTCACAGCCGGCCTTCGCCGTTCAGAATGGCCGTCCGCCCTGCCGTCGTCAGCTTCTGGTAGCCGGTCTTGCCGCCGCGCACATACAGGGTCGCGCCGGTTTTTTCCGGATCGAACCCGTCGGCCACCAGATCGGCCTTGCGGTATTTGAAGGTGCCGGTCGTTTCGGCCGCCTCGATCAGCCGCACGAAGACGGGCTGGGCGTAGGCGGGCAGGCGGGCCTCGACGTGTTCGGCGAAGGCCTTGGGGTCGAACTTGGCGTCCGTCACCAGGGCGGCCATCCCCGCCTTGCCGTCCTGGCCGGGCACGGGGACGCCATAGACGATGGCCTCGGACACGCCGGGGCCTTCCATCAGCACCTGTTCGACCTCGGAGGTCGAGACGTTCTCGCCCTTCCAGCGGAAGGTGTCGCCCATCCGGTCGACGAAGTAGAAATAGCCCTCGGCGTCCTGTTTCATCAGGTCGCCCGTGCGGAACCAGCGGTCGCCCTTCTTGAAGACGTCGGTCAGGATCTTCTTCTGCGAGGCGGCCTTGTCAGCATAGCCCGAGAAGTCGTGGCGGATGTCGTTGCCGATCTCGCCGATGGCTTCGCCGATCTCGCCGACGCGGGTCAGGCGGCACAGGCCGTCCGGGCCGCGGATCGGCTGTTCGCTGTCCACGTCGAACTGGACCAGGCGGATATTGATCTGTTTCTTCAGGTAGCTCGGCACCCGGCCGATGGCGCCCTGTTTGCCGTCGAAGTTGAACAGGGAGACATTGCCTTCGGTCGAGCCGTAGAACTCCAGCACCTCGGGAATATGGAACCGGCTCTGGAATTCGGGCCAGACGTCGGCGCGCAGTCCGTTGCCGAAGGCCAGACGCAGCTTATGCTTCTGCTCATAGGCCTGGGGCTTGCTGTTCACCAGATAACGGCACAGCTCGCCGATATAGACGAACATGGTGGCGCCGGACGCCACCACGTCGGGCCAGAAGCTGCTGGCCGAGAACCGCTTGCGGATCACCAGACGCGCCCCGTTCAGCAGGGCCGCGCCGACGCCGACCAGGCCCCCGGTCGAGTGATACAGCGGCAGGACGTTGAAGATCCGGTCCTTGGGCGTCGAACGGGTCGCGCCGGCGAAAGCGCGCATATAGGTGCGGGCCCGCGAATGCGGGATGCGGGCCGCCTTGGGCAGGCCGGTGGTGCCGGAGGTGTAGATATACAGGGCCGTGTCGCGGTTCGTCAGGCCTTCGCGCACCGACCGGGACGGCCGCACGGAGGAGGCGCCGCGCACCGGCTTGTCCAGGCCGCGCCGGTCGCTGGATTCGTCCTCGTCGCCCAGGCCCAGGACCCACAGCATCAGGGTGTGGCCGACCAGGGGGCGGGTCGCCTCGACCTGGCGCCAGCAATCCTCGTCCGCCACCACCTGGAAGGCGTTGGAGATGGTCAGGCAGTGGGCCAGCCCCTGGCCCGTCAGATTCGTGTTGATCAGGGCGGTGGCGATGCCGACCTTGGAGAAGCCGATCCAGGCCGCCAGATATTCGACGCGGTTGGTCATCATCAGGGCGATGGTGTCGCCCCGGTTCAGGCCGCGCCCCTTGGCCCAGTGGGCGTAGCGGTTGGCCATGGCGTCCAGGTCGCGATAGGTCAGGCTGCGGCGCTCGTCCTCGACGGCGACGTTGTCCGCGAACTTGTCGACGGCTTCTTCAAAGTCGTCGCACAGCAGAATGTCGCTATCCAGCTCGATCGGCTTGATACGCTTGAGCAGGCGGAACAGTCCGCGCGCGAAGCGCACGTCCCTGCGGATATTGGCTACAAAACCCATGCTCGCCGTTACTCCGGTCTTTGCGTGTTCCACCCGCGCTCGTGATGAACGAAAGGAGCCTGTTCGGTCAACCGCGAGGCGGACAAACGCCTTAGAAACCACCGCGATCAGACAAGGCCGTGTCCCATTTGTTTCGGTGACGTCGGGGAAATCCAGAGCGAAACGCGCATTTTTCGCCTTATTCGTTCTTTTCTGGCCTATAATAGATCTGATTTCGCCTTAGCCGGGGCCGTATCAGTGCTTCTTCAAGGTCATTGACCGTTTATCGGAACGACCTCGAAGAACAGCGTGTTTTCCTGCCGATCTCATGGAGGACACATCATGTCGATGACTTATGCAGACGTTACGACCAACACAGCCGCCGTCGATGCGACGGGGCGTTCCGCCGACGAGGTCTTCGTGCCACGCTATGCTCAGCGTCGCAGCCGAAGCAACAAATCCGTCAAGACCTGGATGATCATCGCCCCGATCGGCGCCCTGGCGGTGATCGGCACGGCGGCGGCCCTGATGATGGGCGGCGACGCGCCGGCCGCGCCGGCGTCTTCGGCGCAGCCGCTTTCGACCCCGGCGCCGCAGATGCAGACCGCGCCGACGGCTTTGACGCCGGTTGAGACTCCGCTCGCCCAACCCGTCCCTGTCCAGACGACGCCGCAGACGACGCCTGCCCCGGTTCCGCGTCGCGCCGAGCCCGCTGTGCGCCGGGCGGCCCAGTCGGCGCCACCTGCGGAACGTCCGGCCCCGCGTGTGGATAGGCCTGTCGAGCCGACCGGCCCGCGTCCCTACAGCGCCGCCACGGCGGCCTTGAACACGGCGGCCTTGAACACGGCGGCCAGCCCTGCGGCGTCCGCCCCGGCCTCGGTTCAGATCCAGCCGCCCCCGACCGTGTCCGTCGAGCCGGTCAACTGACGCCGTCACCCATGAAAAGGCCCCGGCGTTCGCCGGGGCCTTTTGCTGTCGGCCTATCGCCTGGGCAGGGCGGGAAACTCCAGCCGACTGACGTCATAACCCAGGGCCCGCGCCCGATCCGTCAAGGCGCGCACCTCCGCCTCGCTGGGAACCTCGCGGGTGTAGATGAACAGCCGCTCGAAGGTCGGATCCGCCGAAATGAACCAGCTGTAGTCGTCCGCCCGGTCCAGCACCCAGTAGTCCCAGGTCACCAGACCATGCAGGTACCGGACCCGCAGCTTGGCGTTCATGCCGGGGTCCAGAATACGGCCGCCGCCCTCGATGGCCTTTTCCTTGCCTTCCGGCGAGCCGACCTGACAGGTGTCGCGCACATGGATGCGGTCCGCCTTGACCGGAGTGTAGATCGAGGCGCCGGCGACGCAGCCGGCGGTCAGCCGGTCGGGCAGGCGGGCGACCTCATGCCAGCGCCCGGACCACAGACGATCCACGTCGACGGCCTTGATCGGCTGGGGCGCACGGTATTCGGCGGGGGAGGGGGCTGTGACGCAGGCCGCCAGCGCGGCCGAGGCGACGACGGCGGCGATCAGGGATTTGACGATGGGCATTGCGACTCCATTTCAACGCCATAAAGTCGCCACACGCGGCTCAGTTCCACAAGGCGGACGCCGCCCCTCGACCGCCAGGTCCGAAAATCTCACAGTGTGTGGCAGTATCAATCGCTTGCGACCCGTCGCACACTGGCGTTTCACGTCAGCGTTCGATGGAGACCTGACTTGGTGGACGCCGCTATTCTGACCGAAACCCCGACCCCGTCCGCGCCGCCGCCCGGTCCCGAGCGGCTGACCCATCTTCAGCGCCTGGAGGCCGAGAGCATCCACATCATGCGCGAGGTGGCGGCCGAGGCCGAGCGCCCGGTCATGCTGTATTCGATCGGCAAGGATTCTGCGGTGATGCTGCACCTGGCGCGCAAAGCCTTCTATCCGTCCACGCCGCCTTTTCCCCTGTTGCACGTCGACACGACCTGGAAGTTCCGCGCCATGTACGCGATGCGCGAACAGGCCGCCGCCGACCTGGGCGTCGAACTGCTGGTCCACCAGAATCCTGAGGCCCTGGCGCGCGGGATCAATCCCTTCGATCACGGCTCGGCCCTGCACACCGACCTCTGGAAGACCGAGGGGCTGAAACAGGCCCTGACCTTGCACGGCTTCGACGCGGCTTTCGGCGGCGCTCGCCGCGACGAGGAGAAGTCGCGGGCCAAGGAGCGGATCTTCTCCTTCCGCACGGCCGAGCATCGCTGGGACCCCAAGAACCAGCGCCCGGAGCTCTGGCGGCTCTACAACACCCGCAAACGGCCGGGCGAAAGCATCCGCGTCTTCCCCATCTCCAACTGGACCGAGCTGGACGTCTGGCAATATATCCATCTGGAACAGATCCCCATCGTGCCCCTGTATCTGGCCGCTGAACGGCCGGTGGTCGAGCGCGACGGCGCCCTGATCATGGTGGATGACGACCGCTTCCGCCTGCGGCCCGGCGAGGCGCCGCAGATGAAGTCGGTGCGGTTCCGCACCCTGGGCTGCTACCCCCTGACCGGGGCGGTCGAGAGCACGGCCGCGACCCTGCCCGAGGTCATTCAGGAAATGCTGCTGACCACCACCTCCGAACGCCAGGGTCGGATGATCGACCACGACCAGTCCGCCTCGATGGAGAAGAAGAAGCAGGAGGGCTATTTCTGATGGCTCACCAGTCGGACCTGATCGCCCGCGACATCGACGCCTATCTGGACGCCCATCAGCACAAGAGCCTGCTGCGCTTCATCACCTGCGGCAGCGTCGACGACGGCAAGTCCACCCTGATCGGCCGGCTGCTGTACGACTCCAAGATGATCTTCGAGGATCAGATGGCGGCGCTGGAGGCCGACAGCCGCCGCGTCGGCACGCAAGGGGGCGACATCGATTTCGCCCTTCTGGTCGACGGCCTGGCCGCCGAGCGCGAGCAGGGCATCACCATCGACGTGGCCTATCGCTTCTTCTCGACCGAAAAGCGCAAATTCATCGTCGCCGACACGCCGGGCCACGAACAATACACCCGCAACATGGTCACGGGCGCCTCGACCGCCGACGCCGCCGTCATCCTGATCGACGCGCGCCGGGGCGTCCTGACCCAGACGCGCCGTCACGCCTATCTGGTCAGCCTGCTGGGCATTCGCCACGTCATCCTGGCTGTGAACAAGATGGACCTGATGGGCTGGTCCCAGACCGTCTTCGACACCATCGTCGCCGACTTCTCCGCCTTCGCCGACCAGATCGGGCTGAAGACCTTCGACGCCATCCCCATGTCGGCCCTGCGCGGCGACAATATCACCGAGGCCAGCGCTCATTCGCCCTGGTACGCCGGTCCGTCGCTGATGAGCCTGCTGGAGATGCTGGAGGTCGGCGACGATCTTCAGGCCGACCCCTTCCGCCTGCCGGTGCAGTGGGTGAACCGACCCAACCTCGACTTCCGCGGCTTCTCCGGCCAGATCGCCGCCGGGACCGTGCGCCCCGGCGATCCCGTCCGCGTCCTGCCGTCGGGCAAGACCTCGACCGTCGCCCGCATCGTCACCGCCGACGGCGATCTGGCCCAGGCGGTCGCCGGCCAGTCGATCACCCTGACCCTGGCTGATGAGATCGACGTCTCGCGCGGCGACGTCCTGGCCAGCGCCGACGCCCCGCCCGAGGCCGCCGACCAGTTCGAGGCCACAGTCGTCTGGATGGACGACGAACCCCTGCTGCCGGGCCGTCCCTATCTGCTGAAGATCGGCGCCAAGCTGGTGGGCGCCACCATCACCGAGCCCAAGCACAAGGTGAACGTCAACACCCTGGAGCAACAGCCGGCCAAGCGGCTGGAGCTGAACGAGATCGGCGTCTGCAACCTGTCGCTGGACGCCCCCGTCGCCTTCGCCCCCTATGCCGAGAACAAGGACCTTGGCGGTTTCATCCTGATCGACCGGATCTCGAACCGCACGGTCGGGGCGGGCCTGCTGCACTTCGCTCTGCGCCGCGCCCACAACATCCACTGGCAGGCCCTGTCGGTGGACAAGGCCGCGCGCGCGGCCATCAAGAACCAAAAGGGGCGCGTCATCTGGCTGACCGGCCTGTCGGGCGCCGGCAAGTCCACCATCGCCGATCTGGTTGAAAAACGTCTCTACGCCGACGGCCGCCACACCTATCTGCTGGACGGCGACAATGTCCGCCACGGCCTGAACCGCGACCTGGGCTTCACCGAGGAGGACCGGGTCGAGAATATCCGCCGCGTCGCCGAGGTGTCGAAACTGATGGTGGACGCCGGCCTGATCGTCCTGGTCAGCTTCATCTCGCCCTTCCGCGCCGAGCGTCGCCTGGCCCGCGACCTGCTGGGGCCGGGCGAGTTCGTCGAGGTCTATGTCGACACGCCTCTGGCCTTCGCCGAAAAGCGCGACGTCAAGGGCCTCTACAAGAAGGCCCGCGCCGGCGAACTGAAGAACTTCACCGGCATCGACAGCCCCTACGAAGCCCCCGAGGCCCCCGAGATCGTCGTGGACACCACCACCATGTCCGCCGAGGACGCCGCCGAACGGATCGTCGCCTGGCTGGACGGCCGGTTCTCGACCGAGGATTTCAGCATCTGATCCGGTGGGGGGAGGGCGGCGGTCAGCCGTTCTCGTATCCCCGCCACCATTTGACAAAGCGCGGCAGGCCCTCGGCCAGGGTGACCTTGGGTTTGTACCCGGTCAGGGCGTTCAGCTTGGAGACGTCGGCATAGGTGGCGGTGACGTCGCCGGGCTGCATGGGCCGCATGACCTTGTCCGCCTCGGCGCCCAGGGCGTCTTCCAGGGTGGTGATCATCTCCATCAGGCCGACGGGCGAACTGTCGCCGATGTTGTAGATCTCGTGCCCGCCCTGCGCGGGCGGATGGTCCAGCACCCCCACGATCCCGTCGACGATGTCGTCGATATAGGTGAAGTCGCGCGCCATCTCGCCTTCGCCATAGACCTCGATCGCCTCGCCGCGCGCGATCTTCCGCGTAAAACTGAAATAGGCCATGTCGGGCCGGCCCCACGGGCCATAGACGGTGAAGAAGCGCAGGCCCGACTGGGGAAAGCCGTACAGCTTGGCGTAGCTCTGGCTCAGCAGTTCGCACGAGCGTTTGGTCGCGGCGTACAGGGACACGGGATCTGTCGTCGGATCGTCTTCCCGAAAGCCCGAACCTTCCAGCGGCCGGTCGCCATAGACCGAACTGGACGAGGCGTAGACCAGGTGTTTCACGCCGTTGTGGCGCGCGGCCTCGAGCATCGACAGATGGCCGGCCAGGTTGGACCGCTCATAGGCGAAGGGGTTCTCGATCGAGTAGCGAACCCCGGCCTGGGCGGCGAGATGGACGATCCGCTCCACGCCGTGGTCGCGCACCAGGGCCAGCATCCGCTCGTGGTCGGCGATGTCCGCCCGCACCATGGTGAAGCCCTCGCGGGCCTCCAGACGGGCGGCGCGGGCGTCCTTCAGGGCAGGGTCGTAGTAGTCGTTGAAATTATCGACCCCGATCACGGTTTCGCCGCGATCCAGCAACCGTTCGGCCGTGTGCATGCCGATGAAGCCGGCCGCGCCGGTGACCAGGATCGGCGCCGCCATCAGCCGCGTCCGATGCCGGAATATCTGAAGCCGCGCTTCAGCATGTCCTCGGGGCGATAGACGTTCCGCAGATCCACCAGCACGGGCTGGTTCATCAGCAGCTTGACCCGGTCCAGGTCCAGGGCCCGGAACTGGTCCCATTCGGTGATGATGACGACGGCGTCGGCGCCTTCGACGGCGTCATAGGCGTTGGCCTTCATGATCACGTCCGGCAACAGCTTGCCCGCCTCGTGCATGCCTTCGGGATCAAAGGCCTGGACCCGTGCGCCGGCGGCGATCAGGGCCGGGGCGATGTCCAGCGACGGGGCGTCGCGCATGTCGTCGGTGTTCGGTTTGAAGGTCAGGCCCAGCAGGGCGATGGTCTTGCCCGCGACGCTGTCGCCCAGGGTCGTCTCGACCCGGCCGGCCATGGCCTTCTTGCGCGCGTCGTTGACCTCGACCGTGGTCTCGATCAGCCGCACTGGTGCGCCGTACTGCTGGGCCGTGCGGACCAGGGCGATGGTGTCCTTGGGGAAGCAGGAGCCGCCGTAGCCGGGGCCGGCGTGCAGGAATTTCGAGCCGATCCGCTTGTCCAGGCCGATGCCGCGCGCGACCTGCTGCACATCGGCGCCCACGGCCTCGCACAGGTCGGCCATCTCGTTGATGAAGGTGATCTTCATCGCCAGGAAGGCGTTGGCCGCATATTTGATCAGCTCGGACGTGCGCCGGCCGACGAACAGCAGGGGGCTCTCGTTCAGGTTCAGCGGACGATAGAGTTCGCCCATCACCTCTCTGGCGCGCGGCGCCGTCTCGCCGTCGTTGACGCCGATCACGACCCGGTCGGGGCGTTTGAAGTCGCCGATGGCGGCGCCTTCGCGCAGGAACTCCGGATTGGACACGACGGCGAAGTCGGCGTTCGGATTGACCCGGCGGATGATGGCCTCCACCTCGTCGCCGGTGCCGACCGGGACCGTGGACTTGGTCACCACCACGGTGAAGCCGTCGATCAGGCCGGCGATCTCCTCGGCCGCCGCATAGACATAGCTCAGGTCCGCATGGCCGTCGCCGCGGCGGGTCGGGGTGCCGACGGCGATGAAGACGGCGTCGGCGTTGCGGATGGCCTCGGCGCTCTCCAGCGTGAAGAACAGCCGGCCTTCCTCGACGTTGGCGGCGACCAGATCGTCCAGGCCGGGTTCGAAGATCGGGATTTCGCCCCGCTCCAGCCGTTCGATCTTCGACGGGTCCTTGTCGATGCAGGTCACCACATGGCCGAAGTCGGCGAAACAGGCTCCAGACACCAGGCCCACATAGCCTGTGCCGATCATTGCGACGCGCATCTAGAAAATCCCGTTCATCGTTGTGCAGCCTTAGAATCCGGCACGTTTCAACGCAACGGCGCGGGAGGCCCATGCGTCAAACGCAGTGTCGGGCGCCCCCCTATATACGGCCGGGCTTCCTGGCGGGTCAGGCCGGATGCATAAATTCGCCGGATGGGGCAAAACGCCATCCCATCAGACGCGCCGCCCGGCGTGTCCGCCTGCGAATCGAGCGAAGGACGCGACATGGAACTGATCATCGGCCCCCGCACCTATTCGACCTGGTCGCTGCGCGGCTGGTTGATCCTGAAGCACACGGGCGCGGACTTCGGCGTCATCGACGTGCGCTACGACACAAAGGCCCAGAAGGCGGCGCTGCGGGATCTCTCCCCGTCCGGATTCGTGCCCGTGCTGCGGGTGGACGGCGAGATGATCTGGGACACCCTGGCCATCGGCGAATGGGCGGCTGAACACTATCCCCAGGCGCGGATGTGGCCTGCCGATCCCGTCGTCCGCGCCCTGGCCCGGTCGGCGACGGCCGAGATGCATTCCGGCTTTTCCGCCCTTCGGACCTTCTGCGGCATGGGACCGGACCGGCCCATGGTCGGCGACGCCCGGTCAGAGACCCCGTCCGACCCGGTGCTGGACCGGGATCTGGCGCGGATCGTCGCCCTGTTTCGGCAGATGCGGCGTCGGTTCGGCGGGGACGGTCCCTGGCTGTTCGGCGACTGGTCGATCGCCGACGCCTTCTTCACTCCGGTCGCGGCGCGTGTCCGCCATTTCCAGATCGATCTGGCCGACCACGGCGACGACGGCGTCGCTGCGGCCTATGTCCAGAGCCTGCTGGCCCACCCGGACTTCCGCCTGTGGGAGACGGAGGCTCTGACTTAAAAGCCGGGAAACCAAGCTTTCGCACCGGGTGTTAAGGCGACGTCGTTATCCCGGATGTGAACGCGGATCGCGCGTCTCGCCGGGGAGAAAGACCGATGCCGACCCGCTTAGTCGTGGCGAAACAGGGGGCGGAGGTCCCGGTTCAGGCCCGCCCGCTTAATCCCGTCATGGCCTATGTGCTGGCCGCCGTCGTCGGCGCCGCCTTCTGGGCGATGCTGCTCACCGCCCTGTTCTGAACCCTATCGACCGCCGCCGACGGTGGCCGCCTGGGCGACCAGTACGGGTTCGGCGACCGGCGCGGGCGGCACATAGTCCAGCGACACCGGAACCAGTTTCGCGCCCGAGGCCACGGCGTCCAGGGTGTTCAGCGGTCCGCCGAACATCCGCTGATAGATCCAGTAGCTGGCCACGACCTTTTCCACGTAGTCGCGCGCCTGGGGCACGTCGATCGTCTCGATCAGCAGCAGGGGATCGGCGTCCGGCCCCAGCTTGCGCACCGCCGTCAGCATCGGCCCCGGTCCGGCGTTGTACGAGGCCACGGCCCGCAGCAGGTCGCCCTGGAAGGCCGGCAGCTGGAGCATCCGGTTGATATAGGCCTGGCCCAGCCGCATGTTGGTCGCGGGAACCAGCAGTTTGGACGGATCGGTGACGAAGGTCCGGTCCCCGGTCATCTCCGCCGCCGTCGTCGGCATCACCTGCATCAGCCCATAGGCGCCGGCGCTGGACCGGGCGTCGGGATTGAAGTCGGTCTCCTTGCGCGCCAGGGCGTAGACCAGCGCCTTCTCGATGACGAAGCCGCCCTCCGGCTCCAGCACGGGCATGGGGAAGCGCATCGCGTCGATCCGGGTCGCGTCGCCCCCATTGCCCGACATCATCACCCGCGCCAGAGCCGTCCACATGCGCGCGGCGTCGCCCACGGCGGTGCGCAGGCCCGAGCGCAATTCGCTTTCGCCCTCGGTGCGTCGGCCCACTTCATAATAGGCGACGGTGCGTTTGGCGCGGGCGTCGGTCTGGACAAAGGCTTCCAGTTCGCCGGTCTCGACCCGCGCGCCCTGGGGCACATAGGCGGCGCGTTGCAGGCGCGGTTCCGCCTGGTAGGCGCGCGGCCCCATGTTCTCGATGGTCGGCTCCTCGCCCAGCTGACGCAGGGCGATCTGGCCGTAGAAGGTGGCCGGCCACTGTCCGGCCAGGCGCAGATAGTCGTTGACCCGGTCCTGCCGGCCCGACTGCGAGGCGGCGCGCGCGGTCCAGTAGGCGGCGCCGGCGCGGACCCAGGGGTCTTCGGTCGGATCGTTGGCGACGCGTTCGAAGGCGGCGAAGGATTCGTGGAACTGGCCCAGCCGCCATTCCGCCAGTCCGACCGTCCACCAGTCGCCGATCTCGCGCCCGACGGCCGAGGCGCCGGTCAGGTCGTCATTGTTATAGGCGATGCGCGCCGCCTTCATCGGATCGACGGCCGGGCCGCCCGAGACGGCGGAAACGACGCTGTTCCAGGTCCGACCCAGAAGACCGCCGGGCTTGACCGGTTCGGGCGCTCCGTCGGGCCGGCGGCGCAGGGCCAGGGTATAGACCCGGTCGGCGCAGGGCAGGTCGGAATAGGTTTCAAGCCAGGCCGTCAGTTCGTCATAGGTGGCGACGTGATCGGGGTGGAACAGGCTTTCGAACTCGACCTGGCCCAGCAGGACCCGGTCCTGGGCCTGACGGGCCGAGGCGCGGGCGGCCTCGATGTCGCCGCGCCGCAGGGCGTCGAAGGCGGTGGTGTAGGACAGGCGGTCGGCCGAACTCAGGGCCGTGGGGCGGGCGGAACCGGACGCGGCGCCGGACATTCCGTCAAAAGGCGTTTCCGCCAGGGCCGAGCCTGCGGCGGCCCAACCTGAAGCGGCGAGCGCAAAAACCAGCGTCGAGGCCAGACTAGCCCGGCGGAACATATTCATACGCGGCGGCCCCGTTGGCGTCACCCTGCCCGTTCTCGTCAGGCGGGGATCGTTTGGCGTTGGTCGTCAAACGACCAGCATGCCTTAAAGCGGCGCTAACCTCAACCTGAGCCGTCCAGTTTTGCTGCAAATGCGAGAAGATCGGCCCAGACCTGCCGTTTGGCCTGGGGCTGACGCAGCAGGAAGGCGGGGTGCAGGGTCGGCAGGGCGGGGGCGGACACGCCCCCTTCAGCCAGCCGCCATTCTCGCCACTGGCCGCGCATCTTCATGATCCCGTCTTCGGTCTGCAGCACCGACTTGGCCGCCGCCGCGCCCAGCAACAGGACCGCCTTGGGCTGCAGCAGGGCGAAGGCGCGTTCGACGAACGGGGCGCACACGGCCTGTTCCTGCGGGGTCGGGGTGCGATTGCCGGGCGGGCGCCAGAAGACGGTGTTGGTGATGAAGACCTTGTCGGTCAGGCCCGCCGCCGCCAGCATCCGGTCCAGCAGCTTGCCGGCCCGACCCACGAAGGGCTGGCCCAGCCGGTCCTCGTCCGCGCCGGGGCCTTCGCCGATGACCATGACGGGGGCGTTGGGATTGCCCCGCCCGAACACCGACTGGCTGGCCCCCATGCCGCGCAGGGGACAGCCCTCGAACGCCGCCACCGCCGCCGCCAGATCCTGCAGGGTCGAGGCCCCCGTCGCCAGACGCCGCGCCTCGGCCAGGGCGTCCTGGGCGCTGGGTCCGGCCAGGGGCATGACGACCGAGGCGGTGGCCTTCTGCACCGCCTTCAGGGCCGGGGGCGGGGCCAGATGGGTGTGATCGACCGGCGCATCGCCATAGCAGGCGTCCACGCCCGCATCCCGCCAGAAGGCGAGCAGGCTTTCGACTGCAGCTATGTCATGGGGTTGCGCGTTCATGTCTAAGGTACCGATAGGCCTTGACCGCCCTCGCGTCACCTTCCGATAAGCGGCATAACCATACGAACAAGCTGGATTTCAGGGGAAGACATGGCCGAAGAAGCCATCGAGGGCGGCGCAGAGAACGCCCGCCAGGAAGCGATCATCGACAATCTGCCGCCGCTGGAGGCGCTGCAGGGCGTCGAGCGCGAGGTGATGGAATACGACGTCGTCGTCGTCGGCGGCGGTCCCGCCGGCCTGTCGGCGGCCATCCGCCTGAAGCAGCGGGCGGAAAAGGACGGCAAGGAGATCACCGTCGCGGTGCTGGAAAAGGGCGCCGAGGTCGGCGGCCATATCCTGTCGGGCGCCGTGATCGATCCCAAGGCGCTGAACGAACTCTTCCCCGACTGGAAGGACCGTGGCGCGCCGCTGGAGACCCCCGTCACCAGAGACAAATTCCTTCTGCTGGGGCCGCAAGGGTCGGCGTCCCTGCCCATGCCCCTGCTGCCGCCCTTCATGCACAACCACGGCTGCTACATCGCCTCGCTGGGCAATGTCGCGCGCTGGCTCGGCGAACAGGCCGAGGCCCTGGGGGTCGAGGTCTATCCCGGCATGGCCGCCAGCCACGTCGTCTGGGAAGAGGGCACCGGCCGGGTGAAGGGCGTCGTCGCGGGGGTCTTCGGCATCGACCGCGAGGGCAAGCCGACCGGCGACTTCCAGCCGGGCATCGAACTGCACGGAAAATATGTCTTCATCGCCGAGGGCGTTCGCGGCTCCCTGGCCAAGACCATCATCGCCAAGCACAGGCTCCAGGACGGCAAGTCGCCCCAGAAATACGGCATCGGCCTGAAGGAGCTGTGGCAGGTGCCCGCCGAACAGCATCAGCCCGGCCTGGCCCAGCACACCACCGGCTGGCCGCTGGACGAACACACCGGCGGCGGCAGCTTCCTGTACCATTTCGGCGACCGCTACGTGGCCATCGGCTATGTGGTGCACCTGAACTACAAGAACCCGTTCCTGTCGCCGTTCGACGAGTTCCAGCGCTTCAAGCACCACCCGTCCATCGCTTCGCATCTGGAGGGCGGCACGCGCATCTCCTACGGCGCCCGGGCGATCACCGAGGGCGGCCTGCAGTCGATTCCGAAGCTGTCGTTCCCCGGCGGCGTCCTGATCGGCTGCTCGGCCGGCTTTGTGAACGTGCCCCGCATCAAGGGCAGCCATAATGCGATGAAGACCGGCATGCTGGCCGCCGACGCCGCCTATGACGCCGTTCAGGCCGGGCGCGGCGGCGACGAACTGGTCGAATACCAGACCGCCTTCGAAAAGAGCTGGGTCCACAAGGAGCTGTCCCTGGTCAGGAACGCCAAGCCCCTGCTGTCGAAGTTCGGCACCACCCTGGGCGGGGCGCTGGGCATGTTCGACATGTGGTGCCGCACCCTGCTGGGCGGCTGGTCGCCGATCCCGACGCTGAAGCACGACAAGACCGACGCCGCCTCGACCGAACTGGCGGTCAAGCACAAGCCCATCACCTATCCCAAGCCGGACGGGAAATTGTCGTTCGACAAGCTGTCGTCCGTCTTCATCTCCAACACCAACCACGCCGAGGACCAGCCGGCCCACCTGAAGCTGCTGGACCCGTCCAAGCCGATCCAGGTCAACCTGCCCAAATACGGCGAACCGGCCCGGCTGTACTGCCCGGCGGGCGTCTATGAGGTCGTCTATGCGGACGAGGTCGCCAAGACCGATCCGCGCTTCGTCATCAACGCCCAGAACTGCGTCCACTGCAAAACCTGCGACATCAAGGATCCGTCGCAGAACATCGTCTGGGTCACGCCCGAAGGCGGCGGCGGCCCGAACTATCCGAACATGTGACGCAACACCGGCGCTGGGGTCATAGCCAGCGCCGGATCGTCTCCATGACGACGGCCAGTCGCGCCTCGTCCAGCCGGCCGATCCTTTCGGCGGCTGAGGCTTCAATAGTGGCGATCTTCGAGGGGCGCACGACCGAAGGGGCGGGCAGCCCTGCCTCCCCGTAACGGTCCTCCAGGTCCAGATCATCGGGCCAGCGTCGGTTGGCGGCGCTGGTGATCATCACCACCCAGATCAAACCGGCCTGATCGCCGATCCCGCCTGCGGACACCACCAATCCCGGCCGATGCTGGCGGGTGTTGCGGTCGGTATAGGGAAAGGGGATGCGGACGACGTCGCCGCGTTCAAAGTCCGGCATAGGCCTTGCGGTCCGCCTCGCTGTCCCATTCCTCGAAGGTCGCAAAGGGATCGTCGGCCGCCGTTTTGCGCGCCTTTTTCAACAGAACCCGTTCTCCCTCGATCTCGTAGATCAGCTCGTCGCCGTCCTGCAGTTTCAAGGCGGCGCGCACCGGCTGGGGGATGGTGGTCTGGGCCTTGGACGTCAGGCGGCTTGTGATCATCATCGCCTCGGTAAGGATTTTCCTTACGATACGCCGTCGCCCGCCCTCGTCAACCATCTGTCCTCTTGCGGGGGCAGGGGAAACCGTGAAGGGTCGCGGCATGATCGCCTCCCGTTCGCGCCTGCTCGCCGCCTCCCTGACCGTCCTCGCCCTGGCCCTGGCCCAGGGGGCGGCGGCGCAGGACATGGGCCCCGCTTCGGCGCCCGCCAATCCGTCCGACACCCATCCGCCCGCCGTCATACTTGAACCGGACCAGGTTCAGGAGGCCGCGCCGTTCGAGGACGAACCGGAAGACGGCGCGCCCCAGACGCCCGAGGGCGATGTCCCGCCCCATATCGTCATCGCCGACGACCCGGCCGAGCCCGCCATTCCCGAGGTCTGGGCGCCGGTCCCGCTGAACGCCCAGGGCCGCAGCGCCTATGGCCTGTACCTGGCCGGCAAACTGGCCCTGATGACGGGCGAGGGGGCCAAGGGCGCCGATTGGCTGGCCCAGGCCGCGGCCCTGACGCCCGAACAGCCCCGCGTGCGCGAACAGGCCTTCACCTCGGCCCTGCTCAGCGGCGATCTGGACGTGGCGGGCCGACTGGCGCCGACCGCCGACGCCGCGCCCGCCTTCACCGAGATCGGCCGGCTGATCTCGGCCGTCCAGACCTTCGTCCACGGCGACGCCCGCGCCGCCAACGCCGCCCTGGTCGCCCGGCCCATCGCCGCGCCGCACAGCCGCGCCGGTCTGATGGTCGCGCCCTGGATCGCGGCGGCCGCCGGCGACTGGACCCGCGCCCTGGCCGCGCCTCCGGCCCAGGGCGACGTCCTGACCCTGGCCTTCGCCCGCCAGAACCGGGCCCTCCTGCTGGAGAAGCGCCGCAACTACGCCGAGGCGGAGGCCGAGCTTAAGGCCCTGTCCGACATGCCGACCATCGGCGCCCTGTTCCACCGCCCCTATGGCGAGTTCCTGGAGCGACGCGGCAAGCGGGACGAGGCCCTGGCCGTCTATCAGGCGGCGATGCAAGGCCAGCAGGTCGATCTGGCCACCGCCCGCGCCCTGGCGCGGCTTCAGGCCGGCGGCCGCGCGCCGGCGGCGCCCGACTTCCGCCAGGGCGCGGCCCAGGCCCTGACCACGGCGGCGGCCCAGGCCGTGGCCGAGCGCGGCAATGAGTTCGCGGTGGTCTATCTGCGCCTGGCCCTGAACCTGAAAGAAGACGCCGCCACCCAGATTCAGCTGGCCCAGGTGCTGGACCGGGTCGGGCTGAAGGCCGCCGCCCGCACCGCCCTGTCGCGCGTCGGGCCGGAGGATCCGGTGCTGTACGCCAACGCCCGCGCCCAACTGGCGCTGAATCTGGAAGAGGACGGTCAGTCGCAGGCCGCCCTGACCGAGCTGCGCGCCGCCGCGGCCGCCGAGCCTGACGATCCCCGTATCGCCCTGGTCATGGCCAGCCAGCTGATGCAGCTGGAGCAGTATGAGGCGGCCCTGGCCCTGTTGAGCGGCCCGCTGCTGAACACGGCGACCCAGGGCGCCCAGATCCATTTCCTGCGCGGCGCCGCCCTGGAATCCCTGGACCGCATCCCCGAGGCCGAGGCGGAGCTGTGGGCCGCGCATCTGGCCGATCCGAACAACGCCAACACCCTGAACTATCTGGGCTATCTCTGGGTGGACAAGGGGCTGCGCGTCGATCAGGGCGCGGGCCTTCTGGCCCAGGCCTACGCCATGGAGCCCGAGAACGGCAACATCCAGGACTCCCTGGGCTGGGCCCAGTTCAAACAGGGCTATTTCGACACCGCCGTCGTCACTCTGGAGGAGGCGGTCGACAAGGAGCCCGCCAATCCCGAGATCAACGACCACCTCGGCGACGCCTATTGGCGGGTGGGCCGCCAGCGCGAGGCGGTCTGGCTGTGGAACCGCGTCCTGAGCCTGGATCCCGAGCCCGAGCGCAAGGCCGAGGTCGAGCGCAAGATCGCCAACGGCCTGGACGACGCGGCGCCCGCGACCGGCGGGTCGCACTAGGCCTCATGTCCGCGCTCACGGCCCTGGCTCCGGCCAAGATCAATCTGTTCCTGCACGTCGGCCCGGTGGACGCCGATGGCTATCATCCGCTGTCCAGCCTGGTCGCCTTCGCCGATGTCGGCGACCGGGTGACGGTCGAACCGGCGGCGCGGCTGTCCCTGACCGTGACCGGCCCGTTCGGCGCGGGCCTGGCGGCCGAGGGCGACAATCTGATCCTGCGCGCCCTTCGAACCCTGGGCGAGGCGACCGGCGCAGGCGAACCGCCGCTGAGGGTCACGCTGGACAAGCGCCTGCCCATCGCCGCCGGCCTGGGCGGGGGCTCGTCCGATGCCGGGGCGACGTTGAAGCTGGCGCGTCAGGCTCTGGGGCTGGACCTCGACGATGCGACGCTGGAGGCCGTGGCGGGGGTGATCGGCGCCGACGGCCCCATGTGCCTGCGGATGCGCACCGCCTGGGCCGAGGGCCGGGGCGACGTCCTGACCGACGAGCCGCGCCTGCCGCCGCTCCACGCCGTCCTGTTCAATCCGGGCGTTCCGTCGCCCACCGGCGCCGTCTACCGGGCCTATGACGCCAGTCCGCCGCGCGCCGCCGACCGGCCTGCGCCGCCTGCCGACTGGAGCCCCGCGGCCGTCGTCGACTGGCTGGCCGGCCTCCGCAACGATCTTCAGCCGCCCGCCGAGGCCCTGACCCCGGCCATAGCCGACGGGATTCAGGCGGTGGCGGCGACGCCCGGCGTGGCCCTGGCGCGCATGTCCGGCTCGGGCGCCACCGTCTTCGGCCTGTGCCGGTCCAGCGCGGACGCGACCGCCGCCGCCGCCGCTCTGTCCGCCGCCCATCCGGCCGCCTGGGTCGCCGCAACCCGGCTCGCCGCCGCCTGAGCCATAAATCCCCAGCGCGTGTTGAAGCGCGCGGCGCCGGGCCCTATGGTCCGCCGTCCTTTTTCCAGCCCCTCCCGAGCCCGATTTGACCACCTCGACCGAGCCGCTCGCCTTCCAGGATCTGATCCTGACCCTGCACCGCTATTGGGGCGAGCAGGGCTGCGCCATTCTCCAGCCCTATGACATCGAGGTCGGGGCCGGCACGCTGCACCCCGCCACCGTGCTGCGCGCGCTCGGCTCAAAGCCGTGGAAGGCCGCCTATGTCCAGCCCAGCCGCCGCCCCGGCGACGGCCGCTATGGCGAAAACCCGAACCGCCTCCAACACTATTACCAATACCAGGTCATTCTGAAACCGAACCCGGACAATCTTCAGGAACTGTACCTGGGGTCGCTGGCGGCGATCGGGATCGATCCGAAGCTGCACGATATCCGCTTCGTCGAGGACGACTGGGAGAACCCGACCGTGGGGGCCTGGGGCCTGGGCTGGGAGGTCTGGTGCGACGGGATGGAGGTGACCCAGTTCACCTATTTCCAGGGCGTCGGCGGCATCGAGGTGGACGTCGTCTCGGGCGAGCTGACCTACGGGCTGGAGCGTCTGGCCATGTATGTCCAGGGCGTGGACAACGTCTATGATCTGAAGTTCACCAAGGAAGGCCTGACCTATGGCGAGGTCTTCCTGGAGAACGAGCGCCAACAGTCGGAAGCCAATTTCCACGGCTATGACGTGGACGGGCTGAAGCGCCGGTTCGAGGACATGGTGTCGGAGGTTTCGCGACTGCTGGACATGACCGGACCCCAGGGCCAGCCCCTGGTCCTGCCGGCCTATGACCAGGTGCTGAAGGCCAGCCACCTGTTCAACCTGATGGACGCCCGCGGCGCCATCGCCGTCGCCGAGCGCCAGAGCTACATCGGCCGCATCCGCGAACTCTGCAAAGCCTGCGCCCTCGCTTACGTTGAACAAGAGCGGAAAACCGCCTGATGCCCCAACTCCTCCTCGAAATCTTCTCCGAAGAAATCCCCGCCCGCATGCAGCAGGGCGCCGCGCGCGACCTTGAGCGCATGGTCTCCGACCGGCTCAAGGCCGCCGGCCTGACCTGGGACGCCCTGACGACCTACGCCGGGCCGCGCCGCCTGACCCTGGTCATCGACGGTCTGCCCGCCGCCACGCCCGACCGCGAGGAAGAGGTCAAGGGCCCGCGCGCCTCGGCCCCGGAACAGGCGCTGGAAGGCTTCCTGCGCAAGACCGGCCTGACCCGCGATCAACTGACCGAGCGTGACGGTGTCCTGTTCGCCGTCCTGTCGTCCAAGGGCCGGGCCACCACCGATCTGGTCGCCGAGACGGTGGACCAGGTCATCCGCACCTTCCCCTGGCCCAAGTCGATGCGCTGGGGCTCCGGAACCCTGCGCTGGGTCCGTCCGATCAAGCGCATCCTGTGCCTGTTCGACGGCAAGGTGGTCCCGTTCGAGATTGACGGGATCCCATCCGACGCGATCACCGAGGGCCACCGCTTCCTGGGCTCGGGCCAGTTGCTGAAGGTCAGCGACTTCGTCGACTACCGCACCCAGCTGGAACAGAATTTCGTGCTGCTGGACGTGGCCGACCGCAAGCTGCGCATCCTCGATCAGGCCAAGGCCGCCTGCGCCGCCAAGGGCCTGGTCCTGGTCGACGACGACGGCCTGCTGGACGAGGTGGCGGGCCTGGCCGAATGGCCGACCCCGATCCTGGGCGACATGGACCCGCAGTTCCTGGCCCTGCCGCCCGAGGTCGTGCGCCTGTCGATGAAGGTGCACCAGAAGTATTTCGCCGTCCGCGATCCGTCGAAGGACGGCCTGGCTCCCAACTTCCTGGTCGTCGCCAATGTCGAGGCGACCGACGGCGGCAAGGCCCTGGCCGCCGGCAACAGCCGCGTCCTGTCCGCCCGCCTGAACGACGCCCGCTTCTTCTGGGACGAGGACCAGAAGGTCGGCTTCGACGCCTGGAACGCCAAACTGTCCGGCGTCACCTTCCACGCCAAACTGGGCTCCTTGGCCGACCGGGTCGAACGCATCGCGGCGCTTGCCCGCGAGATCGCCCCCTTGGTCGGCGCCGACCCCGACGAAGCCGAGACCGCCGCCCGCCTGTCCAAGGCCGACCTGCTGTCGGGCATGGTCAGCGAATTCCCGGAACTGCAGGGCGTGATGGGCGGCTATTACGCCCGCCTGGCCGGCAATTCCGACGCCGTCGCCGACGCCGTCCGCGACCACTACAAGCCGCAAGGCCCCGCCGACACGGTCCCGACCGCGCCCGTCACGGTCGCCGTCGCCCTGGCCGACAAGCTGGACACCCTGGTCGGCTTCTTCGCCATCGACGAAAAGCCCACGGGGTCTAAGGATCCGTTCGCGCTCCGGAGAGCGGCGTTGGGGGTGATCCGGTTGGTGCTGGAGAATGGGGTGCGGGCATCTCTGGGCGCGCTATTAGCGGCTTTTGTGAACTCGGTTCTCCGCGCTCATGAAATGCACAAACTGTCAGACTGGCTTGTCGATTTAAACGAGACGCCAAGTCTCGATGGATTGAAACGGCTCGCCAGCGCTACCGCTCGCTTAGGTTACGTGGCCGGATTTGCCGGGCTTACAAATGAAGAAGCTGCTCTGGTTGCTCGATCAGATAGCATTGTTGCTCAAGAATATTTCAAAGATGCTGCTTGGATTGATCGTCTCGACACCTACTTGGTTTGGCGAGGGCTCGAAGATGATCTCTCTCGCTATCCAGATGATGAGTTCGTGGAGAGCCGCACACGAGACTGGACAGGTTTTGATCTCGAACTTCAAGCTTGGGTTCAGGGCTTAGTCGGCGATTTGGTCGCCTTCTTCGCCGATCGCCTGACCGTCCTCCTCCGCGACCAGGGCCAGCGCCACGACCTCGTCGCCGCGGTCTTCGCCCTGGGCGACGACGACCTCGTCCGCATCGTGCGCCGGGTCGAGGCCCTGGCCGCCTTCCTCGCCACCGACGACGGGGCCAATCTCCTGGCCGGCTACAAGCGCGCCTCCAACATCCTCCGCGCGGAGGAGAAGAAGGGACCGGTTCCGACCGGCATGGTCCAGACCGGCCTGCCGAACCAGCCCGAGCCCGAGACCGTCCTGGCCTTCGCCGTCGGCGCCGCCCGCACCGCCGTCGAGGCCGCGCTGGAGACCGAGGACTTCGCCGCCGCCATGACCGCCCTGGCCCGTCTGCGCGCGCCGGTGGACCGGTTCTTCGAGGACGTGCTGGTCAACTCCGACGTGCCCGCCGAACGCGACAACCGCCTGAAACTGCTGGGCCAGGTGCGCGACGTGATGGGCCAGGTCGCGGACTTCGGCCAGATCGCCGGCTGATCTCCCGTCTCCTCTCCGCTGTGCGGGGAGGAGACGACGACTCGGGCGGGGTGAAGGCCGCGAAGGCCTTGCCCTCTCAATTCCGCCTGTCCGGTTCCAGGGATTCCAATGGCTTGCAACAATCTTGCCCACCTGATCCCGGCGCCCTCCAAAACCATGCGATCCTGGTTTCGCCTCCGGCCCGGGGGCGGGGCAGGGGGATTTCAGACTAATTAGACTCTTTAGACGGTGTTTTTTCGACGCCGAGTCTGAATCCGGACGACTCGACCGCCCTGTCGGCGCCCCGGCGACCGCTGTTTTCCGCCCACAGGCGCATCCGACCCCCAAGGAAACCGGTTTCGTGCTCACGCTTTGTTACATGCGCCATGGTCAAGCCGGTTTCGCCACGCTAGTCATGCCGCGTGCGAGCGGGGCGAACCCGCCGGACCTTATACAAAGCTCAGGGACTGCAAGATGACTCAGTGGGTGTACGGCTTCGGCGGAGGCTCCGCCGACGGCGATGCGTCGATGAAGAACCTTCTCGGCGGAAAGGGCGCCAATCTGGCGGAAATGTCTTCGCTGGGTCTGCCCGTCCCGCCGGGCTTCACCATCACCACAGAGGTCTGCACCCACTATTACGCCAACGGCGAGACCTATCCCGCCGATCTGGAAGCCCAGGTGAAGACCGCCCTGGACAAGGTCGAGGCGATCGTCGGCAAGACCTTCGGCGACGTGAACAATCCCCTGCTGGTCTCGGTCCGTTCGGGCGCCCGCGCCTCGATGCCGGGCATGATGGACACGGTGCTGAACCTGGGCCTGAACGACCAGACGGTCGAGGGTCTGGCCAGGCTGTCGGGCGACCGGCGCTTCGCCTTCGACAGCTACCGCCGCTTCATCACCATGTATTCGAACGTGGTGCTGGGCCTCAGCCACGACGATTTCGAGGAGGTGCTGGACGCCCACAAGGACCGGCTGGGCGTCAGCGTCGACACCGACCTGAAGGCCGAGGACTGGGAGCGGGTCGTCGAGGACTACAAGGCCGTGGTCGAACGCGAACTGGGCCATCCCTTCCCGCAGGACCCGCGCGACCAGATGTGGGGCGCGGTCGGCGCCGTCTTCGCCAGCTGGATGAACGAGCGGGCCAAATTCTATCGCCGCATGCACGACATCCCCGAAAGCTGGGGCACGGCCGTCAGCGTCCAGTCGATGGTGTTCGGCAATATGGGCGAGACCTCGGCCACCGGCGTGGCCTTCACCCGCAACCCCTCGACCGGCGAGGCGCGGCTGTATGGCGAGTTCCTGATCAACGCCCAGGGTGAAGACGTGGTCGCGGGCATCCGCACGCCGCAAAGCCTGACCAAGATCGGCCGCGAGGAGATGGGCGAGACCGCCCCCTCGATGGAAGAGGCCATGCCCGAGGTGTTCGGCCAGTTCGTCGAGGTGGTGAACAAGCTGGAGAGCCATTACCGCGACATGCAGGACATCGAGTTCACGGTCGAACAGGGCCGGCTCTGGATGCTGCAGACCCGCAACGGCAAGCGCACCGCCAAGTCGGCGCTGAAGGTCGCCGTCGATCTGGCGGCCGAGGGTGTGATCACCCAGGAGGAAGCCATCAGCCGGGTTGAGCCCTCCGCGCTCGATCAACTGCTGCACCCGACCCTGGACCCCGAGGCCGCCCGCACCGTGGTCGCCGCCGGCCTGCCCGCCTCGCCCGGCGCGGCGACAGGCAAGATCGTGTTCGACGCCGACGAGGCCGAGCGCCTGGCCGGTCTGGGCGAGGCGGTCATCCTGGTGCGCGAGGAGACGAGCCCCGAGGACATCCACGGCATGCACGCCGCCCGCGGCATCGTCACGGCGCGCGGCGGCATGACCAGCCACGCCGCCGTGGTGGCGCGCGGCATGGGCCGGGCCTGCGTCTCCGGCGCCGGGGAGATCCATATCGACGAGGCCAAGGGCGTCTTCACCGCCCGCGGCCGCACCTTCAAGGCCGGCGAGATCATCACCATCGACGGGTCGAAGGGCGAGGTGCTGGACGGCGCCGTGGCCATGATCGAGCCGGAACTGACCGGCGACTTCCAGACCCTGATGGCCTGGGCCGACAAGGTGCGCCGCCTGAAGGTCCGCGCCAACGCGGAAACGCCGCTGGACGCCAAGACCGCGCGCGGCTTCGGCGCCGAGGGCATCGGCCTGTGCCGGACCGAGCACATGTTCTTCGACGACACCCGGATCGCCGCCGTGCGCGAGATGATCCTGGCCGACGACGAGGCGGGACGCCGCACGGCCCTGGCCAAGATCGCGCCGTTCCAGAAGTCGGACTTCGTCGAACTGTTCGAGATCATGACCGGCCTGCCGGTGACGGTGCGCCTGCTGGACCCGCCGCTGCACGAGTTCATCCCGCACACGGACGAGGACATCGACGCCCTGGCCGCCTCGTCGGGCATCGACGCCGAGAAGCTGAAACGCCGCGCCAAGGAGCTGCACGAGACCAACCCCATGCTGGGCCACCGCGGCTGCCGCCTGGGCGTGGCCTATCCCGAGATCTACGAGATGCAGGTTCGGGCCGTGCTGGAGGCCGCGCTGGAGGTGAAGAAGACCTCGGGCCAGGCGCCGATCCCGGAGATCATGCACCCGCTGGTCGCCCTCGGCCTGGAGATGAAATATCTGCGCGAACTGACCGACCGCACGGCCAAGGCCGTGTTCGCGGACGCCGGCGACAGCGTCGAATACCTGGTCGGCACCATGATCGAACTGCCCCGCGCCGCCATCCGCGCCGGGGACCTGGCCGAATACGCCCAGTTCTTCAGCTTCGGCACCAATGACCTGACCCAGACGACCTTCGGCATCAGCCGCGACGATTCGGGCCGGTTCCTGCAGGCCTATCTGGACAAGGGCATCTTCGAGACCGATCCCTTCGTGCGTCTGGACCAGGACGGCGTCGGCGGCCTGATCGAGATCGCCGCCGAGCGCGGCCGCGCGGTGCGGCCCGACGTCAAGCTGGGCATCTGCGGCGAACATGGCGGCGATCCGTCGTCGATCGCCTTCTGCGAGAAGGCCGGCCTGGACTACGTCTCCTGCTCGCCCTACCGCGTGCCCATCGCCCGTCTGGCGGCGGCCCAGGCGGCGCTGAACGTGGAACGTGAAAAGGACCGCTAGGCCCGCACCGTCATCCTCGGGCTTGACCCGAGGATCGGATGATCCGCCGCTGGTGAGATGCCGTTGACGCACAGCTGTCCAACGCTCGATCCTCGGGTCGAGCCCGAGGATGACGGAGTGAAATGAAATCAGGGGCGGCGCCGCAGGGCGACGCCCCTTTTCCTTGCGCGTCGCATTTCTGTCGTGATTGACGGAACGCAGTATGTGTCTCACCGCGCACAGACGGCGTCATGTGACGGCCGCCTATGGAACAGACGAAGGCGTCACCTATTTAAGCATTCGCTGGATGGGGCTGATGATCCAACCGGTCATCACATCTAGGAGTTAATAAGAAACAATGCGTAACATTCTTCTCGCCGCTGTCGCCGTCTCCGTAATCGCCGCGCCGGCTTTTGCTCAAACCAATCCCGAACCGCGTGGTTACGGATCGCTGGGTTACACTCATCTTGAAGGCGACAATGCAACCACGGGCGCCGTCACCGGTCGTCTGGGCGTAAACCTGAACCGTTACCTGGCCGTCGAGACCGAAGCCTCGGTCGGCGTCAAGGACGACGACTTCACCGTCGCGGGCGTCGACGGCTCGATCAAGCACGAGTGGGACGCCGCCGGCTATGTGGTCGGCAAATACCCGGTGTCCGACAAGCTGGAGCTGTTCGCGCGCGGCGGCTACGGCCACACCGAGCTGAAGCAGGAGTTCCCGGGCGCCAACACCGACGTGGGCGGCGACAGCTGGAACTATGGCGCCGGCGCCAACTACTATCTGGATGGCGTGAACGGCGTGCGGGCCGACTGGACCCGTCGCGACTATCGCGACGATGCAGGCGAAGCCGACGCCTATTCGGTCAGCTACATCCGCCGCTTCTGATCCCCACGATCAGGCGAAAGAACAAAGGCGCGCTCCGCAAGGGGCGCGCCTTCTGCTTTGTGGTTTAGGCGAAGTCGCCGGCGAGGGCCCAGCGCTGCGAGCCTTCGCCGAACGGACGCACGAACCAGTCGCGATACTGTTCGAAGGTCTCGATGATCTTCTGACGCAGGTCCGGCGTGTTGACCGCCTCGCCGCGCTGACGTTTCAGGGCCGCGACGCAGTCCACGACCAGATTCTGATGGGCCGAACCGCCCATGCTCTTGAGCACGGCGGCGATATCCTGAGCCAGGCTTTCCAGCACCGTCTTCGGTGTCGTCTGAGCCATCTGGGAACTCCCCTGTTCTCGACAATCAAAGGCCTCGCAAAATCCAGTACAGGATTCAAGCGTAGCCTGAGCAATTATCTTCTCAGATCAGGATTAACCTGACGTAACGGCGGTCGAACTTTTTGGTTCTCTCCCGTCGGGTCCATTTCTCCGGCTTCTGTCGGCGGGGCTCGCGTCGGCAACCGACCGCGCGCCGAGGCATTGATGAACCCTGCCTGCGGAGCCTTTGTCCTATGATCGATCTGTATCGCGCCCTGGGCCTTGGCGCGCCTGCGCTGATGGATGTTGCGCTGCTGGTCGCGCGGATCGTGGTCGGGGGAATGTTCTTCCTGTCGGGCTTCTACAAGCTGTTCGCCCCCTCCCAGGCGGAGAAGATGCAGCAGACGATGGTGGAGGCGGGCGTCGTCGCGCCACGTCAGACCGCCCGGTTCGTGTCGGTGTGCGAGTTCGTCTTCGGAGGCCTGCTGATCCTGGGCCTGTTCACCAGCCTGTCGGCCCTGGTGCTGATCGTGATCTGCATGGTTGCGCTGGCGACGGTCGCCGCCAAGTCGGTGGAGGGCGCCAGCCTTGGCTATCGCCTGTCGAGCTATTTCGACCTGCCCGAGACCCTGCTGATCGTCATTCTGTTCGGGCTGATCGCCGGTGGGCCGGGGCGGTGGAGTCTGGACGTCGTCCTGTTCCTGCCCCGGCCCTGATCGTCAGGCGCGCTTGCGCACGAACACCGTCCCGGCCGAATAGCCGGCGCCGAAGCTGCAGATCAGGCCGGTCTCGCCGGGGGCGAAGCCGTCGTTGTGCAGGTGGAAGGCGATGATCGAGCCGGCCGAGGAGGTGTTGGCGTAGTCGTCCAGGATGATGACGTTCTCGTCCGACGAGGGCTCGCGGCCCAGTACCTTCTTGCCGATCATGGTGTTCATGTTGATGTTGGCCTGGTGCAGCCACAGCCGCTTCAATTCGTGCGGATCAAGGCCCAGCTCGCCCGCATGGTCGACGATCATGTCCGACACCATCGGCACCACGTCGCGGAAGACCTTGCGACCCTGCTGGATAAACAGCTTGTCGTTCTGCACGCTGTCATCGGCGACCGGCGAATCGAGATGGGCGGTGTCGCGGGCGTTGCGGTTCAGGAAGCCGAAATTATTGCGGATATTGTTCGAGAAGACCGTCTTCAGACGCGTGCCCAGTACATCCCAGCCGCCCGGACCGGCCGTCTCGGCCGATTCCACGATCACGGCCGTGGCCACATCGCCGAAGATGAAATGGCTGTCGCGGTCGGTGAAGTTCAGGTGGGCCGAGCAGACCTCCGGGTTGACCATCAGCACGGCCTTGACCGACCCGCCGGCGATGAAGTCGGCCGCCGTCTTGACGCCGAAGGTGGCCGAGGAACAGGCCACATTCATGTCGAAGGCGAAGCCCTCGATCCCCAGGGCCTGCTGCACCTCTATGGCCATGGCCGGATAGGGGCGCTGCATGTTGGAGGCGGCGCACAGGACGGCGCCGATCTCGCTGACCGGCTTGCCCCAGGCCTCGATCGCCTGGCGGGCGGCCTTGACCGCCATCTCGGCCAGGATCGACAGTTCGTCATTCGAACGTTCCGGCAGGTTGGGCGCCATCCGTTCGGGGTCGATCACCCCGGCCTTGTCCAGGACGAAGCGGCTCTTGATGCCCGACGCCTTCTCGATGAACTCGGGCGAGGAGTGCGCCTTGGCCTCCAGCTCGCCGGCTTCGATCTGGGCGGCGTGACGGGCGTTCCAGCCGTCGGCCCAGGCGTTGTAGCTGTCGACCAGTTCGGCGTTGGAGACCGATTGTTCGGGGGTGAAGAGGCCGGTGGCGGCGATAACGGCGTGTTGCACGGGTAGACAGTTTCCTTTGCGAACGCCTTCAATAGGACGGCGGCGGCCTGCGGTCGAGAGAGGCGATGATCCCGGCGGCCCAGCGCTGGACCTGGCCGCGCGGCGCCTTGGGCGGGGGCTGATCGCGGGCGGCGATCAGGGCCTGGACCAGATCCTCGGCCTCGCAGGGCCAGCCCGTCGGGGTGACATAGAGGGGATAGTGGATCAGGGCGGCCAGGATCAGATGATCGACCGTCGCCCGGCGGCTGCGACGTTCGAAGGCCAGCCGGTCGTCGGTCAGGCCCCATCCCGCATAGAAGGGCCGGCCATAGACCGACACCGCCTTGCCTCGCATCAGGGCCTCGAACCCGGTTAGGGAGGTCAGGGTCGCCACCCGACGGCAGGCGTTCAGGCAGTCGATGATGTCTAGCCCGTCCGCGCTGGCGTCCACCGAGGCCAGGGCCGAGGCCTCCAGCCGTCCCGGCCGATTGCCGGCCAGGACGTCGGGGTGGTTGCGATACACCAGGAAGGCGTCGGGGTGATCGGCCCGTGCGGCCTCGACCAGGGCGGAGTTGGTGGCCAGATCGGGTTCGCAGCCCAGCAGAATCGACTTGTCGTTCTCGACCTGGCCGACGACCAGCAGGATGTCGCGATCCGCAGGCCAGTCCGCCGGCGCCTGGCCCTTCAGGTTATATTTCGACAGGCCCGCCTCGACGATGCGGGACCGCAGGGCGGCGGCGCGGGCCAACTGGGCGGGCGTGGCCTCGGTCGTCTCGATCAGGGTCTCCAGCCGCGACGGGCGCGACGGGTCGTAATAGACGCCCTGATCGTCCAGGGCGACCGACAGGGCGCCGACGAAGTCCGACCCCAGGCCGCGCGAGCGGATGAAACCGTCCTCCATGCGGACAGTCGGGCCGCTAAAGTCGGCGGCGGCCTGGCGCACAGCCTCGCTCTCCTTGCCCGCCCACCAGATCAGCCGGCCGTTGGTCGCGGCGGCGTGGGCGGCGGCGCGCGACGGCGACATGAAGTATCGCATCCGCGCCTTGGGCGAGTTCAGCAGGCGACGCACCGGCGGGCGTTTGGCCGGGGCGAAGCCGACGGCCGCCCAGTCGCCGGCCAGACGGTCGGCGCGGTCCCGCAGGGCGATCAGCCGCTCCAGCGCCTGTTCGGCCTCGCACCGTTCGCCGGTGACGGGATCGACATAGCGGCTGTAGGCGATCAGGGCGGCGGCGGCGACCTGTTCCACCGTGCGCGCCACGCCGCGGCGGCCGGTGTCCACGGCGTCGGTCGTCAGGCCCCAGCCGGAATAGAAGGGCGCGCCGAAACAGCGCACCGGCAGGCCGCGCAACAGGGCCTCGAATCCGAGCGCGGACGTGACGCAATAGACGGCGTCCACCGCCGCCAGCAGGTCGGCGGGCCGCACGTCGGCGTCCACCAGGGTGACGCCGGCCAGGTCTGTTATGCACCCCCGCTTCTTGCCCGCCGCCACCGCCGGGTGGCGTTTGACGATCAGCTGGGCCTCGGGTTCGTCGCGGCGGGCGGCGGCGACCATGGCGTCGAAACTGTCTTGCGTCGCCAGCCCATAGCCGATGGAGGCGTCGCCGAAGGTCTGGTCCACGATCAGGACGCGGCGGCCGGGCCGCAGCAGACCGGGGTCCAGCGGCCCGCCCATATTGGTCTTGGACACGCCCGAGGCGGCGATCCGGTCGATCAGGGCGCGGGCGCGGGCGATGGTGGCGGCGTCGCACCAGGCGTCGGCGGTCTGGATAAGCTCTTCCAGCCGGCTGGGCCGGGTGGCGTCATAATAGACGCCCAGGTCATCGACGATCAGGCTGAGACTGGCCGCCCCCGCCTCGCCGATGCCGACGGAGCGCAGGAAGCCGTCCTCCAGCGCCACATAGGGGCGGTCGTTGGCTGCGGCCCAGCGTCGCCCGGCGGCGGCCGTCGGCTTCATCCCCCAGCCCAGCACGGCCTGAACCTGATCACCCGGCAGGCGGTGCAGGGCGTAGTCCGCCAGGAAAACCTCGAGGAAGGGGACCTTCAGCACGCCGGGCGCGCAGACCCAGGCGGGGGTTTTGGCGGCGATGTCCGAGGCTGGGGTCAAGGCGGGTCCGATTCAGACGCGAAAAACAGGGTCTGAATAGTCTGAATAGTCTGAAATGGCCGCGCTGAAATTGAACGGCGCAGGGGGAAACCGGTGCAACAGGCGAAACAGTGCAATTCGGCGACGCCTCATCCCTTCGACCTCCGGCGGTTTCAACGGCGACCATCCTAGCAGGGTTTTGACGGGCGCCAGGTCGATGGGGGCCGGCGATGGGCAAGACGTTGGAAACGCGGGGATTGGGGCAGCGTCATTAGGAGGGTTGGGAGGCCCGCCGCCACGCGTGACACTTCCCCCGCAAACCGGGGAGGGGCTGAGCATCAGCCCCGCGTCACCTCCCTGCGCGCGCAGGCGCGCGGGGAGGACAGGTCGCGTAGCGACCAGGAGGGGGCGACTCTGACGATGGTGATGACCACAGCGGCTTCAGGCGCCGAGTCGCCCCCTCCTGGCGCTCGCTGACGCGATCGCCTGTCCTCCCCGTCGGCCTTCGCCGACGGGGAGGTGAACGCGCGGTCAGGCGTGCGTCTGGTCCCAGTATCGGACCGCATCGGCGTCGCGGGCCGAGAGGTCGGGGTAGGCGGGGTCCGAGCCGACGTCGGGGACGCGGCGCCACGAGCGGGCGCATTTGGGATAGTCGGCCAGGGCCACAGCCACGGCGAGCGCGTCGCCTTCGACCAGTTCGGCGCCCGAGGTGCGGAAGATCTCGGCCGCGTCCAGACCGTCGAAGGGGGCGAAGGTTCCCGCCGGCGCCGTGACGGTCGGCCAGGCGTCCAGCGCCCCGCCGATCAGCTTATCTCGACGCGCGGCTTCCAACGATTCATTGACCACTTCGAGGACGGTGTTGATCGCGGCCCAACGCTCGGCCTCGGCCGGGTTGTTCCATTCCGCCGGCGTCTCCGGGATCACCCGGGCGCAGTTCGTGCCCGCATCCGGGAAGCGCGTCGTCCAGGCCTCTTCCATCGTGAAGGGCGTCAGCGGCGACAGCCAGGCGGTCAGGCGCATGAAGACCGCGTCCATCACCGTGCGGGCGGCGCGACGGCGCAGGGCGTCGGGGCGGTCGCAGTAGAGGCTGTCCTTGCGGATGTCGAAATACAGGGCCGACAGGTCGTTGGAGCAGAACTCCAGCACCGGGCGGACGACGTCCTGGAAGCGGTATTCGACGTAGGCCTGGCGCACATGGGCGTCCAACTCCCACAGCCGGTGCAGGATGAACTTCTCCAGCGGCGGCATCTGCTCCAGCGGCAGACGTTCAGCCTCGTCGAAGTCGGCCAGGGCGCCCAGCAGATAGCGGACCGTGTTCCGCAGCTTGCGATAGGCGTCCACCGTGGTCTGCAGGATCTGTTTGCCGATCCGCTGGTCTTCCGAATAGTCGACCAGGGCCACCCAAAGACGCAGGATGTCGGCGCCGCTTTCCTTGATGACCGTCAGCGGATCGGTCGTATTGCCCTTGGACTTGGACTGTTTCTCGCCCTTCTCGTCGAGGGTGAAGCCATGGGTCAGGACCGCCTTGAACGGGGCGCGGCCACGGGTGCCGCAACCTTCCAGCAGCGACGACTGGAACCAGCCGCGGTGCTGGTCCGAGCCTTCCAGATAGAGGTCGGCGGGCCAGTGGGCCGGGCGGTCGCCCGTATAGCCATGCTCGGGCAGGCGCGGGTCAAGAACGAAGGCGTGGGTCGAACCCGCGTCGAACCAGACGTCCAGGATGTCCTCGACCTTCTCGTACCGGGCCGGGTCGTGGGCGCCCAGGAAGTCGCTGTCGGGCGCGGTGAACCAGATGTCGGCGCCGTGTTCGGCCACGGCCTTGACGATCCGGGCGTCGACCTCGGGATCGTGCAGGGGCTGGCCGGTCTGTTTGTCGATGAACATGGCCAGGGGCGTGCCCCAGGCGCGCTGGCGGCTGACCAGCCAGTCGGGACGACCCTCGACCATCGAGCGGATGCGGTTCTTGCCCGCCGCCGGGTGGAAGGCCGTGTCGTCAATGGCGGTCAGGGCCATCTCGCGCAGGGTGTCGCCCGACTTCAGGGGCTCGTCCATGCGGATGAACCATTGGGGCGTGTTGCGGAAGATGACTGGCGCCTTGGACCGCCAGGAGTGCGGGTACGAGTGTTCCAGCCGGCCGCGCGCGAGCAGATTGCCGGCCTCGATCAGCTTGTCCATCACCGCGCCGTTGGCGGGACCGAACTTGCCGGTCTTCTTGCCCTCGGTCTCCAGCACCTTCAGCCCCGCGAACAGGGGGACGGTGGGGTAGTAGGCGCCGTCGGGATCGACCGTGTCCGGCACCTCATGATGACCATGGGCCTTCCACACCTCGAAGTCGTCGGCGCCGTGGCCCGGCGCGGTGTGGACGAAGCCCGTACCCGCGTCGTCGGTGACATGGTCGCCGGCCAGAAGCGGCACCGAGAAGCCATAGCCGCTGTCCAGCGCGGCTAGCGGGTGGGCGCATTCCAGGCCCGACGGATTGATGTCGTAGATGCGGGTCCAGGCGGCGATCTTGGCGGCCTTGAACACCTCCTCGGCCAGCTTATCGGCGACGATCAGCCGGTCGCCCGGCTTGGCCCAGGGCGCGAACTCCAGACCCTCTTCCATGGCCGTGACCTCATACAGGCCATAGGCGATCTCGGGGCCGTAGCTGATGGCGCGGTTGGCCGGGATGGTCCAGGGCGTGGTCGTCCAGATGACGATGGACGGGGTGCTGGTGCGGAAGGCCAGCAGGTCGTCGGGGTGGTCGTCGGACACGCCCGTGACCGGGAACTTGACCCAGATCGTCGGCGACACATGATCGTGGTACTCGATCTCGGCGTCGGCCAGGGCGGTGCGCTCGACCGGCGACCACATGACGGGCTTGGAGCCGCGATACAGCTGGCCCGAGTTCTTGAACTTGTGGAACTCGGCGATGATGGCCGCCTCGGACGTGAAGTCCATGGTGGCGTAGCGGTTGGCGAAGTCGCCGGTGATGCCCAGGCGTTTGAACTGGTCGCGTTGCAGGTCGATGTATTTGCCGGCGTATTCGCGGCAGGCAGCGCGGAACTCGTCCTTGGAGACCTCGTCCTTGCGGCGGCCCTTGGCGCGGAACTGTTCCTCGATCTTCCACTCGATCGGCAGGCCGTGGCAGTCCCAGCCGGGGACATAGTCGACGTCATAGCCCAGCAGGAACCGGCTGCGGACCACGAAGTCCTTCAGCGTCTTGTTCAGCGCATGGCCGATGTGGATGTCGCCGTTGGCGTAGGGCGGGCCGTCGTGCAGCACGTAGAGCGGGGCCTTCTGCGCCTGGCGCTCGGCGCGCAGGGTCCCGTACAGGTCGCCCCACTGCTCCAGGATCAGCGGCTCCTTCTGCGGCAGGCCGCCGCGCATGGGGAAGGGCGTCTCGGGCAGGAAGACGGTGTCGCGATAGTCGCGGCCGGAGGGGGTGTCGGTGGTGTCTGTGGCGTCGGCCATGGGTCGTCTCGGCGTCGTGAAAGTGATGTCGCTGTCTTCGTTCGCCCTGTCGCGCTTCGCGCTGCTCGAGGGCGGCTTCGTTCGCCCGAACAGAGGGCGGTCTTCCCGGCGTGCACGGGGCCACAGGGCCCGGAAGCGCTACGCCGGGCGGCTAATCGAAATCAGGCGAATGGAGACGCGGACGGTCATGATGCGGGCGGTCTAGCAGACGGATGCGGCATTGCGCCATCCCCGAAGACTTTCCCATCTCAACGGAAACGAAAGGCTTTTGTCGTCTTGGTTAAGGTTGGATCGTCCGGAAGTCTGTCCAGGCGACGTGAGAATTCGTTCGGGAGTCCCGCCGATGCGGCAGCGGATCAGGAATTGGATGCTGGGTCTGGCGGCCGGCGGGGCCATGTTGGGCGTCGCGGGCGCGGCGACGGCCCAGAGCTGTGGCCAGCCGGCGTGCGAACCGCCGCCGCCGCCGTGCTGCGAGCCTCCGCCTCCGCCGCCTTCCTGCGGGGGTGGATCGTGCGGGGGCGGGAACGGCGGCTGGAACTCGAACACCAACGTCAATGTGAACGTCAACGTCAATGCGGGGGCCAGCGCCAATGCGAACGCCGGGTCGCGGGCCTTTGTGAATGCGCGGGCCGGCGGCTTCTCCGGCGGTTACGGCGGGGGCGGCGGCGCGGCCTATGTGACCGTGGACCAGCCCTATCCGACGACCATCCAGGGCCTGGCCGTCGAAGGCCTGGCCCAGACGGTGCGGACGCCCTTCACCGCCTGGCGTCGGTCGATGAAGCGGGTGGTGATCCAGGCGGTCTGCATCGACGACCGCCAGGTGCCGCACCCCGCCTCTCAGGTAAAGCCGGATCGCGAGATCGCCGACGGCTATGACGGCGAGATCTATCGTTGCCTGGCCGGCACCTGGCTGCAGGCGACGATCGCCGACTATGAGGGCGACATCAAATTCGACCACGGCACGACCCTGACCTGCAGGAAGCACGAGGCCCTGTGGTTCGGCGGCGAAGGCAAGCTGGAATGCCGCCCCGAAAAGCCCGAGCGGGACTGCAACGAACGCTCGCTGCTGCGTCGCTACGGGGCCGGGGTGAAGATCCTGACCATGTACCGCGAGGAAGAATACACCGAATACCGCGAGGAACAGGTCCAGAGCGCGACCGTCATCACCGGCGCCATCACCCTGGACGGCGGCGTCGGCGGCCGGGTGTTCTGAACCGGACCTGACGCGACCCGTTCAGGCGCGGCTCAGGCCGTGTGACGCAAGACAAGATCGTCGGCTCTCCGTCGACGATCCTGAAGACTGGCCCCAAAAAGGCTCGGCCCCGGTTCCTGCGAACCGGGGCCGTTTTTCTTACTGGGCCAGCTTGTCCGAGACGACCTCGGCGCGCCAGGCGGCGTCGGGCTTCAGATACTGCCGGGCCAGGCTTTGCAGGTCGGCTGCGGTGACGGCCTCCAGCACCGCGATATTGTTGCGGGTCTGGTCCAGCGAGGCCGGGTCGGACTGGGCTTCGGACAACTGGGTCAGCCAGTAGCCGTTGTCGGCCATGCTGCGCCGCAGCCGCTCCACCGCCGGACGGCGGGCGCGGTTCAGTTCATCCTCGCTGACCGGATTGTCGCGCAGGTCGGCGGCGATCACGTCCACCGCGTCGAACAGTTTCGTCAGGGACTCGGGGGGCGTTTCGGCGCCGACGGCGATATAGCCGTAGCCGGGGAAGGCGTCGGAGCTGGTGGCGCTGGCGCTGGGCGAATAGGCGATGCCCTGTTTCTCGCGGATCTCCTCGTTCAGGCGCAGTTGCAGCACGGCCGACAGGATCGCCAGTCGCCGGGCCGTGGTGCGGTCTTCGATCTGGTCGGTGGTGGGCCAGGCGACGAAGCCCAGAGCCTGTTCAGCCTGGCCCGTGTGGGTCAGACGGATCGGGGTCGCGGTCGGGGCGGGGAAGCGACGCTCGGCCGATCCAGGCGGCGGGGTCGGGGCGGGACCGCGCGCGGGCAGGGCGCCGAAGGTCGAACCCACGGCGGCGATGACCGCGTCCACGTCCACATCGCCGACGACCGTGATCTCGATCGGGCCGGAGGCGAGGGCCGCCTTGATCTGTTCGCGCAGGGGTTCGATCTCGACCGACTGGAACTGTTCGTTGGTCGGGGTGGCCGCGCGCTTGTCGCCCCCGGCCAGCAGTTCCCCGGCCTTCAGACCGAAGGCGCCGCCGGGCGTGGCGGCCTGTTGTTCCAGCGCCTGCGGATAGGAGGATTTGGCGCGTTGCAGCGGCGCGGCGCGCAGACCCGGATCCGTCAGGAAGGCGGCCAGAACCTGAAGTTCCAGTTGCAGGTCCTCCGGGCGGGTGGAGCCGCCGAAGCTGTAGCTGTCCGTACCCTGGCTGACGCTGGTGTTGACGACGTGGCCGGCCAGGACGCGGTCGGCCTCATCCACCGTCAGCTTGCCCAGGCCGCCGGCGTTCAGCACGGTGTTGGCGGCGAACAGGGGCGAGAAGCGGTCGGCGGGAAGACCCATGCCGCCGATGCCCGTATTGGCGCGGATCAGGATCTGGTCATCGCGGAAGTCGGTCTTCTTGATGTTCAGCAGGGTCCCGTTGGGGAAGCGGACCAGGGTGGCGCCCAGATCGGCCACCTCGGTGCGCGCGGCGGGAACGGCCGGCGCGCCGAAGTTCGTGTAGGGCCATTCCAACGCCGACTGATCGCCGGGCGCGGCGACGGGAACCTGACGCGAGGCCTCCAGCGCGGCGGTGACGGCGGCCTCGCCGCCCTCGACCGGGACCGGGCTGGTGAACAGGACCAGAGGCCCCTGGCCTTCGAACACCGGACGCACGGCGGCGTTGACCTGTTCCGGCGTCAGATCGGCGACGATCTTCTCGAACTGGTCCAGGCTTTCCTGGGGCGAGGTGAAGACCGTGTCGCCATTGACCGCGTTCAGCAGGGCGCCGGCCAGGGCGGGGGTGGAGCGGGTCGCCTCCGTGGCCACCGCATTCTGCAGGCTGGTGCGATATTCGGTGATCTCGCGCTGCAGCTCGGGGGCGGTGACGCCGTACTGGGTCAGACGGCGGGCCTCCTGCTCGGTGGTCTCCAGCGCGCGTTTCCATTCGCCCGGCGTGAAGGCGACCGACAGGATTCCGGCGTCCAGGCTGTCGAACAGCGACTGATAACCGCCGCCGGCGCCCAGGAAGGGCGGATTGTCGGCCCGCGCCATCTCGCCCAGGCGACGGTTCAGCACCGCCAGGCCCAGGCTGCGGCGAACGGCCTCGGTGCGTTCGGCCAGGCTGTCGGGGTCGAGGTCCGGCGCCTTGATCCAGTTGATCTGGATCGACGACTGGACGCCCGGCTCGACGATGATGCTGGTCTCCGGCTGGCGCGCGGCGACGGTTCCCAGGTCGGGCTCGGGCCCGTCGGCGGCCTTGGGCGTCCAGTCCGCGAAGGTCGTGCGGATCTTGGCCTCCATCGCGTCCAAGTCGAAGTCGCCGACAGCGATGAAGGTCGCGCGCGAGGGCCGGTAGTAGGCGTCATAGAAGTCGACGAACCGTTCGCGCGGCGCGGTGCGGATCACCTCCAGGTCGCCGATCGGCAGGCGTTTCGACAGGCGCTGGCCCGGCGCCAGCAGGGCCAGCTGGGTCTTCAGCACCCGCATCTGCGGCGAGTTGCGGGTCCGCTCCTCCCCGACGATGACGCCCCGCTCGGCGTCGATGGCGTCCGACGCCATCAGGGCGTCGCCCATCATTTCCCGCATCACATGCAGGGACGTATCGACCGTCTCGTCCTGGGTGTTGGGCAGTTCCAGCATATAGGCCGTCTGCTCGAAGCTGGTGAAGGCGTTGGTGTCGGCGCCGAAGGCCAGGCCCAGGCGTTCGAGAATGCGCAGCATCTCGTTCTCGGGGATGT
This sequence comes from Brevundimonas mediterranea, assembly GCF_011064825.1. Classification (NCBI taxonomy): domain Bacteria; kingdom Pseudomonadati; phylum Pseudomonadota; class Alphaproteobacteria; order Caulobacterales; family Caulobacteraceae; genus Brevundimonas; species Brevundimonas mediterranea. The sequence continues at coordinate 2,565,287 of NZ_CP048751.1, forward strand.
CCTTGGTCCCGTTGAAGGCCATGTGCTCCATGAAGTGCGCCAGCCCCTGCTGGTCGTCCCGCTCCATCAGCGAGCCCGCGTCGATCCGCAGCCGGAACGAGGCCTGACCCGGCGGGGTGGCGTTGTGCATCAGGGCGTAGCGCATGCCGTTGGGCATCAGGCCGTAGCGGACGGCGGGGTCGGCCGGAACGTCGCTGGTCGCCTGCGCCCAGGGATCGGAGGGTGGGACCTGGGTCTGGGTTTGGGCGGCGGGCGCGAAGGCCAGGACGGGGACGGCGAAGGCCCCCGTCGAAAGAGCCAGGCCAGAGGCCGCGACAAGCAGAAGGCGACGCGCAGAACGCATGAGTTTACTCCGAAACGCCGCAACCCCCGATGGAACGGCTGATGTCTGGAGTAGGGGAGGGCGGGGGCGAGGGCAAGGCGACCGTTTGGCAGGCGCCTCAGGAGAAGGGCGCGAGTCACCATCGCGTCTCTTTCCAGATCGTATCGCGGCCAACGCGAACGACTCTTGCATAACAATGGTTTTTGGAGTTCCTTCTGACAGGCGGAGACATGAGAAGACAGCCATAGCGTTCCGTACAGTATCTCTCGTGGTCTTTGCTGGCGGCGTGCCGGGAGGATGCTTGCACAGGCGTTCACACTCACCGGCTTGCAATCCGGCGTAGATTTTTGACCCAACCTAGTTCGTCCGCAGCCGTATGGAGACATTTGACATGTACGCTTCCACATTGATGGCCGTCGCGGCGATCTCGTCGATTCCGGTCGTGGCGTCCGTCCCGACGGCGCCTGCTTCGGTCCCGGCCACAGCGGGCCTCCAGAACACCCTTAGCTCCTTCGTAAACGGGGAGTTCAAGGAAGTAGGAAAGACTTGTTTGCCTGCACAGGCCGCGCGTCGTTTTGGCTTCCTAACGGGGCGCCGCTCTGCAACGCCTGCTTCATATGTGCCCTCTGACGTACAGGGATGGTCGGTGCTCAAGGATCACTGGGATGCGCCGGTCGAGGTGCAGTCAGCCCAGTCGTTGAACGCCGTCTTTGCGCAGGTTTTTGAGGTCATTGGTGAAGGCGAGGCCGCCACCCGCAGACCTCTCGCGCAGAGGCTAGGCGTTGCTTGGCCATCCACGGACAGGCCGATCCTCTACGAGCACGCCAGCAATGCGCAAAGGCAGCATAATTGTGTCACCATGCTCGGCAGCAATGCGCAGCTTTCGGCGGGTCTGTCGGCGGCGGATCTGCGGGCGGCTTTTACAGCCACTACCACCCGTGCAGATACAGAGACCGCGTTCGCCTATGCAGGCGTTATGGTCTCGCCTATCGCAGCCGTGCTTGGCCTCAACACGACGACGGTCGATGCGCCAACAGGCGTTTCCAGTTTCCGGATCGCCTCGGCCATCTGGCAGTGGTACCGGCGGACGAAGCCTGCTCCCGGTGCCCATTTACAGATACGAAATCAGGTGGAGGGTCTTGCCGTTTACCGAGTGATCGGACTCACCCAGACCGCTCTTTTGACGGCTGAAGGCGCGGCCGGATTGAATGTGCCATTCTTCTCTGCGCGGGCGACTGTTTCCGGCAACACGCAGACCAGCACTACGAGCTCGGAGCGCAGCTATGCTGTAGCCTATTGGGTTGGGGAGAGTGATTTTATCGACTTGCCGGACAAGGCTCAAATCGAAAGGCACATGCGTTCGGCTGCCGATTTTTCTGCAACCCAAGGGCAAAACCTGTCGGTGCAAAGCAACTCCCGCGTGGAGTTTTCAGCTGACTTGGCTGACCTTCCCTCCAACTACTGCCGTACCGCTGAATGGGGGCTTGCGGCGCCACAACAGCACGCGGGAGAGCCGAGCAACTTGGGCGAGGCCAGCGATCTGCGGGTGGCGCCCGCGCCGGGCACGCCGGGGTCATGTAGGTTTACGGTTAGTGTCACGCCAAAGAGCACATCGCGTTCCGTCGTCGGCGCCGTTATCGCCGTCCGCGCCGCCGAGGACACATCGGGGCCGCCCCTGTTGGAATCGCGACGTTACGATATCCCAGACTATCGGGCCGACCTGGTCATAGGGAGTGGCGATGGCCCCCGTTTCGTAGCGTTCACGGCGGCCTCGACGCCGCTAAACTATATGATTTCCTACTCTGTCCGATCCAAACACGGCCGGTCGATCACTCTGGACGGCGCGACGCGTGTCACCGTCTCATGCCAGGGGCGACCTGAGCGGGCGATACTGCTTCAAACCACGGATGTCGAAGTGCCCAAATCGAACGATCGGATCTCACTGAAGGTGCCTTTGCCGGGGGATCTAATCGATGCCTCTACCTCGTCTGTCAGCTGCACTCTTGGTGGAACCACCCATCTGAAGGGCGGTAACACGGCGACTGAAGAACTCCAGTTTCCCAGCTACGACATCTCTGTGACCCGATCTGCGGCGACTCCGCTGCCGGCACCCTCGGTGACGCCTCTGCCTTCGGCGGCTCCGGCCGCTTGAAATGCGGTTTTTCAAGTGCACGCTTGCGTTCGTGTAGCTGCCTTGGGCACAGAACGAGACCTTGCCCCTATATCGAGGCGGTCGCTGACGCGGGATGTTGGGAGGATGCGTTTCAACATAGAAGTTTCGACCGCCTTTCGGGGTCGAATATCCGCCTCACCCGCCCGGACGGCTCACATAGAAGGTCGCGCTGTTGCCGACGGCGGTGGTCCCGATCACGGCGGCGCGGCCGGAGCCGATGGTGGCGTTGGTCGTGGCGGTGACGGCGGCGTTGTTGGTCTGATTGTTGGTGATGTTGACCTCGCCGCCGCACTGGGAACAGGCGGAACCGGTGACGCTGTTGCCGACGGCCTCGGCGCCGACATAGGCGTCATAGCCGCTGACGCCCGTATAGGTCGCCGTCGCCTCGACCCCGCCGGTGTTCAGCTGGGTGTTGTCCAGCGCCAGATAGATGTCGGTGTTGCCGGCGATCACTTCATTGGCGACGGCGCGGGCCGAGACGGTGGTCTGGCCCTGCAGATTGGTCCGGGCCCGGGAGACGGCGCGGACCCGGCCCTGGTTGGTCTGGTCGGTCGCGGCGACCAGGGAGCCGCCGGCGTTGGACAGGACGGTCTGGTTGGCCCCGGCCTTGGCGCGGGCGGCCAGGTTCCAGGCGTTGTCGACATAGACGTCGGTGCGCGCCTCAATCGTCGAGGCGGCGTTGGTCTGGCGCACCGTCAGATCCTGGTGAGAGGCGCCGGTGGTCGAGGCCTGGACGGCGTTGGCCACGGCCTGGGACGAGAAGTCGGCGGGGGCGGGGATGTACTGCACGTCGGCGACCGTCTCGGCCAGGACGGTGGTCTGGGCCGACTGATCGACTGCGCCGGTGATGGAGGAGGACGGACCGCCCAGGGCGACGCTGTTGGCGACGGCCGCCGTGCCGGCGAAACCGCCGGCCAGCATATGGCCGGTCGGCGACTGGACGACGGTGCGGGCGGTGACGTCATCGCCGGTCGCGACCTGGGCCGCATCAAGGGCGAAGGTCGCGCCGTCAGTGGAGACGCCCAGATAATCGCCGCGCGCCAGGGTCGTCGATCCGATCACCCCGTCCGACTCGCCGTTCAGGACGAGGGTCGTGTCAGCGCGTGTCGCGCCGGTCATGGTCTGGCGCGCCGTCAGGGACCCGGACGAATCCTCGATCCCGCCCGCGAGCGAATTGCCCGTGGCCGAATTGGTCACCTCGAGCTGATCGACCGTGACGTTCAGGTTCACCGACCCGGTCACGTCGCCGGACTGGGTCTGGGTAGTGCAGGTCGGGTCGGTCTGCGGATCGCAGAGCGGCGTCTCCTGCGCCGTCGTCTCAGTAGCGGCTAGGGCGAACGTCGCCGTCGCGGCGATCATGCCAGCGAGACGGATCGGCGCGGGTCTGGCCATTGTTCGTCTCCGTGGTGGGGTAGGCCGGATAATAGCCGCCGGTCGGACCGACAGCGGAATCGCCAAGCGGGTCGTTGGCGGCGTTGAGGCAGATTTCGGGGCCGGGCGCCCCATAGAGATTGGCCATGAACTCGACCGTGGCCCGTTCGACCAGGGCGCGCACGGCCAGCTGCGTCGGCTCCATCCCGCCGGACCCGGCCGAGATGTCGAAGACATTGCCGTTCAGGAAGTCGAACACCCCGGCCGAGATCTCGCGGCCGATGATCTGCTTCTGGTACGAGACGACGTCCACGACCTCGAGGGTGGTGGTCTGAACCAGCCGCAGATCCATGGCGATGTTCATCACATAGGTGCGGTAGGTGGCGATGCCCGAGCCGGGACGGTCGCTGTCCACCTGGCCTCCAGCGGCGTCGAAGCCGCCCGAGCGGATGTTGTAGTTCACCTCGGTGACGCCGCCGACGATGTAGAAGTCCGAGCCGGGCACCTGGCCGGCCAGGATGCGGCGGTACTGGGTGTCTTCCGGTCCCTGGGCGCCGGGGGTGTTGTCGCCGATCAGCTTGTTGTTGGCGTAGCGCAGCTCCAGCTCGGACACCGAGGTGTCGTAGCGTTCGACGATCCGGGCGCCGGCCTTGGCCAGGGCCGAGTTCGCCATCAGCGAGGCGCCGCCGGTGATCTGGCGTCCGCCGTCCGAGGAGACGGTGCCGGTGTAGTCGCTGATCCGGCCCACGGCCATGCGCGGCGAGGGCAGGTTGTAGCGGCGGGCGTAGTCGGCCAGGCAATAGAGCGCCGCCGAATAGGGGGTGGGGTTGGCCGTGACCGGCGCATTGCCGATCGGCGTCGCATATTGACCCGACGGCCCGGCCACCGGGCTGACGCAGCCGGCGAGCAGCAGGGCCGCAGCGGTCACGACGGCGCCGGTGCGAAGGAGAGGAGGGCGGCTCATGGCAGGGTGATGTTTCCGTTCAGGGCCGTGCCGGCGTTGATGTCGCCGTTGTTGGTCTGTTTCGAATTGACGATGACGGTGTTGTGGCTGCCCTGGACCACGACGTTCAACTGATTGCCGATGGCGGTGGAGCCGCCGATGGTCGTGCCGTTGCCGGAAGACGAGCCCGCCCCGGCATAGGCCGAGGCCACGCCGCCGGACTGGCTGGAATAGGAAGAGGCGCCGGACTGGATGAGGCCGTTGACGATCAGGCGATTGCCGTTGGCGTCGCGGGTCAAACCGGTGGCGGCGGTGTTGGTCAGGTTGCGCGCGGAGCCATAGCCCTGCTGGAAGCGGGCGGCGCCGCCGGAGCCCGTCGTCTGGGCCATGGCGATAGACGGGGCGGCGGCGACGAACAGGGTCGCAAGCACGGTCGGCAGGGTGGCGATCAGCCTCTTGACCGGCATGGATAATACTCCTGGCGCGCAAACGGACGACGGACCGAAACCACGATCCGCACCCCAAACTGCGTTAAGGTTATTAAGAAGCGCTTGAGATCGCAGAAATCGTTGCGCATTGGTGAGGCATGTCCGACCCCGATGGCCGATTCGCAGCGCCCCCGAATTCAGAAGGGCCAAAGTCCGAAAGACTGTTCAACGCCCCGGTCGCGGTGGTGCTGATCGCCCTGTCGATGCCCGTGCTGTTTTTCTTCCAGCGCCAGTTGCCGGACATGGGCGCAGCCATGGCCTTCGCACCCATCGATCTGCAGAACGGGCGGTGGGGCGGCTTGTTCACCGCCATGCTGCTGCATGGCAGTTGGACCCACGCCCTAATGAATGCGATCGGCGCCCTGGCCTTCGGCGCCCCCGTGGCCCGGCTGTTCGGCGACCGGATCGGGCCGACCGTCTTCCTGCTCTTCTATATCGGGTGCGGCGTGGTTGCGGCCCTGGGCTACGGCCTGGTCCACTGGGGCTCGACCGAGGCCATGGTGGGAGCGTCGGGGGCCGTGTTCGGCCTGATTGGAGCAGCGACCCGCCTGATGGGCGGACGGGGCAGGGTGCTGAACCTGTTCGATCGGCGCGTGATCGGGGCGTCCATCGCCTGGATGGCGGTCAACGCCGTCACCGGGCTGATCGGCTATGCTCCGGGAGCGGAGGGCGCCCGCATCGCCTGGGAAGCCCACGCCTTCGGCTTCATCGCCGGATTGCTGGTCATCGGCCCCTTGGGCCGCGCCTTCGGCAAGGGGCCTTTGCCCATGGGGACGTCGGCCCGGCCCGAATCGGACGTTTGATTCCGGGGCGCGGCTGCGCGATCATGGTTATCGAGCGGCCCTGTCGCCATCCCGGCCCGGCGGTCGTCTCCTAACCATAGAGAAGGAGCCGCGATGTTCGTCGCCGAGATCCTCAAGACCAAGGGAAACGCCGTCTTCTCCATCGCGTCCGACCTGACGGTGGCGCAGGCGTGCGGAGAGCTGGAGCGCAAACGCGTCGGCGCCCTGGTCGTCCGTGACGGCGAATCCGTCGCCGGCGTCTTTTCCGAAAGGGATGTGGTGAAGGCCCTGGCGGTCGACGGACCCAACGCCCTGGGCCGTCCCGTCTCCGATTACATGTCCGCCCGGGTGATCTTCGCCGAACCGGGAGAAACCCTGTCCGCCGTGATGGGGCGGATGACCGACCGGCGGATTCGCCATCTGCCGGTTCTGAGCGAGGGCCGGCTGGTCGGCGTCATCTCCATCGGCGACGTCGTCAAATGTCAGATCGCCGATCACGCCCGCGAGGCCGAAAGCCTCAGAACCTATATAGCGACGGGCTGAAGCGGGCGCCGGCACGGGTTCGAAGAGTCCGACTCCGCGAGAATTTTCATGGTTTGGTCAGAATCCGGTTGCGGCGGAAAAGAGCGGCCCGTATAGGACCGCCTCGCTCGGAAACGGGCCGGCCCTGAGGGCTTCGGAGCTTTGGTTTCGGAGGTTTTGAGGGGAAGAAAGAGTTGAGAAACTTCTTGCTTTCCTGGGTTGGTTTCAATAGGTTCCGCGCTCCAATCGAATCGCCGAACGGTTAAGAGGAAAGCCTCTGCGTTTTCCTCCGGTGGTTTTTTGTGGTTTTGAGGCTTCGGTCTTAGTTCTGCAAAATCTCTGAAAAGAGCGGTTGACACGAGGTTCGCGGTTCTCTAAATCGCCGCCTCCGCCGACGACGAGGCGCTAAACAAGTCGGGCCGCTGAGGCGGTTCTGGGTCTTTGACATTGTTGATATGGAAAGAGAAACGCAGGCGGCGGTGTTCTAGCGATGACCTTCGGGTCATTATACGACACTGACTATCTGCGGTCTTTTTGAAAAGATACCATGCGTCGGTCTTCGGATCGATGACGTGGGAACTCGTCAATAAAATACGTAGAACTAATGCCAAGATCACTTCGGTGGTCTTCAAGCTTAGGTCAGAAGTCAACTCAACCTGAGAGTTTGATCCTGGCTCAGAGCGAACGCTGGCGGCAGGCCTAACACATGCAAGTCGAACGAACTCTTCGGAGTTAGTGGCGGACGGGTGAGTAACACGTGGGAACGTGCCTTTAGGTTCGGAATAACTCAGGGAAACTTGTGCTAATACCGAATGTGCCCTTCGGGGGAAAGATTTATCGCCTTTAGAGCGGCCCGCGTCTGATTAGCTAGTTGGTGAGGTAAAGGCTCACCAAGGCGACGATCAGTAGCTGGTCTGAGAGGATGATCAGCCACATTGGGACTGAGACACGGCCCAAACTCCTACGGGAGGCAGCAGTGGGGAATCTTGCGCAATGGGCGAAAGCCTGACGCAGCCATGCCGCGTGAATGATGAAGGTCTTAGGATTGTAAAATTCTTTCAGTAGGGACGATAATGACGGTACCTACAGAAGAAGCCCCGGCTAACTTCGTGCCAGCAGCCGCGGTAATACGAAGGGGGCTAGCGTTGCTCGGAATTACTGGGCGTAAAGGGAGCGTAGGCGGACATTTAAGTCAGGGGTGAAATCCCGGGGCTCAACCTCGGAATTGCCTTTGATACTGGGTGTCTTGAGTGTGAGAGAGGTATGTGGAACTCCGAGTGTAGAGGTGAAATTCGTAGATATTCGGAAGAACACCAGTGGCGAAGGCGACATACTGGCTCATTACTGACGCTGAGGCTCGAAAGCGTGGGGAGCAAACAGGATTAGATACCCTGGTAGTCCACGCCGTAAACGATGATTGCTAGTTGTCGGGATGCATGCATTTCGGTGACGCAGCTAACGCATTAAGCAATCCGCCTGGGGAGTACGGTCGCAAGATTAAAACTCAAAGGAATTGACGGGGGCCCGCACAAGCGGTGGAGCATGTGGTTTAATTCGAAGCAACGCGCAGAACCTTACCACCTTTTGACATGCCTGGACCGCCAGAGAGATCTGGCTTTCCCTTCGGGGACTAGGACACAGGTGCTGCATGGCTGTCGTCAGCTCGTGTCGTGAGATGTTGGGTTAAGTCCCGCAACGAGCGCAACCCTCGCCATTAGTTGCCATCATTTAGTTGGGAACTCTAATGGGACTGCCGGTGCTAAGCCGGAGGAAGGTGGGGATGACGTCAAGTCCTCATGGCCCTTACAGGGTGGGCTACACACGTGCTACAATGGCGACTACAGAGGGTTAATCCTTAAAAGTCGTCTCAGTTCGGATTGTCCTCTGCAACTCGAGGGCATGAAGTTGGAATCGCTAGTAATCGCGGATCAGCATGCCGCGGTGAATACGTTCCCGGGCCTTGTACACACCGCCCGTCACACCATGGGAGTTGGTTCTACCCGAAGGCGCTGCGCTGACCGCAAGGGGGCAGGCGACCACGGTAGGGTCAGCGACTGGGGTGAAGTCGTAACAAGGTAGCCGTAGGGGAACCTGCGGCTGGATCACCTCCTTTCTAAGGATGCTTCTCCAGGCCGTCTCTCACGAGGCTGTCTATTGAGGCTCCGATTTAGCGGAGCGCTTCACAGCGCCGAGCACTATGCGGAATGCCGCCGTCTCCGTTTCTCTTTCCACTTTCGTCATCGACGCATCGACCATACGGGTTGATGTATTGGTGACGCGATCGCGAGCCTGGGTCTCTTGACCTGGCTGTCGCTGCCATAGGCCCGTAGCTCAGGTGGTTAGAGCGTACGCCTGATAAGCGTAAGGTCGGCAGTTCGAGTCTGCCCGGGCCTACCAGCTCATGCTGGTTGCTGGGGTTGGCCTCCAGCCCACAGGCAGTATCGTATGACAGCTCTCCTGGGCTTTGCACCATTCCTGTTGAAATGGGGCCATAGCTCAGTTGGTAGAGCGCCTGCTTTGCAAGCAGGATGTCGTCGGTTCGACTCCGTCTGGCTCCACCAGGATCTTGTGATCGCATTCAAGTTTGCCGTTGGCCGTAAGGCCGGCGTGCATTGAAATCGTAAAGGAAGAACGTGACCGGCTCCCCTGAGCTTGTAGGTCTTGTTCGAGAAGAAGACATTGTCTGACAAAAATCAGGCTCGGTCCCCCGGCGACTTTCCAGTCGGGCGGAATAAACCGAGCATGAGTTTTGCTGAGAAACGATCAAACGTTGAAGGGCTTCTGACGGATGCCTTGGCGTAGAGAGGCGATGAAGGACGTGGCAAGCTGCGATAAGAACCGGGGAGGCGCTAGCACCCTTTGATCCGGTTATTTCCGAATGGGGAAACCCACCTTTACAGTCTTCCAACTCTGCTTCGGTTTCGGCCGGAGCGGCGATTGGCGGATTGTTGAAAGGTATAATGAGCTGAATACATAGGCTTCATTAAGCGAACCCGGGGAACTGAAACATCTCAGTACCCGGAGGAGGAAAGGACATCAACCGAGACTCCCGTAGTAGTGGCGAGCGAACCGGGACCAGGCCAGTGCTCTTGTGAAATAAAGACGAACGATCTGGAAAGGTCGGCCATAGTGGGTGAAAGCCCCGTAGTCATCAAACAGCAAGAGACTCGAGTAGGGCGGGACACGTGAAATCCTGTCTGAACATGGGGGGACCACCCTCCAAGCCTAAGTACTCCTCTACGACCGATAGTGAACAAGTACCGTGAGGGAAAGGTGAAAAGCACCCCGACAAGGGGAGTGAAACAGATCCTGAAATCGGAAGCCTACAAGCAGTCGGAGCCCCCAAGCGGGGTGACGGCGTACCTTTTGTATAATGGGTCAGCGACTTCATGTGTCGAGCAAGCTTAAGCCGTTAGGTGTAGGCGCAGCGAAAGCGAGTCTGAATAGGGCGCTAAGTTCGACGTATGACGACCCGAAACCAGGTGATCTATCCATGAGCAGGTTGAAGGTTGGGTAACACCAACTGGAGGACCGAACCCGTGAATGTTGAAAAATTCTGGGATGACTTGTGGATAGGGGTGAAAGGCCAATCAAACCTGGACATAGCTGGTTCTCCGCGAAATCTATTTAGGTAGAGCGTCCGACGAATTCCTTGGGGGGTAGAGCACTGGATGGTTGCGGGCTGCGCGAGCGGTACCAATACTAACCAAACTCCGAATACCCAAGAGAACTATCGGGCAGACACACGGCGGGTGCTAACGTCCGTCGTGAAAAGGGAAACAACCCTAACCATCATCTAAGGCCCCCAAGTCACGGCTAAGTGGGAAACGATGTGGGATTGCTTTGACAATCAGGAGGTTGGCTTAGAAGCAGCCATCCTTTAAAGAAAGCGTAACAGCTCACTGATCAAGCGATCCTGCGCGGAAAATGTAACGGGGCTCAAGCCGTGCGCCGAAGATATGGGTTTGCAGTTTACTGCAAGCGGTAGCGGAGCGTTCCGTAGGCCGGTGAAGGTCAGGCGTGAGCCTGGCTGGAGGTATCGGAAGTGAGAATGCTGACATGAGTAACGATAAGAGTGTGAGAGACACTCTCGCCGAAAGACCAAGGGTTCCTGCGTAAAGCTAATCTGCGCAGGGTTAGTCGGCCCCTAAGGCGAGGCTGAAAAGCGTAGTCGATGGGAAGCAGGTAAATATTCCTGCACCAGCTGGAAGTGACGGATGGCTTAACTCGTACCCACTTATTGGATTGTGTGTGCGGGGGCGTTGTCCCAGGAAATAACTCCAGCAGAGACCGTACCCGAAACCGACACAGGTGGTCAGGTAGAGCATACCAAGGCGTTTGAGAGAACTATGCTGAAGGAACTCGGCAAATTGCACGCGTAACTTCGGAATAAGCGTGACTCACCCTGGGCAACCAGGACTGAGTGGCACAAGCCAGGGGGTAGCGACTGTTTAGCAAAAACACAGGGCTCTGCGAAGCAGCAATGCGACGTATAGGGTCTGACGCCTGCCCGGTGCCTGAAGGTTAAAGGGAGTTGTGAAAGCGACGAACTGAAGCCCAGGTAAACGGCGGCCGTAACTATAACGGTCCTAAGGTAGCGAAATTCCTTGTCGGGTAAGTTCCGACCTGCACGAATGGCGTAACGACTTCCCCACTGTCTCCAGCATAGGCTCAGTGAAATTGAATTCCCCGTGAAGATGCGGGGTTCCCGCGGTCAGACGGAAAGACCCTATGAACCTTTACTATAGCTTCGCCTTGGCGTTAGCGACCGTATGTGTAGGATAGGTGGGAGACTATGAAACCGGGGCGCCAGCTCTGGTGGAGTCGTCCTGAAATACCACCCTTACTGTCGTTGACGTCTAACCGAGGGCCGTTATCCGGTCCCGGGACATGGCGTGGTGGGTAGTTTGACTGGGGCGGTCGCCTCCTAAAGTGTAACGGAGGCGCGCGATGGTGAGCTCAGAGCGGTCGGAAATCGCTCGTCGAGTGCAATGGCATAAGCTCGCCTGACTGCGAGACTGACAAGTCGAGCAGAGACAAGTCGGCCATAGTGATCCGGTGGTCCCGAGTGGAAGGGCCATCGCTCAACGGATAAAAGGTACTCTAGGGATAACAGGCTGATTTTGCCCAAGAGTCCATATCGACGGCAAAGTTTGGCACCTCGATGTCGGCTCATCACATCCTGGGGCTGGAGCAGGTCCCAAGGGTATGGCTGTTCGCCATTTAAAGTGGTACGTGAGCTGGGTTCAGAACGTCGTGAGACAGTTTGGTCCCTATCTGCCGTGGGTGTTCGAAGCTTGAGAGGATCTGTCCCTAGTACGAGAGGACCGGGATGGACATACCTCTGGTGTACCTGTCATGGCGCCAGCTGTGCAGCAGGGTAGCTAAGTATGGAATAGATAACCGCTGAAAGCATCTAAGCGGGAAACTAACCTCAAAACAAGGCTTCGCTGAGGATCGTGGAAGACTACCACGTTGATAGGCCAGGTGTGGAAGTGGGGCGACCCATGCAGCTTACTGGTACTAATAATCCGATCGGTTTGATCGTTTCTCAGCAAAACTCATTCGATGATCATCCTTGACCCGATGATCGTCACGACAATGTCTTCTTCGCAATCTCTCTGTCCGCCCCGTTGACCCGGTGGCTATGTCGGAGGTTCCCCACCCGATCCCATTCCGAACTCGGTCGTTAAGCCCTCCAGAGCCAATGGTACTTCGTCTCAAGGCGCGGGAGAGTAGGTCGCCGCCGGGTCTACCGGGCGGACAGAGTGATTGCTAAATACATGGGCTATCGCGCTTCGCGCTACTTCAGCCCAGGCTTCTCGAACCGTTCTTCCTTCACGACTACCGCTTGCCGCGGGATGGAGCAGCCCGGTAGCTCGTCAGGCTCATAACCTGAAGGTCGTAGGTTCAAATCCTACTCCCGCACCCAAACAAAACAGCCGCTGAGCACTACGCTCAGCGGCTTTTTGCTGGCCGAAGTCCAGACCCCTCGAAAATCCACCGTCGAAGCCACGTGGAAGCTCAGCTGGGTGGAAAAGCCCGCCCCGTTCTGCTGTGCTTCGATCAGGCCTTCGCGGCCTGTGATCAGGTGCCGGATTGGTTCGATGAAAGAGAACTGACCGACATACTGCTGATTGAAGCTTCGGGCGGTATCCACCGATATCGTCTCGTTAGCTCCGTCGAACTTGCCGATCGCCGGGGAGATCCGCGCGCGCCCATGATCGAGGCGACACACGGCGCGGCGTGAACGCCAACTTCGGGCAGGCTGGCTAGCTGGCGGGTGTGCGGGTCAACCCCGGGGGCCGTGGAGGACACGCTCAACATCATTCCGGGCCTGGAGTCTGTGACCCCCGGCCCGGAAGCCGAATGCCGAGAGGCCCGGTTCCCTGCATTCGGCCGCTAGACCCTGCCTATCCTTGAATGAACGCCAGCAGGTCGGCGTTGACGACGTCCGGATGGGTGGCGAACAGCCCGTGGGACAGGCCGGGATAGGTCTTCAGCGTTCCGTTCGACAGCAGCTTGACAGCCTGGCGCGCGGACGCGTCGATCGGCACGACCTGATCGTCCTCGCCATGCAGCAGTAGCACCGGCAGGGACACGGCCTTCAGGTCCTCGGTGAAGTCGGTTTCGGAGAAGGCGGTGATGCAATCGTATTGGGCCTTTGCGCCGCCCGCCATGCCCTGGCGCCACCAGTTGCGGATCAGGCCTTCGCTCACCTCCGCCCCTTCTCGGTTGAAGCCGTAGAAGGGACCCGACGGCACATCGAGGAAGAACTGCGCGCGGTTCTGCTTGAACGCGTCGCGGAACCCGTCGAACACCGCCATCGGCAGACCGCCGGGATAGGCCGCCGTAGCCAGCATGATCGGCGGCACGGCGCCGATCAGCACGGCCTTGGCGACGCGGCCGGGCCGGCTGCGGGCGACGTAGCGGATGACCTCGCCCCCGCCGGTGGAGTGACCGATATGGATGGCGTTCTTCAGGTCGAGCGCCTCGGCCAGTTCCGCGACGTCCGCGGCGTAGGTGTCCATGTCATTGCCCGTGTCGGTCTGATCCGATCGACCGTGGCCGCGGCGGTCATGGGCGATGACGCGAAATCCCTTGTCCAGGAAGAACAGCATCTGGTTGTCCCAGTCGTCGGCGCTGAGCGGCCAGCCGTGGTGGAAGACGATCGGTTGGGCGTCCTTGGGGCCCCAGTCCTTGTAGAACAGGCGGGTGTCGTCGGAGAGGGTCAGGTAAGTCATGGCTATGTCCTTTGAGAGGGTGGTTTGAGGCGAGGGTTTCGGTGGGTTTGCAGGCGTCAGTTCGGCCGGTCGCCGGCGCTGCGGGCGGCCTGGTCGATCACGTCGGCGACGGCGTGCGGTTGTGAGATCATCGGGACGTGGCTGGCGCGAATCTCGACCTTGACGGCGCCGATCTTCTCGGCCTGCTGACGCAGCATGGCCGGGGCGATGGCGGCGTCCTCGGTGGCGACGATGAACCAGCTCGGGCGCGTCCTCCAGGCGGCCTGGGTGACCGGCGTGGCGAAGGCCGACATGGCGATGGACACTTGAGAGTCGCGCATGAAGGCGGCGTCCGCGTCGCCGACGTCGGCGGCGAACCCCTCCTGGAAGCGTTCGGCGCTGATGAAGCCGAATCCGTCGGCCTGTTCCTCGATCACGAAGGTCGAGGGGATGCCGAAGCCCTTATACTGGTCCCCGGCCGTCTCGCCGACATCGGCGGTCAGGGCGGAGACATAGACCAGGCCCTTCACCTTTTCGTCGACGCCGGCCTCGGTGATCACCACGCCGCCCCACGAGTGGCCGACAAGAATGGTTCCGCCGTCCTGGCGGGCGAGGGCGCGCCGCGTGGCGGCCACGTCGTCGGCCAGGGAGGTGAGGGGGTTCTGGACGATGGTCACCCGGTATCCGCGAGCGGTCAGGTCGTCATAGACGGCCCTCCAGCCCGAGCCGTCGGCGAAGGCGCCGTGGACGAGAACGACGTTGCGGACGGTCTGAGCCGCCGGAATCGTCTGGACGGACTGGGCCTGAGCGGCTCCGCCGATGCTGGCGGCGCCGACGGCGGCGAGGAGGATGTTGCGAAACTTGATCATGGTCGTTTCCTTTGGAGCTGGGTTGGGACGGTGGTGGCGGACGTGAGAGTGAAGGTGGTATCGCGATAACAGTTATCGCGCTAAAAGAAGATGCGTGAAGCGCCGGAGTTCTGTCAAGCCAATATTTATCGCGATATATAACTTTCTGTCGCCTCCCGGTCTGAGGCGGGGCGCCGGGCATGGCGTCAGCCCTCCGTGAGGGTCGGAATGAACGCCAAGCTGGCCAAGAGCGGCGGCTGGTCCACCACCCGTCGCAGGACTGCGAGGGCCGCCGCGGATATGCACAAGTAAGGTGTTCGGCATGGTCGGCTTTGGCTCGGGCGGGCGGCTCTGACGTTAGACGTCTCAAGAGGGCCAATTATTCCCGCCGGCTGCCCCTTTCGCGCGTCCACTTCGAAGCGCGCCGCATCCAATCCCGGGACCGGCCCACGATGAGACGGGCCTGGCGAGGCAGGCCATCGGTCTTGTTAAGAGAATAATTATCGCGATATACTCTCGTCCTGTGCAGGAGCGAGTAGGTCGGAATGTCCAAATCCAAAGGTCCGGTCCCGATGGAGGACCAGCTTTGCTTCACCGTCTATTCGACCGGCATGGCCATCCAGCGGGCGTACAAGCCCCTGTTGGACGATCTGGGCGTCACCTATCCGCAGTATCTCGTGATGAACGTCCTGTGGCGGGAGGACGGCCGGACGGTCGGCGATATCGCCGACGAATTGGCGCTGGAGCCCAGCACCATGACGCCCTTGCTGAAACGGCTGGAGGTCGCCGGCCTTGTCCGGCGGGCGCGCAACCCCGCGAACGAGCGCCAGGTGGTGATCACCCTGACCAGCGAGGGCCAAGCCCTGCGTGAACGCGCGGGGTGTCTGGGCGAGGCCCTGCTGGACGCCTCAGGCCAGACCATGCCGGAACTCAGCGACCTCAACATCCGCCTCAAGTCTCTGCGCGACGCCGTCTACGAAAGCCTTGCGTCGCGCAAGTCGACGCAAGGCTAGGGGCCGGGGCGCCTCGGCGGGGCTGGGCTCGAGGCTCAGAAGCGTCGGCTGAGGCTGAGGCGAATGACGCGGCCCAGGGGGTCCTGATCGTCGCGACCATAGGCCGGCGCCGGGCGACCATCTCCCAGGGTCGCGGTCGGCCGCGCGTCGAAGAGGTTCTCCACCCCCAGTTCAAGCCGCAAGCCCTGGGTGCGACGGCGCGGCCCCGTGTCAGAGGCCTCGCTCCTGGGCGACGACAGGACGGTGCTGAGGGTGAAGCCGATCAGGGTCAGGGGCGACAGAAGCAGATCGTCAGGGCCGTCCTGCCCCAGATCGCGACGAAGGCGCGCGCCGCTTCGCCAGGTCGCCGCAAGGTTCAAACCCCATCGCGCGTATCGTCCGTCGAGCCGCAACGCCAACTGATGACGCGACAGGCCGCCGCCGTCTCCGGCGAGTTGATCAAGGCGGGGTAGGGCTTCGTTTATCGTGATGCGATCCTCCAGCCGCCAGGTGTGGTTGAAGGCGACCTGGACGGAGCCCCGCCTGGACGCCTCCGGCGCCCCGCTCCCGAGCGGAATATTGGCGGTCAGGCCCGACGAGAGGGTTTGGGACGAGATCGCCTTGAGATTGATCGGCCGCTGGTCGATGCCCGTCAGGCGACCTGAGGCGTCGCGCAGGATACGGTCCGGAAAGGCCGTCTCGGTCGCCGGCGTCAGGGCGGGAAGGGCTCCGATCGCATTCGTCGCCCGCGTGTTCTGAAGATCGACACTGGCCTGAAGACCCCACGCGCCGAAGGGGCCCGTCGATCCCGAGAGGGACAGGGTTTGCGTCTCCTGGGCCTGAAGATCCGGGGCGCCGCCGAGAATCGGCTGGATCTCGACGGCCTCGCCGCGGCGGAAGTCATAGAAGGTGCGCGGCGGCCCATAGCGGATCGGGTCGAACCGCTGTTCACGGGTGGGCGCATCGGTCGCCTGAGCGAATTGCGCGCCCAGACGGACTCTCCCGGACGGCGACCAGGCGACGCCGGCGTTCAGCCCCGTCCCCTGGGCGTCGGCCTCGTCGAGCAGTCTGAGGCGGCCGCCCAGATTGAGCGCCAGGTCGCCGAGCAACCGCCGGGGTCCGCCCCGGTCTGACTGCGAGGACGTGACCGGCAGCGTCAGGCCGGATCGGAGCTCGAGCGCGCGGGACGAGGGGGTTGCGGTTACGCCGGCGGCCCTGATGTCGGATCTGGAGCGAAGATACTGCGTATCGACCGTCATCTGGGCGGGCCCCGCCGGCAGGTCGATCAGGGTCCGGTCGGCCGAGAGTTTCGCGACGGCCGACACCGTGCGGGCCGTCACATCCGTCGCGCCCCTTTGCCGGCCTTCCGAGACCAGACCATCGAGCCCCCATCTCACCGACCATCCCAGGGCGCGCCCCGCCAGGCCCCCGGCCATGGTCAGGGCGTCTGTTTCCTGTCGGGTCTCCGCCCTGTCCGCAGCTGCGACCGAACTTGAGACGAAGCGGTCCTGCCGGGTCTGCAGATTTGCGCTGAACGAGGTCGACCAGTCTGACAGGGTTCCGGTCGCCGATAGATTCACCGAGCCCGTCTGCGCCTGCGGGCGGAGCGTGTTTCCGCCGCCGCCCGGATGGTCTCGACCATAGCCTGGCCGCTCGTCCGCCCAGAGCGGCGTGGTCCTCGCGCCCTGAAGGCCCATCTGGAAGGTCGAGGATCCCTGGATTTCTGATTGGCGTGCGTCGAGCGAGAGGGTCGTCGTTCCGCCGGCTGTCGGCCGGGACGCCTTCGCCAGAGCGTCACGGCTTCTGAACTCGGGCTCAAGAACGATGTTGACGACCCGCCGCCCAGGATCGCCGCCGTAGAGGGCGCCCGCCTGCGGCGGCAGGGCTTCGACGCGGACCAGGGCGTCGGGTGGGAAGCCCGTGAAGTTTCGGGCGTCCACGACCGGGCGGCCGTTCACGATCACAACGGGCGGTTGCTGGAAGCCCAGACGTTCGCTGAGGCGAGCGATCACCTCGCCTATGTCGTAGGCGCCGAGGTTGTCGATTTCTTCGGGCCCAAGCTCCTGCTCTGGCGCGACCCTGGCCGCACCGCGTCGCCCGACCACTTCGACCTCTTCTAGCTGGGCGGGCGAAGGCGAAGCGGGCGGCGCTTCCTGGACGGGGATGAGAGCCAGAAGGGCCAGCATGGACGATCAACCCCCGTCCTGGATCGTAAGTCCCATGAAATACGCGACCTCGATCACGGCATGACGATCCAGCTCGCCTCGCCGAGGGGGAAAGCGAAAAGGGCCGGGCGTCAGAGACGCCCGGCGAGGTTTTTCAGGTTTGGGATCCAGGGGAGCGCCGGGCTTAAAGGATCTGCAGGCCTGGAATGCGGATCGAGCCGCTGCGGATCGTGCAGCTGCGACCGCCGGCGTTTACGGGCGGCAGCACATTGTTGCTGAAGGTGGCCGTGCTGGTCGCATTGTTCCAGGCGGCGACGACAGTGCCGTAGCAGGGGTCGTTGGCCACGGTGTTGGCGCCGATGGTCAGGGAGATCGACGTGGTCGATCCCGGCACCACGGCGGCGCTCCAGGATCCGTAGGGTCCGACGGCGAAGCAGAGGGCGCTGCCGGGCGTGATGCTGCGGGTCGGAATGGGCGCGCTGGTCGCGCTCAGCGGGCTTGCGGTGATGGAGACATTGCAGGTCACGACGGTCGTCTGAGACAGGACGACCGAACCTGATCCCGATACGCTGCCCGAGCTGGGCGAGAAGGATTGGGCGAAGCTGGGGGAAGCCAGAGCGACGGAAGCGAGCGCCGCGGCGGCGATGGAAAGCGTCTTGATCATGATAGTCCTCCCTTTGAGTGGGTCCTTGGATGGACCCGTTGAGCGTGTGTTCACCCGCTAGGGGCAACCTACTTACAGCGCCGTTAGCAACCTGGAGTCAAGGAAAAATACGTATACTTTTCAATAGCATAATGCCACATGAGGCCGTCCGCTCGGCGTCTTTCGACGCCGGGGGGACGGCCTTGCAGGGCGGCCGGTCGTCGACCGGCCTGTCGGCGATCTCAGAACGACTTGGTCAGCCGCACGGCGAACAGCCGCGGGTCCAAGGTGAAGACGTTGGTCGTCAGCCCGGTGTCGTCCGAGTTGGTGAAGGCGTCGACGATGGGCGCATCGTCGAAGACGTTCTTGACATAGGCCTGAAGCTTCAGGCCCCGCGCCTCGTTGGTCAGGGACACTGAGAGGTTCAGATTGTCCCAGCCCTCCAGCCGGTCATATTCCGTGTTGTAGACGCGGAAGAAGCTCTCGCCCTGGCGATAGTAGTCGCCGCGCAGGGTCAGGTCCCAATCGCCCAGGAACCAACTGTACTGGGCCCCGATGTTGGCGGTCCAGTTGGGCGAGTTGGGCAGTTCGTTGCCGCTCAGGTCGGCCTCGAAGCCCCGCCCGCCGTTCGGCGCCTCGGTGAGCGGATCGTAGGTGAAGCCGTAGAACTGCCAGAAGGGCAGGCTGGAGGCCAGATCGGGATTGAAGGTCCCGAACCGCGACGACCCGGCGCATAGGGCGCTGAGAGAGAAGATCGCGAGTTCAGTTCCGAACGGGCTGTTGAGGATCTGCTCGGCCAGGTCTCTGGGCGCGATACAGTTCGACGGCACCTGGATCCACGGCCGCAGGGTGATCCAGTCTTCGTTGCCCTGCGTCCGATTCATCACGTCGATCGAACCCTCGCCATCTGCAACGCGGGTTTTCAGATACCCGAAATTGGCGTCGATCTGGAAGTTGGGCGTGGGCTTGTAGACGGTCTCGAGTTCAAGCCCCCAGATCTTGGCGTCGAAGTTTTCGTTCAGCGAGATGCGATCGACGATCTGGGAGACCTGGTAGTCCTTGTAGTCGTAGTAGAAGGCGGTGGCGTTCAGTCGGAGCATGCCGTCCAGAAGCGAGTTCTTGGTCCCGATCTCGAACGCGTTGACGTATTCTGGCTCAAAGGTGCCGGCCAGCGGCTGGTACTGGACCACGGTCGGGTTCAGGTCCAGGCGGGGCGGATTGGTGCCCCCGCCCTTGTAGCCGCGCGACAGCGACGCATAGACCAGGGTGTCGTTGGTAAAGGACAGGTCCGGCGTCCAGTCCAGCACGATCCGACCGGTGACCGCCTCCCATTTCTGTTCGACGTCGGGCAGGGCGTAATAGCCGCTGCGCACATAGCCGCCCGTGGCCAGGCCCGGATCGCCATTCAGATTGGCGCCCAGCAGCAGTTGGCTGGGATAGGGGGTCGTGTCCTTGCGATCCTCGGTATAGCGCAGGCCGGTGGTCAGCCTCAGCTCAGGCGTCAGATCCCAATATCCTTCACCGAAGACGGCCCAGGACCGGGTGTGAATGACGTTCTTGCTGCGGAAGTAGTTGTGCCCCTCTCCATTAATCTCGCTGAGCGGATTGGGATCGACATAGACGCATTCGAACGGCTGGGTGTCGTCGCACGGCCGCGTCCCGATTCCGCCGTTCGGTAGGTAATCGAAGTTGTAGAAATATTCGGCGATCAGCGAGAAAGTGTTGTTTAAGACGTAATAATCGTCCTGAGATTTGAAATCGAGATAGTTGGCGCCGAGGCTGAAGTTGAATCGACCTTCGCCCTTCGACTGAAGCCGGAACTCCTGATACCATTGCCGATTGTCCGATTGGCTGATGTCCACCGCCAGGATGCGGTCTGACGGACCCAGTTGAGGGTCGGTGTAGACCCCGCCCGGCGTCGCGGTCGACGGCGCGGGATCGCCGAAGATGTCTAAGACACTGTTGCTGTCCACAAAGGCGGGGTTGGAGACGTAGCGGGCATAGTCCTGGGACGCATAATAGTCGTCCTTGGCGTAGGCGGTCTGGGAATAGAGTGTCAGGGTGTCGCTGAGATCGAATTCCAGATTGACCTGCACCACATCGTTTTCGGCGCGGAACACCGGATCATAGCTGGTGGCGATCTCTCTCAGATCGCGGGACTGGACCACGCCTTCATAGGGGTCGAAACCGAGGGGGATCAGGTTGATCGATTCAAAATTGGGACCAAAGCCGAGGTTCGGCGCCGTGCCGAGCAGGCGAACCGGCCCGAAGGACCCGCCGTTTGGCGCGCCATAGGCGGCGTCGGCATAGAGCGAACCGGGCAGGCAGCCCTGGCTCAGCTGGTCCTGGGTGTAGGCCGTGGTGATGGACGCCGAACCGACCTGGGTCGGACCCGGATCGGTGGTGCACAGCTGTTTGCCGGTGCGCGAGCGATTGTCGTCTTCCTCGAAATGCTCCCAGATCGCATTGGCGCGGAACCGCGCTGTCGGTTCCCAGCGGGCCGACAGACGAGTGGTGAACAGGTCGCGGTCGTTCACATGGGTGTCGTTGAAGCTGTTGTAGTCGAAGCCGTCGCGCTGGGTGAAGCCGAAGGCGCCGCGCACGGCGAATGTGTCGCCGAAGGGGACGTTGAGCATGGCCTGGCCGCGCCGGCTGTCATAGTTGCCCAGTTCGCCCGCGGCGAAGCCTTCGGATCGGAACTTGGGCAGTTCGGGGAACATGTTGACGACGCCGCCGGTGGCGTTGCGGCCGTACAGGGTGCCCTGCGGCCCGCGCAGCACCTCGACCCGGGCGACGTCCAGATATTCCTGCTCGAACAGGCGGTTGCGGATAAGGGGCGTGTTGTTGAAGCTGACGGCCACCGCCGGATCGCTGGAGGCCGAGACGGCCTTGGTCCCGATCCCGCGGATCGAGAAGTTGTACATGCTGAAGTTGGACTTGGAGAAGGTGACGTTCGGCACGGCGCGCAGCAGTTCCGAACCCCCATCGATCTGACGCGACTGCAGGGCCTCGGCCGACAGGGCGGTGACGGCGATGGGGACGTCCTGCACGGATTGTTCGCGTTTCTGGGCGGTGACGATGATGTCGTCCACGACGACGGGAGCAGAATCCGGCTGAGGTGGGGTTGTCTGCGCCAGCGCGGGCGCGCCGGTCATCAGGAAGGCTGTCGCCGATACCGAGAGCGCGAGGCGCGCGCGAATGCTGACCGCTGAAGCCATGAAATCCTCCCGAAGCGCGCCGGTCTGTCGGCGGCGCGTGATGTGCGTTTCCTCCCGCCTGATGTTTCCGCTCGACGGGGCGGGGCCACCGGCGGTTGTCGGCAACTTCGCACTACTCACCGTCATGTCAATACATATTGACAGCAGTGTTGGTTGACGGTCATCCGGAACGGGGGAGTTCGGATGTCGATCTTCGCCCGCGCGCGTCGCGAAAAAGGGGAAACAGGATGGACTGTGATGCCGTGATCGTCGGCGCCGGACTGGCGGGCCTGGTCGCCGCCAACGAGCTGGTTCAGGCCGGCCGCAGAGTGGCGCTGGTGGATCAAGAGAACGCCGCAAACCTGGGCGGGCAGGCCCACTGGTCATTCGGCGGCCTGTTCCTGGTCGACAGCCCCGAGCAGCGTCGCCTGGGCGTCCGCGACGGCTTTGATCTCGCCTGGTCGGATTGGCGGGGCAGCGCGGGCTGGGATCGGCTGGACGGCGCGCTTGCCGAGGATGAGTGGGCGGTGCGGTGGGGAAAGGCCTATGTCGAATTTGCGGCCGGCGAGAAACGCGCCTGGTTACGGCGTCACGGGATACGACTGACGCCTATGGTCGGCTGGGCCGAGCGGGGGGACGGTCGCGCCGATGGTCACGGCAACTCGGTCCCCCGGTTCCATGTCGCATGGGGCACCGGGACGGGCGTGAGCGGCCCGTTCGCGGCTCGCGTGCGCGATGCCGAGACACGCGGCAGGCTGGCGTATCACCCGCGCTGTCGCGTCGACGACCTGATCGTTGAAGCGGGGCGGGTCACAGGGGTGTCAGGCGTTCGACTGGCGCCGGACGCGGCGGGGCGCGGCCGGGCCTCCAATCGGGATGCGGTGGGGTCCTTCACCCTGCGGGCTCCGTCGGTGCTGATCGCGACGGGCGGGATCGGCGGGGATCATGACAAGGTGCGGCGTCTGTGGCCCGCGCGCCTGGGAAGTCCGCCCCGCGAGATGGTCAGGGGCGTGCCCGCCTATGTCGATGGACGGGGGCTGGACATCGCCGAGGCGGCCGGGGCCCGCGTCGTGAACCGTGACCGGATGTGGCACTATGTCGAGGGTCTGCGGAATTGGGACCCGATCTGGCCAGGGCACGGCATCCGCATCCTGCCCGGCCCGTCGTCCCTCTGGCTCGACGCCCTTGGGCGCCGCCTGCCGTTCCCGGCCCTGCCGGGCTATGACACGCTTTCGACTCTTCGCCACCTGCGCACCACGCCCGACCTGGCGGCGCACGATCACTCCTGGTTCGTTCTGACCCAGGCGATCATCGAAAAGGAGTTCGCGCTTTCCGGATCGGAGCAGAATGGCGACATCACCTCTGGAGACTGGCTGAGAGTGCTCAGAACCCGGTTGGGCAAGGGCGCGTCGCCGGAGGTCGAGGCGTTCAAGGCGCACGGCGCCGACTTCGTGGTCGCCGACGCACTCGGCGACCTCGTCGCCGGGATGAATGCTCTGACCCCGACGCCCCTGCTGGACGTCGAGGGGGTGCGGCGGGTGATCGCGGCCCGGGACGCGCAGATCGACAACCCCTACGCCAAGGACCTCCAGATCCAGGGCGTTCACAATGCCCGCCGATACCTGGGCGATCGTCTCGCCCGGGTCGCAAAACCGCATCGCCTTCTGGATCCCCGGTCCGGTCCGTTGATCGCCGTCAAGCTGCATGTCCTGACGCGCAAAAGCCTGGGCGGGATTCAGACCGATCTGGACAGTCGCGTTCTCAAGCCTGACGGAACAGTGCTCGAAGGCTTGTACGCGGCCGGCGAAGCTGCGGGGTTCGGGGGCGGCGGCGCCCATGGGTACAACGCCCTGGAAGGCACCTTCCTGGGCGGATGCCTCTTTACGGGTCGCGCCGCCGGTCGGGCCATGGCCTGACCGGCGGCCCTAGGGCAGCCGCACCCAGGTCTGGGTTCGGCAGAGCAGGGGAGCGATGCAGCCTCGCACCGCAAGGTGATCGGGATCGATGAGGACCAGACGCCCGCTGGCGGCGCGCCGCCCGCTGTCCGGGTCGTAAAGCGGCCCGCCGGTCCAGGTCGTCGGGCCGCCGCGAAATCCCTCCAAAACCCTCAGCCCGCGCAGCGGACGGTCGCGCAGCGCGGGATCGTGATTGCGAACGTCCCTTTGGTCCGGATTGCGCCGGAGCGGCGCTGCATCGACCAGCCGACCGCACAGGGCCGAGCCGCAGGCGTGGATCTCGACCACGCCCCCCTGGGCGGCGGTGCGCCATCGTCCCAAAAGCCGACTGTCCGCCGCCGCAGCCGGCCCCGCAACCGCCGTGCACAGAAGTCCGGCGATCAGGACGGCTGAAAGGGGCGCCATCAAGCCGCGACCAGGAGGCTGTTGCGAAGTTCGACCGGAATCCGGTCGTAGAGGGTCGGACCGGACAGGCCGAGACGGGCGCGGGCCTGCTCCAGCGGCACCGACATCAGCGCCTCGTAGTCCAGCGCCGGCAGCCAGGCCGCCCGGCGGCCCCGAAGCCAGGCCTGAAGAACGGCGCGCGCACACGGGTGGCCCGTGCGGGCCCGGGCGGCTTCGATCGCAACACCGGCCGCGATGAGACCAAAGCCCGCGCTTCGCGTCTGCGGGAGAGAGAAGGCGACCACACAGGCTTCTCCGAGCGCGTCGGTGCGATAGCCGGTGAGAACGTGCCAAAGATCGTGCACGTCGCGCAGTCGACGCGCATACCAGGCGTAGGGGTGAGCGGCTTCGATCTCGGAGTCCGCGACCTTGCGGCTTTCCCCGGCCAGACCGTAGGCCGAGAGGTTCCGCTCGTCGATGAAGTCCAGATAGGCGCGGCCGACCGTGCCCGGCGGGAGCGACTCCAGCCACGCCCGATCATGCAGGCGGTCCGCCAATTCCACCATCATATAGGCCTGCCGAGCGCCTTCAGGCTGTTCGAGCATCTTCTCATAGCCCCGGCGGACGGAACGCCCGGCTAGAGCGTTCATGATCTCGAACACCTGAGTCGTGTCTTCCTTGTCGGCGATGAGACGGCGCAAGGCGCGAAGCGCCCGGAGCGGCTCGACGCGTCGGGGACGCAGCCGGCTGGGCGTGCGGGTTTGCGGATCGAATTTGGCGTCCGCGACCATTAGTTCGGCTGTCACTTGCTCTCTCCCAGGACTGAGCTTAACCAGTTGCTATCTACATGGATGTAACTAACACTAATGTCAATAGAGCGCGTTCGTCGTCGTCGTCGCACCCCTGATGAAGCCCGTCTGGAGGCCCTGGTCTGCGCCCGTGCGCGACTGCTGTCCGGAGGGCCGGACTCCGTCACCCTGAAGGCCGTCGCCGATGACCTCGGAATGACCCACGCCAATCTGATCCATCACTTCGGGTCGGCCGAGGGGCTTCAGTCGGCCTTGATGGGTTCGATGGTGGCGGATCTGTCTCGCGACCTCGAGGCGGCGATCGCGCGCCTGCGTACCGATGAGGGGGCGCCGCTGGAATTGGTCACCGCCGTATTCGACGCCTTCGCCGAAGGCGGGGCGGGCAAGTTGGCGGCCTGGATCGTGCTGAAGGGCGATCTCTCACATCTCGAACCCGTTCGGGACGCCGTCAACGGGCTGGTCCACGTGATTCAGGAGAAACTGGGCGACCCGTCCGACGCCAGCCGGGACCGACTGTCTTCGGCGGTCCTCTTCATCGCGCTGAGCGCGTTCGGCGAGGCCCTGATCGGAACTCCGCTCAGGAACATGCTCGACCAGGACGAGGACGCCAGTCGGCGGGTGGTGGCGGGGCTGTTGCCCTATTTTGTCGCCCGATCCGAGCGTGCGAACTGAACGATCAGAATCGGTTCGCCTCCGATGACGATCTGATGCGGGGCTTGCCGTTCGCCTGAGGCGCGGCCTAGGACCGGGCCATGAACGCGTTGCGCCGATGGATCGACCCTTACCTGCTGATGCTGATCGGCACGGTGGTTCTGGCCGCCCTGGCTCCGGCTCGCGGCGCGGGCGCGAACGTCGCCGAAGGGGCGGCGACGGCGGCCATCGGCCTGTTGTTCTTCCTCTATGGCGCGCGTCTGTCGCCCGGCGCCGTCTGGGCGGGACTGTCGCATTGGCGGTTGCAGGGGATGGTGCTGTCCTCCACCTTCCTGCTGTTCCCGCTGATGGGCCTGGCCGTGTTCTGGGCGACGGGGCCGTGGTTGGCTCAGGATCTGAGGATCGGCCTCTTCTATCTGTGCCTGCTGCCGTCGACGGTCCAATCCTCCATCGCCTTCACCGCCATCGCGCGGGGCAATGTGCCGGCCGCCCTGTGCGCCGCCTCGGTGTCCAATCTGGCCGGAGTGGTCATCACGCCCCTGTTGGTGATGCTGCTGCTGCCCGTGGGCGGCGCGGGCGTGTCGCTGTCGTCCATCGAAGGCATCGCCTTGCAGATCCTGGCGCCCTTTGTCGTCGGGCAGGCCGCGCGGCCCCTGATCGGCGGCTGGCTGACGCGGCACGGCCGTCTGACCTCGGTGGTGGATCGGGGTTCGATTCTGCTGGTCGTCTATGTCGCCTTCAGCGCCGGGGTGGTGTCCGGGGTCTGGACCCGCCTGTCTCATCTGGACCTGGGGCTGGTGGTGGTTCTGGACGTTCTGATCCTGGCGGTCGCTCTGGCGGTTACGACCCTGGTCAGCCGGCGGCTGGGCTTTTCGCGTGAGGACGAGATCGCCATCGTCTTCTGCGGCTCGAAGAAGAGCATGGCCAGCGGCCTGCCCATGGCCGCCATCCTGTTTGCGGGGCAGAGCGTCAGCCTGATCGTCATTCCCCTGATGCTGTTTCACCAGATCCAGCTGTTCGCCTGTGCGGTCCTGGCGCGACGCTACGGCCAGGCTGCGCAGGACGGGATCAGATGACGCGGTGAAGCACGGCGGCGTCGGATATCTGGCGCATGACGGCGTCATAGCCCGGCGCGTCGATTCGGCTGGAAAGGCCGATGGAGCTGCACCCCTTGCGCGCCAGATCGCAGGCGGCGGCGACGAGCGGTTCGATCAGCTTTTCCGGCCGCAACAGGTCGAAGGCGACCAGGGTGTCGACCATGAACTGCCGCTCGCCCGAGGACGTCGTCGAGATGGAATAGGCCAGTATGGCCCGGACGCAGTCATTCGCCACGGCCGCGATGACCCCGCCGACGGCCGGGGCCGAATCCACGACAGCGCGCCAGGATTCCAGAGTCAGACTGGGGTTCCCCATGTGGGCCAACACATAGGCTTGGTCGGCTTCGTCGCTGTTCAGGCGGCGATACTGGAGGGCGCTCATTTTCGCCGCCATAAGCCGTGGACGAAATGGCCGCCTTGATCTCCATCAATCCGTTTGCGTGCGTCGGTGACGAAGTCTAACCTCCTTCGTCATGCTCGAACTCCGATCCCTGCCCACGGACTGCGCCAAACGCCGACAGGAGTCGGTGTGTTCCGCTTGTGGCGCGCGGGCCTTCAGCGTGTGCAGCAGCCTGGATTCCTCCGATCTGGCCGGTCTCGACGCCATCGCCGAACGGGTGACGCTGAAGGCGGGCGAGGCCCTGATCCGCGAAGGCGATCCGGCGGTCCATCTGTTCAACATCACCTCGGGTTCAGTGCGGATCTACAAGCTGCTGCCGGATGGGCGGCGCCAGATCACGGGCTTCCTGTTCGCCGGCGACTTCGTCGGTCTGGCCACGGGCCAGGACTACGCCTTTTCCGGCGAGGCCATCGAGGACGCGACCCTGTGCCGGTTCCGCAAGACCGACTATCGCGCCCTGATCCGTGAGCGGCCCTTGCTGGAAGAGGCCTTGCTGGACCGGGCGACCCACGAACTGGCGGCGGCGCAGAATCAGATGCTGTTGCTGGGCCGCAAGACGGCCCAGGAACGGATCGCCTCCTTCCTGCTGGACCTGCCGACGCGCGATCCCCTGCGGCCGTCGACCGAGGATCAGGTCCGGCTGCCGATGACCCGGTCTGAAATCGCCGACTATCTGGGTTTGACCATCGAGACCGTCAGCCGGGTTCTGACCAAGCTGAAGACGACCGGCGTGATCCGCCTGTTGTCGCTGAACGAACTGCGGATCGAACAGCCCGACCGCCTTCGCGACATCGCCGAAGGCGAAGTCTGAAACCCGTTTCGTCGTCCAGCGATAGAACCGTCTAGACCGGCGCCAGCTGACGCGTGACGGTCAGGCGGACCTTTCCGTCTTCGGCGATCCCCTCCACCCGGATGACCCGGTCGCACAGCTGTGTCGGGGCGGGGCGGTGGCTGACGACGATCAGGCCCTGGCCCGAGTGTTTCAGACGCCGGTCGAGCGCGGCCAGCACCTGGGCCTCGGTCGTCGGGTCCAAGCCTTCGGTCGGTTCGTCCAGCACCAGCCAGGGCGCGGACCGAAGATAGGCGCGAGCCAGGCCCAGCCGTCGCCGCTCGCCGCCAGACAGTCTCTCGCCATTGGGGCCGACGCGGGCGTCCAGGCCGGCCGGATCGGCGCGGACCCGTTCGGCCAGGGCCGCATCCTCCAGCGCGCGCCACAGCGCGCCGTCTTCGGCGGGGCCGGCCAGCAGCAGATTGTCGCGGATCGTGCCGTCGATCAGGCGGATGTCCTGGGCGGCGTAGGCGAACAGGGGGCGGCGGTCGTCCGGGGCGACGCCGGCGATGTCCAATCCGCCCAAGCGCGCCTCGTCCGCCAGGGCGTCGCGCAGGCCGACCAGTCGTTCAGCCAGCGTGGTCTTGCCCGACCCGGACGGGCCGATCAGGCCCAGGCGCATCGGCGGGGCCATTTGAACGCCGTCCGCCGACAGGACCAGGCTCGCCTCCGAGGGGGCGGGCGAAGACGCAAGCGACGGGGCCGAGGCCAGGGCGTCCAGCCGCCGGGCGGCTTCGACGGCGGCGCCGTTCTGTTGCAGGGCGCCGACCAGTCCGGCGGCGGCCTCGATCCCCATGGCGGCGGCCAGGGCGGCGAGGGCCGTCATCGGCAGGGCGGCGCCCAGGGTGGCGGGTACGACTGCGGCGACGGCCAGGCCCGTGACCGTCGCCTGCCAGGCGGCCATCCAGCCGCCGGCCTGGCTGAGGACGATCTGGCTTCGGTCGAGACGGGCGGCGGCCTGGGCCGCCTCGCCGGCCGCCCAGCGGTCCAGGCCATAGGCCTTCAGTTCCGGAGAAACGGCTTCCAGGGCGGTCAGCCGATCCTTCAGAACGCCCGTGGCGATCTGAACCTCTCGTCCGGCGGGGGCGGCCAGGCGACGGGCGATCAGCACCGAACCCGCCGCGCTCAGTCCCATGGCGAGCAGCAGCATCAGGCCCGCCATGGGGCTGGCCATGCCGGCCAGCAGGGCGGCCGAAACGGCGCCCGCACCCAAGGCCCAGGGCGCCGACAGACGCACGAACAGGGTCTGGACCGCATCCACGTCCTGCACCAGTCGGGCCGAGGCCTCGCCGGACGACAAGGCCAGGGCCTGGGCGGGCGGGGCGGAGGCGAGGGCGTCGAACAGTTGCGGACGCAGCCGCGCCAGGGCTTTCAACGCAGCCTCGTGACCGGCGACCCGTTCGATATAGCGGGCGCCGGTGCGCAATATGGCCAACATGCGAATGGTCGCGCTGGGCATCATATAGTTGAAGGCCTGGACCGCCGCCGATCCGGCGACGCCGGCGATGGCGGCGCCCGTGATGAACCAGCCCGAGAGACCTAGCAGGCAGGTGGCTGCCACCGCGACGAACGCGCCGCCGGCTGCGGCGATGCGCAGGCGGCCGCGCTGGGCGCGCCGCTGGGCCGCGATCAGTTCGCCGATTCGCGAGGGCGAGGTCGTGTTCACAGTCATGGTCACAGGCGCACCACGCGGTCGGCCATCGCCGCGACAGCGGCGGAATGGGTGGCGATCAGGGTCGTGCGGCCGCGCGTCGCCTGACGAATCAGGTCTAGCATGGCCTCTTCGGAGGCGGGGTCCAGATTGGCCGTCGGCTCGTCCAGCAACAGGATGGGCGCGCGTTTCAGAATGGCGCGGGCCAGGCCCAGCCGCCGACGTTCGCCGCCCGACAGGCCGCCGCCGCGTTCGTCGATGGGCCGGTCCAGATCGCCGAACAGGCCGGCCTCGCCGGCGGCCACCAGGATACGGCCGGGACAGGCGGACGGGTCGGCCAGGCGGATATTGTCACCGAGACTGCCGGGCACGACGATGGGGTTCTGGCTGGCCCAGGCGATCTGGCCGGCGAAATCGCCCGCCTCGCTCAGGCGCGCCCCACCGACCTCGACCTCGCCGGCCGTCAGGGGCGACAGACCCAGGAACAGATGCAGCAGGCTGGACTTGCCGGAGCCGCTGGCGCCCATCAGGGCCACGATCTGACCGGGACGGACCTCCAGGTCGAAATCGGCGATCACCGGCGCGGCCTCGCCATAGGCGATGGCGACCTTGGTGAAGCGAATCGCCGGCGCCTCTTCGGGCAGGATGTGGCGATCCCGCGTGGGGCTTTCCGGCGTGACCAGGGCGGGCACGGCGGATTCGGCGGCCTGGCGGTCGTGATAGGCGGCGGCCAGTCGGCGCAGCGGCTGATAGACTTCTGGCGCCAGGGCCAGAACGAAGAAGGCGCGCGGCAGGTCCAGCGTTTCAGGCGCAGGGAAGGGCAGAAGCTTCAGCAGGTTGAAACCGCAGTAGACGGCGATCAGGGCCACGGCCAGGGCCGAGAAGAACTCCAGCACGCCGGACGACAGGAAGGCGATCCGCATCACGCGGTTGGTGCGGCGCTCCAACTCGTCGGAGGCGCGGGCGATGTCGGCGGTGGTGCGGGCGCGGGCGTCGAAGGCCAGAATGGCGGGCAGGGCGCGCACCCGGTCGACGAACAGACCTGACAAACGCTCCAGCGCCTGGAACTGGCGGCGGCTTTCACCCGCCGCAGCCGTGCCGGCCAGGATCATGCCGAAGATGAAGGGCAGCAGGGTGAACAGAAATATGCCGGCCGAAAACGGGCTGGCGACGGCGGCCACGGCGATGATCAGCAGTGGCGAAAGACCCGCCGCCATCTTCAGAGGCGTGAACCGCGACACATAGCCGTCCAGCGCGCCGACGCCCTCGACCACGGCGGTCAGCCGGTCGTCGGCGCGGCCGCCGCGTCCGAACAGGTCGGCCAGCAGCCGGTCGCGCACGTCTGTCTTGATCGACCGGCCCAGGCGCGCGCCGACCACCACCGCCGCCTGGCCGATCAGGCCGCGCGCCATAAGACTGAACACGGCCAGCAGCAGCCAAGGCGCGGCGGCCAAGGGCGAGGATCCGAAGGTCGCGACCGTCATGGCCAGGCCGCCCGCGAAGCCCACGGCCGGCGCCACGTCAGCGACAGCCAGAAGCCCCGCCAGGACCGTCAGTCGACGCCAAGGCGCCGCCGTCTGTTTCAGCCAGGCCGCAGGGGAGGAGGCTGTGATCGGCGCCGATGTCATTTGCGGACTCCAGCCGTGGGACGGCCCCAAAAGCCATTGGACAAACCGTCGTTGGGCGAAATGTCCAAGGACGATCAGTCCACTACGACCTGGGGCTACAGAGGGCTTTGATCGAAATCAAGGCGACCGCCCCGCCTTCGTTTAAGGGCGTATGAAACGTCGGTCGTCGGGGCCGGCTACAAGGAGCCTTGAGCCATGATCGACCTCGCGGTCGTCGACCTATCCAGGCTGCAGTTCGCGCTGACAGCCCTTTATCACTTCCTCTTCGTGCCCCTGACCCTGGGGCTGTCGTTCATGCTGGTCATCATGGAGTCGATCTATGTCATGACCCGCCGGCCGATCTGGCGCACGATCACCCGCTTCTGGGGCGTGCTGTTCGGCATCAACTTCGTGCTGGGCGTCGCGACCGGCATCACCATGGAGTTCCAGTTCGGCATGAACTGGAGCTATTACAGCCACTATGTCGGCGACATCTTCGGGGCCCCGTTGGCCATCGAAGGGCTGATGGCCTTCTTCCTTGAAGCCACCTTCGTCGGGCTGATGTTCTTCGGCTGGGAAAAGCTGAAGCCGTCGGCGCACCTGTTCGTCACCTTCATGGTGGCGCTCGGCACCAACCTGTCGGCTGTGTGGATCCTGGTCGCCAACGGCTGGATGCAGAACCCGGTGGGCTCGGCCTTCAATCCGGACTCCATGCGAATGGAAGTCACGGACTTCATGGCCGTGGTCTTCAACCCGGTGGCCCAGGCCAAGTTCGTCCACACCGTCAGCGCCGGCTATGTCTGCGCCTCGGTCTTCGTTCTGGGCGTCTCGGCCTTCTATCTGCTACGCGGCAAGCACGTCGGCTTCGCCAAGCGCTCGATGACCGTGGCCTCGGCCTTCGGCCTGGCGGCTTCGCTGTCCGTCGTCGTCCTGGGCGACCAGTCGGGCTATAACCTGACCGATAACCAGAAGATGAAGCTCGCTGCGCTCGAGGCCATGTGGCACACCGAGCCTGCGCCGGCTGGCCTGACCCTGATCGGCATTCCCAGCATGAAGGATCGCGAAACCCACTACGGCGTCCATGTGCCGTGGGTCATGGGTCTGATCGCGACCCGCACCATCGACAAGCCGGTCGAAGGCATCTTCGAACTGGTCGCCACCGCCGAGGACCGTATCGAATCCGGCGTCATCGCCTATGACGCCCTGGAGAAGGTCAAGGCCGATCCGGCCGATCCCGTCGCTCGCGGCGTGTTCGAAACCCATCGTCGCGACCTGGGCTATGGTTTGCTGCTGAAGCGTCACGTCGCCGATCCGCGCATGGCCTCGCCTGAGCTGATCCAGAAGACGGCGTGGGAAACGGTGCCGAACGTGCCGGCCCTGTTCTGGAGCTTCCGCATCATGGCCGGCATCGGCATGTTCATGATCCTGTTCTTCGCCACGGCCTTCTACCTCTGCACCGTGCGCAAGCATCAGACCCGCTGGTTCCTGCGTCTGGCCGTCCTGTGCCTGCCGCTGCCGTGGGTGGCCATCGAGTTCGGCTGGATCCTGGCCGAGTTCGGACGTCAGCCCTGGGCGGTCGAAGGCGTGCTGCCGACCTTCCTCGGCGCCTCGTCCCTGAGCGTGCCCCAACTGTGGGCGACCATCATCGGCTTCACCGCCCTGTACGGCGCCCTGGCTGTGGTCGAGGTCCGGTTGCTCCTCTACGCCATCAAGAAGGGGCCGTTCCACGAGCAGGAACTGTTCGGCGAACCTACGCCTGAAGCCCCGGCCCAATCGCCCAGCCAGCGCCCCGCCGCGCCCGCCGTGGCCTGACCCAGAGAGATTTTAGGACATCCGACCATGGATCTTCCCCTCGACTTCGCCACCCTACGTCTGATCTGGTGGGGGCTGCTCGGCGTACTGCTGATCGGCTTCGCCCTGACCGACGGTTTCGACCTGGGCGTCGGCTCGCTCCTGCCCTTCGTCGCCAAGACGGATGAAGAGCGCCGTATGGTGATCAACACCGTCGGCGCGACCTGGGAGGGCAACCAAGTGTGGTTCATCCTGGGCGGCGGCGCCATCTTCGCCGCCTGGCCCTTCGTCTACGCCGTCAGCTTCTCCGGCTTCTACCTGGCCATGTTCCTGGTCTTGTCGGCCCTGATCCTGCGGCCCGTGTCGTTCAAGTATCGCTCCAAGCGTCCGTCGCCCAAGTGGCGGTCCTTCTGGGACTGGGCGCTGTTCACCGGCAGCTTCGTTCCGGCCCTGGTGTTCGGCGTCGCGGTCGGCAACGTCCTGCTGGGCGCGCCCTTCCGCCTGGATAGCGACCTGCGCTCCTTCTACGAGGGCAATCTGCTGGGCCTGTTCACCCCCTTCAGCCTGATCGCCGGCCTGTTGTCGGTGGCCATGCTGCTGCTGCACGGCGCGGCCTGGCTGTCGATCAAGGCTGAAAAAGGCCCCGTGCTGGACCGGACGCGCCTGATCGGCACCGTCGCCGGCGTTCTGGCCCTGGTCCTGTTCGCGGCCGGCGGCCTCTATATGGCCTACGGCGGCGTGGGCTTCCGGATCGCCGGCGCCGTTGACATGCAGGGCTTCTCCAACCCGCTGCGCACGACGGTCGAAGCCGCGCCGGGCGCCTGGCTGGACAACTACAGCCGCTATCCGTGGATGATGATCGCCCCGACTCTGGGCTTTGTCGGCGCGGTGGTCGGTCTGGCGGGCATGTGGCTTCGGTCGGCCCCCCTGGCCTTCGGCGGTTCCTCGCTGTCGACCGTGGGCATCATCTCCACCGTCGGCCTGTCGATGTTCCCCTTCATCCTGCCCAGCTCGGTCGATCCCCAGTCCAGCCTGACCGTCTGGAACGCCTCGTCCAGCCACCTGACCCTGTTCATCATGCTGATCTGCACGGCGATCTTCCTGCCGCTGATCCTGATCTACACGACCTGGGTCTATTCCGTCCTGTGGGGCCGCACCTCGACCGCCGCCCTCAAGACCAACCCCGACCTCTACTGAGCTCAAGGAGCATCAAGCCATGTGGTATTTTTCCTGGATCCTGGGTGTCGGACTGGCGGTTGGCTTCGGCGTGCTGAACGGCCTGTGGCACGAGTTCCACCTGTTCGACGAGGGCGACGAGGGCCTGTCGGTCGATGCGTCGAAAGAGGTCGATGTCCCTCTCTAGCCCCACCGGCGCGCTGACGACGCGCGAGCTTATCGCCCGCTACGACGCCCACGCGCCGCGCTACACCTCCTATCCGACGGCGGCGCAGTTCACGCCCGCCGTCGGGGCCGCCGATTGGGGGGCGTGGCTCGGCGCCGCGCCCCTTGATCGTGCGGCGTCGCTGTATCTGCACATCCCCTTCTGCAAGCGGCTGTGCTGGTACTGCGGCTGCAACACCCGGGCGATGAACCGCGTCGGGGTCATGACCAGCTATGTGGACCTGCTGCTGAAGGAAGCCGATCTCGTGCTCGAACGGATCGGCCGCCCCGTGCGGGTCGGTTCGATCCACCTGGGCGGCGGCACGCCCAACATGCTGCCCCCCGAGGAGCTGGAGCGGCTGTTCGCCGGTCTGGCCGCCCGGTTCGACCTGGGCGACTGTTTCGAGATCGCCGCTGAACTGGATCCCGAAGTCCTGACCCAGGCATGGGTCGAGGCGGCCGGTCGTATCGGTCTGAGCCGCGCCAGCCTGGGGGTTCAGGACCTGTCGCCCAAGGTGCAGGCGGCGGTGAACCGGCCGGAATCCTTCGAGACCATCCGCTGGGCGGCCGAGGCGCTGCGCGGCCAGGGGGTCACGTCGCTGAATCTGGATCTGATGTACGGCCTGCCGCTTCAGGGGGCCGAGCATGTCGTCACGACCGTGGCGCAGATCGCTGTCTTGCGGCCCGAACGGATCGCCCTGTTCGGCTACGCCCACGTGCCGTGGATGAAACCGCACCAGAAACTGATCAAGGAAGCCGATCTGCCCGGACCCGAGGAGCGCTTCACCCAGAGTCAGGCGGCGGCGCGGTATCTGGTGCAGAAGGGTTGGCAAGCCATCGGTCTGGACCATTTCGCCCTGCCGCATGATTCCATGGCCGCGGCCGTCCGCGCCGGTCGGCTGCATCGCAATTTCCAGGGCTATACGACCGACGAGGCCCCGGTGCTCATCGGCCTGGGCGCCTCTTCGATCAGCCGCACCCCCCAGGGCTTTGTCCAGAACCATGCGCAGGAGCGGGATTGGCGCGCGGACGTCGCGGCCGGAACCTTGCCGGTCGCGCGCGGCGTGGCCCTGAATCCGCGCGACGCCTTTTTGGGCGAAATCATCGAACGGCTGATGTGCGACTTCACGGTCGACGTGGCCGAGATCGCCCGCATGCGCGGTCGTGATCTTGCGGAAGTCGCTGCGGTCTGGCCGCGGCTGCAGCGGTTTCAACTGGACGGCTTGATCGAGGTGAACGGGACGACCGTGACCGTCACGGATCTGGGCCGGCCGTTCGTTCGCGCCGTCTGCGCCGCCTTTGATCCGGGCGCCGCCGACATCGAGAAACGCCACGCCCGCGTGGTCTGAATGGACAGATTGTCCAACCCTTGGCGGGGTTTGCGCTAAATCAAGGCCGAGGCGGGGCAGGGCGCGCATTTCCCCGTCAAGACGCTCGGACAAGTCGCATGAGGCGGCAGCGGGCGTCGGGGATGAGCAAGATGAAACTGAAAACCCTGATCCTCTCAGCCGTCGCCGCCGCCGCCTTCGCTGCGCCGGCCCTGGCGCAGAGCCCGGCCGCCTGGGAGATGCCCAAGAAGGGCGACTGGATCATCACCGGCCGCGTGACCGATGTCTTCTCTGAGGCTGACAACGCCATCACCACGGCCGCCGGCGTCGATTCCGGCCTGAAGGTCGATGTGGGCGACAGTGTCATGCCGACACTGGGCTTCACCTACTTCCTGACCGACCATCTGGCGGTCGAGGCGATCTTGGGCACGACCAAGCACGAAATCCGCGCCCAGGGCGGAGCCACCGACGTCGCCGTGCACGAAACCTGGGTTGTGCCGCCGATCGTGACCCTGCAATACCGCCCGCTGACCGAGGGTCGTTTCAGCCCCTATGTCGGCGCGGGCGTCAACTACATGCTGTTCTACAGCGGCGAAGACAAGAACGGCTTCAAAGTCGATCTAGATGACAACTTCGGCTACGCCCTGCAGGCGGGCGCCGACATCGGCATCCAGGGGCCGTGGAACCTGAACGTCGACGTCAAGAAGGTCTGGGTCAATATCGACGCCGACATCAACGACGGCGCTCTGAAGAGCGATGTGGATCTGGACCCGTGGGTCGTTTCTGTGGGGGTAGGCCGTAAGTTCTAAGAAAAATCGACATCGGAAATGCGTTCGAAATGGAAGCCCCGCCGGTTCGCCGGCGGGGCTTTCGCTCTTGTGCGGATGCGCTCGACAAAACGGGCGGCGCGCCCTAGGCGGGAGACGAGCCGTTTGTTGCGGCGCAATCTCGGGATTTCCGCATGCCTTCCGGTCTGATCGCCCTGCTCGATGATGTGGCGGGGATCGCCAAGATGGCGGCGGCGTCGATCGACGACGTCGGGGCGGCGGCGGGCAAGGCCTCGACCAAGGCCGCCGGGGTCGTGGTGGACGATGCGGCGGTGACGCCGCGCTATGTCACCGGCCTGTCGCCCAGCCGCGAACTGCCGATCATCGGCAAGATCGCCCTGGGGTCGTTCCGTAACAAGCTGATCTTCATCCTGCCGGCCGCCCTTCTGTTGAGCGCCTTCGCTCCCTGGGCCATCACGCCGCTGCTGATGTGCGGCGGGGCCTATCTCTGTTTCGAAGGGGCGGAGAAGTTGATGGAGGCCTTCGGGCACGGCGGCCACGCTGACGCCGCCCCGGTCGTGGGCGACCCGGCGACCCTGGAGAAGACGACGGTGGCGGGGGCGGTTCGGACCGACCTGATCCTGTCGGCCGAGATCATGGCCATCGCCCTGGCCGACGTCTCCGCCCAGCCGATCCTCACCCAGGCGGCGGTTCTGGCCGTGGTCGGGATCGCGATGACGGTCGCGGTCTATGGGGCTGTCGGCCTGATCGTGAAGATGGACGACATCGGCCTGCATCTGGCCGAGCGCCCCAACGGCGGAGTGCGCGCCCTGGGCCGCGGCCTGGTCAAGGGGATGCCGGTGGTGATGGACGCCCTGTCGGCCATCGGCACGGCCGCCATGTTGTGGGTCGGCGGCGGCATTCTGGTTCACGGAACCCATAAGCTGGGCCTGCACTGGCCGGCCGAACCGCTTGAGCATCTGGCCCATGCGGTCGGGGCCGCGACCGGTCCGCTTCATGGGATCGTCAGCTGGTTCGTGACGGCCCTGGGGTCGGCGATCATCGGCGTGATCGTCGGCGGCCTGATCGCCGTGCTGGTCCATCAACTGGGCCGGCTGCGGGCCAAGCCCGCGCACTAAATCTCCCAGGGCCGTAGCTGTCACGCTGTTGCAATCCCGGCCCGCTAGACCCCCACGCCTGTCTCCGGAGTAAGCTCATGTCCCTGTCGCGCACCGCCCTCGCGGCCCTGGCCGCTGTTTCGCTTGTCGGCGCCGCCGTTCCAGCGATGGCGCGACAGAGCCAGACGCCGACCCCGGCTCCACAGGCCTCCGTTGCGGCCCTGACGCCTCCGAAGCTGATCGTCACCATCGTGGTGGACCAGTTCAGCGCCAATCTGTTCGACCAGTACCGCGGCCGCTACACGGGCGGCCTGCGCCGGATGGCGGACCAGGGGCTGGTGTCGATCAACGGCTATCAGACCCACGGCCTGACCGAGACCTGCCCCGGCCACTCGACGGTTCTGACCGGCATGCATCCGACCGAGACCGGAATCCCGGCCAACGACTGGATCGACGGCAAGACCGGCAAGGAAGTCTATTGCCTGGCCGCGCCCGCCAACCACCTGGCGAACGGACGCGACGACGTCGACAACGGCCCGGTCGGCCCAGAACAACTGCACGCCACGACCCTGGGCGACTGGCTGAAGGTCGTCAGCCCGCAAAGCAAGGTCTTCGCCGTCTCGGGCAAGGACCGGGGCGCGATCAACCTGGCCGGCCATCAGGGTCAGGCCTTCTGGTTCACCGAGGGCTTCGGCCTGACCACCTATGTCGAGCCGGGCGAGACGGCGCAGGCCAAGCTGGCGCCCGTGGCGGACTTCAATCGCGACTTCCGCCTGGGCATGAGCTTGGCGCCGGTCGCCTGGAACTACACGAATGACCAGTGCCGGGCGCTGGCCAGGGACTGGACCATTCGCGGCCAGACCTTCCATTCGACCCTGCCGCCGGCGGGGCTGAAGTTCGACACCTCGCCCCTGCTGGACGAGCAGACGCTGAAGGCCGCTGAATACCTGCTGGACACCCAGAAGCTGGGCCAGGGCGCGACGACCGACATGCTGGGCGTCAGCCTGTCGGCGACGGACCGGATCGGCCACATGTACGGCACCCAGGGGCCGGAGATGTGCGAGCAGATGCACCGGCTGGACGCGGCCCTGGGCGAGTTCCTGGACCGGCTGGCCCAGGTTCCCGGCGGCGCCCTGGTGGTGCTGACGGCGGACCATGGCGGTTCGGACTTCGTCGAGCGGCTGCACGACCACGGCTATCCCCACGCGCGCCGCGCCGACCTGTCGGAGATCCAGGGCGTGAACGACGCGCTGAAGGCCCGCTTCAATCTGGACGCCGATCCGCTTCAGGCGGGCGGCAGCGGCCTGATGGTCGCAGACGCCCAGCATCGGTCGCTGCCCGATCCGCTGCGCACCCAGGTGGCCGAGGCCGCCGTCGAACTGCTGCGCGCGCTGCCGGACGTCGGTTTCGCCGAAACGCGCGACCGTCTGCTGGCTGAACCCCTGCCGGACAGCCGCGAGCCCGAGATGATGAGCCTGCGCGAGCGGATGCGTCTGTCCACCGTGGCCGAGCGGTCGCCCGACATCCAGTTTTCCTTCGCCCAGAACGTCGTTGCAGGCGGCCGCGTCGGCAGCACCCTGGCCGGCCACGGCAGCCCGTTTGAATATGACCGCCGCGTGCCGATCATCTTCTGGTGGCCCGGCGCGACCGGCGAAGAGCGCTTCCTGCCGATCCGCACCATCGACATCGCCCCCACCCTGGCGCATGTGATCGGGGTGCCGGCGCCCAAGGTCGAGGGGCGCTGTATCGACCTGAACGGCTTCGCCGTGGCCGACTGCCCGGCGACGGAGGCCAGCCCGGCGCGATAAACTCCTGTTTCGCGTCGTAAACTCGTGTTTCCCAGCGGGGGCGTGACCTTACGTCGGGGACGTTTCATCGGCAGAAGGGGACAAATCGTCCAACCGTCCCTTTTCGGGGCGTGATTTGGGCGGCCTCGGAAGCGAACAGGAAACGTCCCCATGAACAGAGCCCGCCGCGCCCGCATCGTCGCGACCCTGGGTCCCGCGAGCCGCGCCCCCGGCACGGTCAAGGCCCTGGCCCAGGCGGGGGTGGACGTCTTCCGCCTGAACTTCAGCCACGGCACGCACGAGGACCACGCCGCCGCCCTGAAGGCCGTGCGTGGGGCCGAGATGGCGCTGCAGCGTCCGCTGGGCGTTCTGGCCGACCTGCAGGGCCCCAAGCTGCGGCTGGGCCGGTTCAAGGATGTCGAGATCGCCGTCAAGCCGGGCCACAAGATGCGGTTCGACCTGGACCCGACGCCCGGCGACGAGACCCGGGTGCAGATGCCGCACCCCGAGATCTTCAAGGCCCTGCGCACCGGCATGCTGCTGTTGCTGGACGACGGCCGGGTGCGGCTACGGGTCAACGACCGGACCGACGACTGGGCCGATGTGACGGTCGAGAGCGGCACGAAACTGTCGGACCGCAAGGGCGTGGCCGTGCCTGAGGCCGTCATCCCCGTCTCGGCCCTGACCCCCAAGGACCGCGAGGACCTGGCCTTCGCCCTGCGTCAGGGCGTGGACTGGGTGGCCCTCAGCTTCGTGCAGAAGCCCGAGGACATGGCCGAGCTGAAGCGGATCGTGAACGGTCAGGCGGCCTGCCTGGCCAAGATCGAGAAGCCGGCGGCCCTGGCCGATCTGGAGGCCATCCTCGACTACTGCGACGGGGTCATGGTGGCGCGCGGCGACCTGGGCGTCGAACTGGACCCCGAGGACGTGCCGGTGGCGCAGAAGCAGATCGTCCGTGCGGCGCGTAATCGCGGCGTGCCGGTGATCGTGGCGACCCAGATGCTGGAGTCGATGACCAGCGCCCCGTCGCCCACCCGCGCCGAGGCCACCGACGTCGCCAATGCGGTCTATGAAGGCGCGGACGCCCTGATGCTGTCGGCCGAGACGGCGTCGGGCGACTATCCGCTGGAATCGGTCGAGATCATGAGCCGGATCATCGAACGGGTCGAACGCGATCCGATGTGGCCCAAGCTGATGGGCGCCGAACACGCCGGCATGGACGAACATGACGTCGACGCCCTGGTCGGGGCGGCGGCCATGGCGGCCAGCGCGCCGTCCACCGGTTGTCTGGTGGTCTTCACCACCCTGGGTGGCACGGCCCGGCGGATGGCGCGTGAGCGGCCGCTGAAGCCGATCCTGGTGCTGACGCCCAATCCGAATACGGCCCGTCGGCTGGCCCTGGTCTGGGGGCTGGAGCCGCGCCTGGGCGACCAGCCCGATTCGCTGGAAGCCGTCACCGACGACGCCGTGGAAGGGGCGGTCCGATACGGTTTGGCCGAGCCCGGCCAACGCATCCTGATCCTGGCCGGCACGCCCTTCGGGGCGCCCGGGGCCGCCAATCTGCTGCGTCTCGCCCATGCGCCGGCGACCAAGGCCAAGGGGCGCAAGAAGGGCTGAGGGGGCTTTTTCGGAAGGCTGGCGCGGGCGAACTATAACGCTACTGTGCGCTGATGAATCGGCGGCCCGAATGATCAAATACATCGGCTCCAAGCGCGCCCTGCTGGGGCATGTGACCGGCGTGGTCGCGGGCCTTCTGCCGCAGGGCGGCCAGGTCTGCGACCTGTTTTCCGGCACGGCCCGCGTGGGTCACGCCCTGAAGAAGCAGGGGTTCCAGGTCTGGTCCAACGACCACAACGCCTATGCGCACATCCTGGCGACGGCCTATGTCCAGGCGGATCGCGAGCGCTGGGTCGAGCGGGCGGAGACGGTGCTGGGCGAGTTGCGGGCGGTCACGCCCCAGGCCGGCTGGTTCACCCAGGCCTTCTGCCACGACGCCCGGTATTTTCACCCGGACAATGGCGCGCGCATCGACGCCATGCGCGACCGGATCGAGGCCATGGGTCTGGAGCCCGAACTGAAGGCCGTCGCCCTGGTCAGCCTGATGGAGGCGGCCGACCGGGTGGATTCCACCGCCGGGGTTCAGATGGCCTATATGAAACAGTGGGCCCCGCGCGCGCTGAAGCCGCTTGAACTGCGCATGCCCGATATCCTGCCTTCAGTGGGCGGCGTCTGTCGCGCGACCCAGGGGGATGCGGTCGAAATGGCTGAACAGGTGGAGGCGGACCTCGTCTATCTCGACCCGCCCTATAACCAGCACTCCTATCTGGGCAATTACCATTGCTGGGAAAGCCTGGTCCTGTGGGACCGGCCGGAAACCTACGGCGTCGCCAACAAGCGGGTGGACGTGAGGACGCGCAAGAGCGCCTTCAACAGCCGGCCCGGCATCGGCCCGGCCCTGCGGTCCGTGATCGAACGGTTGCGCGCCCCCAACCTGATCGTCAGTTTCAACGACGAAGGCTATCTGAGCCGGGCCGACCTGGTCGAGATGCTGTCGTCGCGCGGCCATGTTCAGGTGGTTGAAATCGCCCACCCCCGCTATGTCGGCGCCCGGATAGGCATCCATAATCCCAAGGGGGTCAAGGTGGGCCAGGTGGGCCGGCTGAAGAACGTCGAACACCTGTTCGTCGTGACGGATCGGCCGGTCGAGCTTCCCGTGGCCGCCTGATTACAAATGGGTTTTGGCAGACTCTGTCGGGAACCCGACACAGCCGGTGTCGTTGAAGAGACATGCAACCGCTCGTCTCTCACACCCCGGCCTCCACGCGCGAAGAGGATTACCGCCTGCGGTCCGCGCCCGAGCCGAAGTCGTGGATTTCGGCTGAACCGGTCATAGAGATTTCGTCGGACCGGCTGGCGTCGCGCATCTATACCCACAACGCCGAACGGTATGGACGGCGCGAGCCGGTGGCGGTCGAGACCGCTCAGGATGACGTGGAGCCCAGCCTGGGGCAGCCGCCCCACTGGATGATGATGTTGGCGGGCGCCGCCGTCGCTGCCCTGATGGGCGCATTGCTCGGCGGCTTCATGCACATCTGACGCGCGGTTCCGCGCTTCAGACCTGTTCCAGCAAAGCCCTGATGGGCGACCAGCCGCGTCGGTGGGCGGGGCACGGACCCAGTGTCTTCAACGCCGCCTGATGAATGGGGGCGTTGTAGCCCTTGTGCCGCGCAAAGCCGTAGCCGGGATACTGCGCGTCCAGATCGATCATCAGCCGGTCGCGCGCCGTCTTCGCCAGGATCGACGCCGCTGCGATCGACAGGGAGAGGCCGTCGCCGCCGACCACAGTCTGTATTTCGCACGGCAGTCTGAACCGGTAATTGCCGTCCACCAGAGCCGCCGCCGGCTGGACCGCCAACTGCTCCACCGCCCGACACATGGCCAGGCCGGTGGCGTGCAGGATGTTCAGGTCCTCGATCTCCTCCACCGAGGCAAATCCGACGCCCCAGGCGACGGCGCGGGCCTTGATCTCGGGCTCCAGCGCCGCGCGGCGCTTTTCGGTCAGGGCCTTGGAGTCGTCGATGCCCGGCGGCAGATCGTCGGGGTTCAGGATCACCGCCGCCGCCGACACCGGCCCCGCCCAGGGCCCGCGCCCCGCCTCGTCCACGCCGCAGACGGGGCCGTTGACGCGCTGGATCAGCACGGTCTCGAGCGCCAGGGTGGGGAAGGCTTTCGGATTCGCGGGGGCTTTAGCCATGGCCCGCCATCGCACGAACCTGGGCGTGACGGAAGCAGGTCGTCTGGTGGTCGTTGACCATGCCTACGGCCTGCATGAAGGCGTAGACGATGACCGGGCCGCAGAAGTTGAAGCCGCGCTTCTTCAGGGCCTTGGCCATGGCGACGGACTGTTCGGTCTGGGTCGGGGCCTGGCGGAAGTCGGCGAAGGGGGTGTGGATCGGTTCGCCGCCGACGAAGGACCAGAGCCATTCGGAGAAGTCCTCTCCGTTGTCGCGCATCTCCAGCCAGATCTGGGCGCCGCGGATGGCGGCGTTGATCTTGGCGCGCGAGCGGATGATGCGGGCGTCGCCCAGCAGGCGCTGGATGTCGGCCTCGTCATAGCGGGCGACGATCTCGGGGTCGAAACCGTCGAAGGCGTCGCGGATGCCTTCGCGTTTGCGCAGGATGGTGATCCAGGCGAGGCCGGCCTGGAAGCCGTCGAGGACCAACTTCTCCCACAGGGCGCGGGGGTCGCGTTCCGGTACGCCCCATTCGGTGTCGTGATAGGCGATGTAGAGCGGGTCTGTGGTCCCGCACCAGCCGCAGCGGCTCGAGGCGTGTGAGTCTGTCATCTAGCGATGTTGCCGGTTTGTTCGATGAGGGGGAAGGGGCGCGACCCTCTCCCGCTTGCGGGAGAGGTGGCCCGGCGTCCGCGCAGCGGACCAGGGTCGGAGAGGGAAGTCTTACTCAGAAAGAGGACTTCCCCCATCGTCAGGCGTGTCGCTTCGCGCCACGACCTGACACTTCCCCCGCAAGCGGGGGAAGGTCTTGCGGCTCAGTCGCGCACCAAACCCCCGTCCACCACCAGGTTCTGACCCGTCACCGCCCGGCTCCAGGGCGAGGCGAAGAACAGGACGGCGTCGGCGAATTCCACCGGCGTCGTCACCGACCGCAGCGGGGTCATGCCGGCGATGAAGTCGAAGACGGCTTCCGGGGTGGCGGCGCTGGCGTCGGTGGTGCGCAGCAGGCCGCCGGAGACCATGTTGACGGTGATGCCGTCGGGGCCCAGGTCGCCAGCCGCCGTGCGGGTGAGTGACAGGAGCGCGGCCTTGGCGGCGGTGTAGTCGTGATAGGGCACGACCGGGTTCTGGAACAGGTTGGTGCCGATGTTGATGACGCGGCCGAACTTGCTGGCGGCCATGCCCGGCGCCGTGGCCTGGATGGTGTTCAGGGCGCCGCGCACCACGGTCGAGAACTGGGCCGCCAGATCGTCCCAAGCGATGTCGGTCATCTGCGACCGTGCGTCGCCGTTGAAACTGTAGTCCAGGGCGTTGTTGACGACGGTGGTGACGGGGGCGCCGAAATGGGCCTGGGCGGCGGCGACCAGGGCGTCGACGGCGGCGCGGTCGGTCACGTCAGCCTGGAGGGCGATGGCGCGGTCGCCGATCTCGGCCGCCAGGGCGGTCGCGGCCTCGCCGCTGGCGCGCCAGTTGATCACCACGCGGGCGCCTTCGCGCGCGAAAGCGCGGACGGCGGCCGCGCCGACGCCGCGTGCGCCGCCGGTGACGAGGACGATCTGGTCGGCGATCTTCATGGGAGGGTCTCAGTCGGTTGATGCGGGGAGGACGTCCTGGCCCATCCATGAGGGTTTGCGCAAGCGCACCGGGCGGCCCTCGACGGTCAGGTCGCCGTCGAGACGGTCGATGCGCAACAGGGCCATGGCCGAGCCCCCGCCATCCGACCTCTGTCGGCCCGACAGCACCTCGCCCGCGCGCAGTTCGCCCTTCAGAACCTCAGCGCCGAAGGGGGGCGGGGGACCGTCGAAGTCGATGGCCAGCATACGGTTCTTGATCGCGCCCCGGCGTTTCATGCGCGAGGTG
Source organism: Brevundimonas mediterranea (assembly GCF_011064825.1). Lineage (NCBI taxonomy): Bacteria > Pseudomonadati > Pseudomonadota > Alphaproteobacteria > Caulobacterales > Caulobacteraceae > Brevundimonas > Brevundimonas mediterranea. The sequence continues at coordinate 2,610,104 of NZ_CP048751.1, forward strand.
GTCTCCTGGCCGACGAAACAGCCCTTCTGGAAGTCGATGCCGTTCAGCAGGTCGAAATCGGCCTCGATCGGATAGATCTTGTCCTGAGGGGCGTCGGCGGTCGGATCGGGGACGCCCACCGAGAGGCGGTGCTGGTCATAGTCGGCCTCGGTCGCGTCCGCAGCCGCTTCGCCGTACAGGCGGCCGCCCATCAGGGGCGTGCGGGGGTCAAAAATGAAGCCGGCGGGGGCGTCCGGCCAGGCGGCGAAGACCGGGCGGTCGTCGGCGGCGACCTGGACCTTGGCGCGGAGCTTGTACATCGACAGCCGCTGGATCAGGGCCTCGCGGCGCTCGGCGGCCACGTCCAGCAGAACCCCTTCGGCCTCGCCCAGGATGAACAGGTCGAACAGCAGCCGGCCGGGCGGGGACAGCAGGGCGCCGAACCGCAGCTCGCCGTCGCCCAGCGTCTCCACATCCTGGGTCAACAGATTGTGCAGGAAGGGCCGGGCCTCCTCGCCCGTGATTGAGATGAGGGCGCGGGAGGAGAGGCGGGCGATGGGCATGGCGCCAAGATAGGGAGGCGGACGCCCGGGCTCCAGACCTGTTGTCGCCGCAAGCCGTCAGTGCGGCGTTCGGGCCTGGATAAAGGCCGCCACATCCTCGACCACGTCGGGCGCCAGGGGCAGGTCGGGGTTGGAATAGGCGGCGATGTTTGCGGCCCGGTCTGCGGGGGCGGTCTTCAGCACATGATTGACGCCGTCCCACAGTTTCAGCGTCGCCTGCGGGGCGGCGGCGGCGGCGGCGGCGGCCAGGGCTTGGGCGTCGGCGACGCCGACCTGAATGTCGGCGGTCCCCTGGCCGATGAAGACGGGGCCGCCGTAAGCGGCGATCAGGACGGCGGGGTCCAGAGGCAGCCACGAGATCAGATAGGGCTGGACCGAGGGACGGAACAGGGCCGCCAGGGCGGGCGGCGTATCGGCCACGGTGCGGCCGGCTTCCAGTTCGGTCAGGGCGGAAAAGGCCTGGGCCTTCATTGGTTCGGGCAGGGCGGCCAGTTGTTCGCGGATGACCGCGCCCGCCGGACGACCGGCGCCGGACAGCAGGATCAGGCCGCAGACCTTGCTGGATTCGGGGCCGTCGCCGCCCTCGACGGCCTTCAGGGCGATCAGGGCGCCCTCGCTGTGGCCGATCAGCCAGGCGCAGGGCTTGCCGGCGCGGCCGGCGGCCTCGTCGGCCCAGGCGCGGGCGTCGGCGACATAGGCGTCAAAGCGCAGATCGGTCTCGGCGGGACCCGCTGCAGCACTGGCGGCGATACCCCGCTTGTCGATGCGGACCGTGGCGATTCCCTGCGCCGCCAGTCCCTCGGCCAGCAGGCGGTAGGTCGAGGCGGAAACGCCGATTGGGCTGTTCCCATCGCGATCCGTCGGGCCGGAGCCGGGCAGGATGACGGCGACGGCGGTCGCGGTGTCGGGCGCCAGCAGGGTTCCGTGCAGGGGGGCGGGCTGGGCGGGCAGGGCGATCTCGGTGGAGACCGGGCCGGCGAGCAGGGCGAGGGTCAGCATCAACATGGAGTCTCCGTGTCGGATCTGGGGCGGATGAGGTTCAGAAGGGCTGGCGGTCGGGATCGCTGCGCCAGACGCGCCAGCTCTCGAACACCGACAGGGCGGCGACGATCAGGGCGGCCCCCGTCAGCGACAGGGCGCCCAGCGGCTGGGGCGCCACGGGTGCGGCGATCAGACCGATGAGGCCCAGCAGGAAGAACAGGCGTCCCGCCAGTCGGTTGGAGCGGTCCCAGGCCAGGCGGCTCTTGTAGCTCCAGGGCGTGCGGACCCCGACCACCGGATTGGGCGCGACCCGGCCGAGGAAGGCGCCCAGGACCAGAAGGATCAGCGACACCCCCGCCATGGTCACCACCGGCCCGGTCTCGATCGTGGCGTCGCCCAGGCCCGTCCAGCTGATCAGCAGGCCGATGACGGTGAAGACGAACAGGCTTATGCCCTGGCCGATCCGCAAGGAACGACCGCCCGAGGCGTCGCCTTCCGACACGGCGCGCAGGGCGGCCAGGCCCAGACCGGCTGTGGCGATGAAGCCGATCAGGGTCATGCCGCCGAGGAAGGTCGCGAACTCGACCCGGCTGCCCCACCGATCCACCTGGAACTGGCCGTTCCAGTGCATCGGCATCGGCGTGGTCGGGCCGTTGAGGCCGACATGCAGGGCGAAGGCCGCCTGGAGCGCGAAGACGGCCAGGGTCAGATAGTCCAGCAGCGACAGGCGGTCTTTCATCGACGGGGCGCCTTTTGGGCCACGGGCAGGACTTGGGCGGTCTCGCCCGTCCCGGCGATGTCCATCAGAAAGGCCATGGCCTCTTCCACCGCCGAGATCTCCAGCCGGTAGCGAATGGTCTGGCCCTCGCGCTCGGGACTGACGAGGCCGGCCTCCTTCAGGGCGTTGAGATGACCGGTGATCGTCGGCCAGCTCATGTCGAAGCCGGCGGCGATGTCGCCCGACGCCAGGGGACCGGCGCGCAGCATGGCGATGATGCGGCGGCGCACCGGATGCGACAGGGCTTTGAACAGGGCGTTCATAGGTTTCACCATAATTAGGGAGATAGCTAATTGCAAGTCGGGTGCGGCAAGACGCGCGGCCACGAGAAGGCGTTCGCCATTGCAAAGCAATCGCATCGGGGCGTATGCAGCCGCCACTCGCTGATTTTGAGAATATGTTGCAATTCATGACTCGCCCGACCCGCCGTTTCGCCTGCGCCGCCAGCCTGCTGGCTCTCGCGGTCGCCGCGCCCGCCCTGGCGCAGGAGGCGCCGTCCGCGCCTGCCGAACTGGACGAGATCGTCGTGACGGGATCGCAGGTGCGACTGACTTCGGCCTATGCCGGCGGGCAGGTGGCGCGAGGCGGCCGGGTCGGCCTGCTGGGCAATTTGGACGTGATGGACACGCCCTTCTCGACCAGCAACTACACCGAGGCGCTGATCCGCGATCAGCAGGCGCGCGGCATCGGCGACGTGCTGCAGAATGATCCGACGGTGCGGGTGTCCAAAGGGTTCGGCAATTTCCAGGAGCTGTATGTGATCCGGGGCTTCCCGGTCTTCTCGGACGACATGAGCTACAACGGCCTGTACGGCGTGCTGCCGCGCCAGTTCGTGGCGGCCGAACTGATCGAGCGGGTCGAGGTGTTTCGCGGCGCCAGCGCCTTTCTGAACGGCGCCGCGCCGGGCGGGTCGGGCGTGGGCGGGGCCTTCAACCTGACGCCCAAGCGCGCCGGCGAACCCCTGACGCGTCTGACCGCCGGGGTGTCGGGCAATGACGAGATCTACGCCGCCGCCGATCTGGCCCGTCGCTTCGGCGCAGAAGACCAATGGGGCGTTCGCCTGAATCTGGTCAGCCGCGACGGCGAGGGCTCGGTGGAGAACGAGAACGGCCAGCTGCGCGTCGTCGGCCTGGGCCTGGACCGCCGGGGCGAGCGCGCCCGCTTCTCGGCCGACCTGGGCTGGCAGGACCACCGCATCGACGCGCCGCGTCCCAGCGTGACGCCGGGGGCCGCCATCCCTGACGCCCCGTCGGCCGACAAGAACTTCGCGCAGCGCTGGACCTACACCGACGAGGAGCAACTGTTCGGCGCGGTGCGCGGCGAGTTCGACCTGTCGGACAAGGTCACAGCTTGGGCGGCCTTCGGCGGTCGTCAGGGCAAGGAAGACAATAGCCTGGCTAATCCGGGTGTAGATGCTGACGGGAATCTAAACGCAGCCCGTTTTGACAACATTCGAGAAGACACCGTCTGGTCGGGCGACGTCGGCGTTCGAGCCGACGTGACGACCGGGCCGCTCAAACACCGTTTGGTCGCCTCGGCTTCGCAGGTGCAACTGAAGTCACGCAACGCCTACACTTATTCCGACACCACTGTTTCCTGGAATTTGTACACTCCCACCTTCGCTTCAGCTCCGACCAGCTACTATGATGGTGGTGGCGACATGAACGACCCGCAGGTGACTGAGCGTTCGAAGACTTCTAGCGTCGCTATTGCTGACGTGATGTCGCTTCTGGATGGTCGTCTGCTAGCGACAGTTGGGGTTCGCTATCAAGAGATCCAGACGAGTTCATACAATTATGTCACCGGCGCCTTTGGGTCGGGCTACAAAGGCGACGCAACCACTCCAGCCTTTGCCCTAGTCTATAAGCCCAGCGACAAGATCTCGCTGTACGCTAACTACGCCGAAGCTCTGGTGCCTGGAAAGACAGCCCCCATGCTGGCTAATGCAGTCGTGGCAGGCTGGGGAGATGTCGCCGTTCCCGTCACGGTTACCAATGGTGGCGAAGTACTAGACCCGTTCCGCGCCGAACAGGCCGAGATCGGGTTGAAGTATGACTCGGGTTCGTTCGGCGGCACGCTGAGCGTCTTCCGCACGACCCTGCCCAGCGCGCTGGTCTCGATCACATCCAACGGAGATCCCGTTACGGGCGCCCGGCCTACAGGCGTCTATACCGACGGCGGCGAGCAGGAGAACCAGGGCGTCGAACTGACCGTCTATGGCGAGCCGGTCTCGGGCCTGCGCCTGATCGGCGGGGCGACCTGGCTGGAGGCCGAGATCAACCGCTCGCTGACTGCGGCCAACGCGGGCAAATCCGCCATCGGCGTGCCGGACTTCCAGATCAACGCCAATGTCGAATGGGACGTGCCGATGGTCAGCGGCCTGACGCTGGAGGGCCGTGCGGTCCATACCGGCGCGCAGCCCGCCAATGCGACCAACACGCTGGAGCTGGAAGAATGGACCCGGTTCGACGCCGGCCTGCGCTACGCCTTCGTCGCCGGCGGCAAGGATCTGACGGTGCGGGCGCGGGTCGAGAACCTCGCGGACGAGGACCAGTGGGTCGCCGTCGGGGGCTATCCGGGTTCGAACTATCTGACCCTGGGCGCGCCGCGCACCTTCCGCCTGTCGGTCTCGGCGGAATTCTGATCGGATGAAGACGCGGACCATCCGCGCCTGGTCCTGGACGCACAAATGGTCGAGCCTGGTCTCCACGCTCTTCCTGCTGATGCTGTGCGTCACGGGCCTGCCGCTGGTCTTTTCCCATGAGATCGAAGAGGTCCTGCTGGAGCAGGCGTGGACGCCGGCCAATCCAGACGGACCGCTGCTGAGCCTGGACGAAGTGCTGGCCGCAGGCCTGGCGCTTCATCCCGGCGAGGTCCCCGCCTTCATGAGTTTCGACGAGGATCGGCCGGTGGTGAACGTCACCAGCGTGGATCCGAACGGTCCGGCCGGCGCCTACAGCTTCGAGCCGATCGACCAGACCAGCGGCGCGGTCGCCCCGCCGGTGGCGGGCCATCCGGTGATGGAGTTCCTGCTTCAGCTGCACACCGACATGTTCCTGGGCCTGCCGGGCATGCTGTTCCTGGGGCTGATGGGCCTGATGCTGGTCGTGGCGGTGGTGTCGGGGGTGGTGCTGTACGCCCCCTTCATGCGGCGGTTGCCGTTCGGCACGGTGCGCGCAGCCAAGGCGGCGCGGACGCGGTGGCTGGACTATCACAACCTGCTGGGCGTGGTGGCCGCGGCCTGGCTGTTGGTCGTGGGGGCGACGGGCGTGGTCAACACCCTGGCCACGCCGATCCTGGCCTATTGGAAGAACACGGCGCTGAAGGAACTGACCGTCGCCTATGACGCCCCGGCGCCGACCGGCGAGCGAGCCTCGCTGGATGCGGCGGTGGAGCGGGCGAAACAGGCGCTGCCGGGCAAGACGCTGCAGTTCGTCGCCTTCCCGGGCACCGACTATTCGACCGACCACCACTACGCCGTCTTCTTCCACGGCGACACGCCGCTGACGACCCATCTGACCACGCCGGCCCTGATCGACGCCCGGACCGGGGCGCTGGCGGCCGTGGCTCCGACGCCCTGGTATGTGAAGGCCCTGTCGCTGTCCCAGCCGCTGCACTTCGGCGACTATGGCGGGCTGGGGCTGAAAATCCTGTGGGCGCTGCTGGACCTGGCGACCATGGTCATCCTGGGGTCCGGCCTCTACCTCTGGCTGGTCAAGGGACGGCGGAAACCGGCATGAGCCGCAAGGACCTGAATCTGTTGGCCATCTTCGGCGCGCCCGTCGCGGTCTTCGTGCTCAGCCTGACGGGGCTGATCGGCGCCCTGCTGGGAGACGGCGTCTGGGATGCGGTCTTTTCGACCCTGCTGGCCTCGACCGTGATCGTCACCGTCTGGGCCTTGATCCGACGCCGACGCTGACCGGGTTCAGATCGAGAAGCTGACGCCGCAGCCGCAGCTGGAGGCGGCGTTTGGATTGCGGACCACGAACTGGGCGCCGGCCAGTTCGTCGACATAGGCGATCTCGGAATTCTTCAGGAAGGGGACCGAGACCGGGTCGATTAGGGCGGTCTGGCCGTCGGCCTGGATTCGCAGGTCGTCGTCCTCGGCCGTCTCGACCAGTTCGAACCGGTACTGGAAGCCCGAACAGCCGCCGCCATCGACGGCGACGCGCAGCATCAGGGTCTTGCCCTCGGCCGCGCCCAGTTTGGCCAGGCGTTTGGCGGCGCTGGCGGCCAGGACAATGCCTTCCGGCGCGCGCGTGGCGACGCTGAAGGCGGGTGTGGACGGTTCTGTGGATTGGACGGTGCTCACAGCTGTCTATATGAGGCGCGCAAGGGCGTTCGCAAAGGGCCGCCCGCATCAAAGCAGCCTCAAAGTTGATGACTTGAGCCAGACACCTCTCGCCCCGTACGCCGAACGCGCCGATCTGACCAAGGGGCGCCGCTTCTTCGAGCCGCCCAGCCGGACCCGCACGGCATTCGCGCGCGACCGCGACCGGATCATCCATGCGACCGCCTTCCGCCGCCTGAAGGAAAAGACCCAGGTCTTCGTGGCGCACGAGGGCGACCACTACCGCACCCGCCTGACCCATTCGCTGGAGGTGGCGCAGATCGCCCGGTCGCTGGCCCATGCGCTGCGGCTGGATGACGACCTGGCCGAGACGGTGGCCCTGGCCCACGACCTGGGCCACCCGCCCTTCGCCCACGCCGGCGAGGACGAACTGGTGATCCAGATGACCGACCACGGCGGCTTCGACCACAACGTCCAGAGCTTCCGCGTCGTCACCGAGCTGGAGAACCGCTATCCGCAGTTCGACGGCTTGAACCTGAGTTGGGAGACGGTCGAGGGGGTCATCAAGCACAACGGCCCGGTGTCGCACCGGCTGGACGAGCCGGCCTGGTCGGTGGTGCGGCCGTATCGGACGGGCGGGGAGGCGGGTTGGGACCTGCGTCTGGGCACCTTCGCCTCGCTGGAGGCCCAATGCGCGGCCATCGCCGACGACATCGCCTATAACAACCACGACGTGGACGACGGGGTGCAGGCGGGGCTGATCACGCTTCAGGATCTGGACCAGGTGCCGCTGATCGGGCCGATGCTGGCCGAGGTGCGGCGCGACTGGCCCGCCATCGACGACCGGATGCTTAGGATCGAGGCCGTGCGGCGGATGATCGGAGTCATGGTCGAGGACGTCCTGGCCGAGACGGCGCGGCGACTGGAAGAGGACCGGATCGGCTCGACCGAGGATGTCCGCACGGCGACACGGACCATGGTGGACTTCTCGCGGTCCATGCACGCGGACCTGGCCGTCCTGCGCAAGTTCCTGTTCGAACGGATGTATCGCCATTACCGGGTCAACCGAACCCGCAGCCAGGCGCGGCGGGTGCTGTCGCAGTTGTTCGAGCTGTTCATGGCCGAGCCGGAGGTGATGCCGCCGGAGTGGGCCGTGCCGGCGGCCACCGAAGACCGGACCCAAAGGGCGCGCGCGGTGTGCGATTACATCGCCGGGATGACCGACCGCTACGCCATAGAAGTCCACCAGAAACTGTTCAGCCTCGACCTGGCCCTCGATCTGTGATTCGAAAGACGGCGGCGGGGCGTTAAACTCATTATTCGGCGCGCCGATTCGCAGCGCCGGACCCACGGCGGAGTGCGACCATGTCTTTCGATGACGAAAACCGACCGGGCCGGGGCGCCTATACGCCCCCGACCGACGACGACCTGCCCTTCCGTCGCAACTCCTATGATCCGCGCAGCGGCCGCAATGTCGGCTCGGGCGGGGGCAAGGCGCCGCCGGTGACTTTGATCATCAGCGCGGTGGTCCTGCTGGTCCTGATCATCGCCGTGATCTTCTTCTATCGTTCGGGCATGCGCGCCTCGACCGACGCGCCGCCCGCCGTGGGCCAGCCCGTCGGCGAGATGAAGACCGCCCCGCCCGTGGACGCCCAGCCGGTGGATCCGGCCGACGGGGTGCGGGTCTATCGCGACGAGGCCGAGACGACCGACGCGCCCGTCACCTTCACCCCGCCGCCCGAGGCGCCCCAGCCGCGTCCGGCCGCGCCGCCCGCCGCCGCCCCGACCGGACAGGGCTTGCCGCCGGCCAAGGCCGCCCCGGCTGCAACCCCGGCCGCCCTTGCGCCCCGTCCGGCCGCCCCGGCCCCCGCAGCGGCGACGCCTGCGCCGGCCGCCGGCGCCGCCACGGGTTCCGCCTCGGTCCAGATCGGCGCCTTCTCCTCCACCGAGATCGCCGACCGCGAATACGCCGCCGTCGCCGGTCGCTTCGGCCAGTACGCCTCGGGCGCCCAGAAGCGGGTGACCGAAGTCACCTCGTCCAGCGGTTCAACCCTGTACCGCACCACCTTCTCGGGCCTGTCGCGCGAGCGGGCGGTCGCCTTCTGCAACGCCCTGAAGGCCGCTGGACGGGATTGCATCGTTCGGTGACCTCCGCCGCCATCTACGGCTGTTCGGGCCACCGGCTGACGGAGGAGGAACGCGCCTTCTTCGCCGAGGCGCGGCCCTGGGGCTTCATCCTGTTCCGGCGCAATATCGACACGCCGGAACAGGTGCGGGCCCTGACCGACGAACTGCGGGCCGCCATCGGCGACGCCGACGCCCCCATCCTGATCGATCAGGAAGGCGGCCGGGTTCAGCGGATGGGGCCGCCGCACTGGGCCAAATACCCGCCGGGCAATGCCTATCTGAAGGCGTCGAACGACCCGATGGACGCGCGCGAGTTGGTCCGCCTGGGCGCGCGGCTGATGGCGCACGATCTGCGCGAGGTCGGGATCAACGTCGATCTGCTGCCGGTGCTGGACGTGCCGGTGCCCGGGTCCCACGATATCGTCGGCGACCGCGCCTATGGCCAGGACCCGGCGACGGTCGCCCTGCTGGGCCGGGCGGCGGCGGAGGGCCTGCTGGCCGGGGGGGTGCTGCCCTGTATCAAACATATGCCGGGCCACGGCCGGGCCTTCGCCGACAGTCACAAAGACCTGCCGACGGTCCATGCTGATTTCGACACCCTGGACGCCTGGGACTTCGCGCCGTTCAAGGCGTTGTCCGACATGCCCTGGGCGATGACGGCCCATATCGTCTTCACCGCCGTCGACAAGAAGCGCCCGGCGACCCAGTCGAAGAAGGCCGTGCGGATGATGCGCGAGCATCTGGGCTTTTCCGGCCTGATCATGACCGACGACCTGTCGATGCAGGCGCTGAGCGGATCCCTGGGCGAGCGGGCGCATCAATCCTTGAAGGCGGGCTGCGACATCGTACTTCACTGCAACGGCGACATGGCCGAGATGCAGGCCGTGGCCGAGGCGACGGGCAAGCTGAAGGGCAAGGCGAAGGCCAGGGCCGAGGCGGCTATGGCGCGGATCGTCCGCAGTCCCGAACCCCTTGATCCTGTCGCGGGGCATAAACGCTTCTTCCGGGCGATGGCGGGCAAGATGGACGCGGCCAAGGGGCCGGACGTGGGCGAGGCGCAGGCATGAGCCGCCTGGACCCGATCGGCCCCAAGCCGCGCGAAGCGCGGTAGGCCGACAAGGATGACCGACGCCTTTCAGCCCAATCTTGATTTCAGCGCCGCCGCCGAGGTCGAGGAGCGCGAGGCCTTCGTCGTCGATCTGGACGGCTACGAGGGGCCGCTGCACGTTCTGCTGGCCCTGGCGCGGACTCAGAAGGTTGATCTGCTGAAACTGTCGATCACCCGGCTGGCGGAACAATATCTGGCCTTCGTGCACGAAGCGCGGCGCAGGAATTTCGCCCTGGCGGCGGACTATCTCGTGATGGCGTCCTGGCTGGCCTATCTGAAGTCTCGCCTGCTGTTGCCGCGCACCGAAAAGGACAAGGGCGAGGAGCCGCCGGCCGAGGCCATGGCCGCCGCCCTGGCCTTCCGGCTGCAAAAGCTGGAGGCCATGCGCAAGGCGGTGGACCAGCTTTTGGCGCGGCCCCAGCTGAAGCGCGACGTCTTCACCCGCGGCGATCCCCAGGCGACGGTGATCGTCCCCTCCGACCGGATCGACGCCAGCCTGTATGACCTGATGAGCGCCTATGTGACACAGCGCCGCCGCGAGGAGGGGCGGCGCTATTCGCCCGGCCAGCGGGTCGAGGCCTTTCCGCTGGAGGCGGCGCGCGACTGGCTGCGCGAGATCATGCCGCGCCTGGCCGACTGGACCCCGCTGGACCAGGTGGCGCCCCATCCCGAAGACCCGGACGGCCCCAGCCAGGCCAGCTATACCGCCTCGACCCTGTCGGCCAGTCTGGAGCTGGTGAAGGAGGGGGCCATGGACATCCGCCAGACGGCGCCCTTCGCGGATCTGTATCTGAAACGCCGGGGAGGCGGACATCCGCTGGAGCTGACGCCGTGAGCGACCTCTCCTTCCAACCCGACGATGGCGAGATCGAGCGCCGGGTCGAGGCGCTGTTGTTCGCCGCCGCCGGGCCGCTGAGCGCCGCCGAGATCGCCGGCCGTCTGCCCGAAGGCGCCGACGTCGCCCGCGCCCTGTCGGGTCTGCGCGCCCGATACGAGGGGCGGGGCGTGGAGCTGGACTGCGTCGCCGACCGCTGGCGGTTCCGCACGGCGGCGGATCTGGCCTTCATGATGACCGAGGAGCGAGAGGAGCCCCGCCGCCTGTCCAAGGCCGCGCTGGAGACCCTGGCCATCATCGCCTATCACCAGCCCGTCACCCGCGCCGAGATCGAGAGCGTGCGCGGCGTCACCCTGTCGAAGGGCACGCTGGACCTGCTGCTGGAGATGGGGTTCGTGCGTCTGCGCGGGCGCCGACGGACGCCGGGTCGGCCCGTCACCTACGCCACCGCAGATCGGTTCCTTGAACATTTCGGCCTGGCGACCCTGTACGACCTGCCGGGCGTGCAGGAAATGAAGGCGGCGGGCCTGCTGGACCTGTCGCTGCCCGTCGGCTTTGAACTGCCGGATCCCGGACGAGGCGCGGACGTCGACGAGGACAGTCTGACGAACGAAAACGACGCGCCGGAGTTCGCGCAGGACTTTGTCGGCGAGGAACGCTAGGCGGGATCGATAGAGGGGCGTCAGGTCGTCAGCAGCCGAGGCAGCTTGAAGGTCACGGTCTCGCGCGCCCCCCCGTCCTCGGTGACGGTGGCGTCGAACCGTTCCGCGATGGCGTCCACCAGGGCGGCGATCAGCGGTTCGGGGGCCGAGGCGCCGGCGGTGACGCCCACCGTCTGGACCCCGTCGAACCAGCTCCAGTCCACCTGGGAGGCGTCGTCGACCAGCCGGGCGTCACGGGCGCCGGCGCGCATCGCCACCTCGACCAGCCGGGCCGAGTTGGACGAGTTCTTGGACCCGACCACCAGCACCAGCTCGCACCCTTCGCCCAGCACCTTGACCGCGTCCTGGCGGTTGGTGGTGGCGTAGCAGATGTCTTCCTTGTGCGGGTCGGGCAGTTCGGGGAAGCGCCGCTTCAGCACCTTCAATATGCCCGCCGTGTCGTCGACCGACAGGGTGGTCTGGGTCGCATAGGCCAGGGGGGCGTCGCCGGGCCGTTCGAACGATTCGGCGTCGGCCTCGGTCTCGATCAGGCTGATGGCCCCCGGCGGCAGTTGACCCATGGTGCCGATCACTTCCGGATGGCCGGCGTGGCCGATCAGGATGATATGGCGGCCCGCGTCATGATGACGCTCCGCCTCCACATGGACCTTGGACACCAGGGGGCAGGTGGCGTCGAGGAACAGCAGTTGTCGCGCCTGGGCGTTGGCGGGAACCGACTTGGGCACGCCGTGCGCCGAGAAGACGACCGGCCGGTCGTCCGGGCATTCGTCCAGCTCCTTGACGAAGATCGCGCCCATGGACTTCAGCCGCTCGACGACATGGCGGTTGTGCACGATCTCGTGCCGCACATAGACGGGCGCGCCGTATTTCTTGATCGCGCGCTCGACGATCTGGATCGCCCGGTCCACCCCGGCGCAGAAACCGCGCGGCGTCGCCAGCCGCACCGCGATGGGGCGGCGTTCGGGCGAGGGGGCGGGGACGTGCATGTTCATGGCCGCAACCTAGTCGTTCGCGCGACATATCGCCATGCAGGGCGACCGAATCCCTGGTCTTGAACAGCGACGCATCGCCACGGTCAGGCCTTATCCGGCGAAAATCGAGTTCGAACAAAGATTTAACCTCCGTTCACGACGCCTTGACCTCTTGGCCGCTCACGATTAGTTTCCGCGCCGAATTCAGACCCGCCCAAACACATTGTTTGAGCGCTGAGAGCACAGGTCCTGTCCCCCATGTCGGAATCGCGCGAAGAGGCGATCAAACGCCTCCAAGACAGCGCATCCGCATTGGAGGCGCGGACCACGGTGGAGAAATCCGCCGAGCTGACCGGCCATCAGGTGTCGGGTCAGGCCTACAAGATCATCGCCGAGCTTCTCGGCGGCGTCTTCGTGGGTCTTGCGGCGGGTTTCATCGCGGACTGGGTCTTCGGGACCCGTCCGTGGGGTTTGATCGGCGGGGTCCTGTTGGGCTTCGCCTTGTCGATTTACATGGCGCGTCGCACAGCCAACCGGCTGATGGCGCAGGCCAAGGCGTTAGGTACGTCGGCTCCGGCCGATCCTTATGTCGAGGCCGACGAAGACGGGGAACGATAGGGCTTCATGGCCGATCCGATTCATCAGTTTCAGATTCAGAAGGTCATCGATCTTCCTGACGTGACCCTGCCCGTTCTGGGTACGGTCGATTTGGCCGTGACCAATTCGCACATCGCCATGACGGCCGCCTTCGTCGTGATCGTCGGCTTCCTGGCCGCCGTGACCTCGAACGCCCAGGTCGTGCCCGGCCGATTGCAGGCCGCAGGCGAGGGCGTGTTCGGCCTGATCGACAATCTGGCCGATTCCATCATCGGTCATGAAGGCCGCAAGTATTTCCCGTTCGTCTTCACCCTGTTCATGCTGATCCTGGGCATGAACATCCTGGGTCTGTTCCTGACCTTCACGGCGACGTCGCAGCTGGCCATCACCGTCACCTTCGCCCTGATCACTTTCGGTCTGGTGCTGGTGGTCGGGTTCGCCAAGAACGGCCTGGGCTTCTTCAAGCTGTTCTGGCCGATGGGCGCGCCGCTGGCGCTGCGTCCGGTCGTCGGTCTGATCGAGTTCGTCTCCTTCCTGCTGCGTCCTGTCACCCTGGCGCTTCGTCTGTTCGGCAACATGCTGGGCGGCCACGTGGCGCTGAAGATCTTCGCCGGCTTCGTCGTCTCCCTGGGCCTGCTGGGTCTGGGCGGCGGCGTCGGCCTGCTGGCCTTCCCGGTCGCGGCCCTGTCGCTGGGCATGGTCGTCGCCCTGACCGCCCTGGAGTTTCTCGTGGCCTTCCTTCAGGCCTTCGTCTTCGCCGTTCTGGCCTGCATCTATCTGAATGATGTGGTCAACCTGGATCACGCCCACTAAGGGCAGGACCAGTCTCTTCACCCCAACCACCAACGACTTAAATCTAGGAATACAATCATGGACGCTGAAGCCGCCAAGTACATCGGTGCCGGTCTCGCAACCCTGGGCATGATCGGTTCGGCCCTGGGCGTGGGCAACATCTTCGGTCAGTTCCTGGCCGGCGCCCTGCGCAACCCGTCGGCCGCCGCCGGCCAGGTCGGCAACCTGTTCGTGGGCGCCGCCCTCGCCGAAGCCCTGGGCATCCTGGCCTTCGTGCTCGGCATCCTGATGATCTTCGGCTGATATCAGCCGATACCGGCGCGCGGGGCTCGCCCGCGCGCCGTTTCATCTGATCCTGCAGCAGACGGTTCATGGCCAGCACCCACACCAATCATGCGGTTCCGGCTTCGGTCGAAGCGGACCTGCACGCCGAGACGGCGACCGCCGCCGAGCACGGCTCGGGCGGCCTGCCGCAATTCCAGTTCGAACACTGGGCGGGACAGATCGGCTATCTGCTGATCCTGTTCGTCATCCTGTATGTTCTGGTCTCCAAGGTCTTCGCGCCGCGCCTTCGCAAGGTGATGGACGAGCGGGCCGATACGATTTCCAACGCCGTCGCCACCGCGCGTCAGGTTCAGGCCGAGGCCGCCGACCAGGCAGCTCAAGCCCAGGCTGAAGTCGCCAAGGCCCGCGCCGACGCCCGCGCCATGGCCGCCGCCGCCAAGGCCCGCGTGACCGAAGACGCCGCCGCCCGCCAGGCTGCGGAAGAAGCCGTCGTCAACGCCCGCATCGCCGAGGCCGAGACCGCCATCGGCAAGACCCGCGACGCGGCCATGGCCAATGTCGCCGTGATCGCCTCCGACGCCGCCGCCGCCATGGTCGAGCGCCTGACCGGCAAGGCCGCCACCTCGGGCGAGCTGGCTACGGCCAAGGGAGCCGTCTGATGAACCTGATCTTCGAACACGGCATCTGGAGCTTCGCCAATGCGGAGATTTGGGTCGGGATCGGCCTGCTGATCTTCTTCGGCATCCTGATCGCCGCCGGCGTGCCCAAGATCGCCGCCGCCCAACTGGACGCCAAGGGCGCCAAGATCCAGGCCGACCTGGACGAGGCCGCCCGTCTGCGCGCCGAGGCCGAGGCCCTGCTGGCCCAGATCCGCAAGGAAAAGGCCGAGGCCGAGGCTCAGGCCGCCGAGATGATGGCCCAGGCGGAAGCCGACGCCCGTCGTCTGGAAGTCGAATCCAAGGCCAAGCTGGAAGAGACCCTGGCCCGTCGCCAGAAGATGGCCGAGACCCGCATCGCCCAGGCGGAGGCCCAGGCCTCGGCCGAGGTCAAGGCGGCCGCCGCCGACCTGGCCGCCAAGGCCGCGGAACAGATCCTGGCCGCCCGCCTCGCCGGCGGCGCCAAGGACCCGCTGCTGGACGCCGCCATCGCCCAGATCGGCGATCGCCTGAACTGAGGCCGGCCGGCTTAGCCGAACGAAAAAAGGCCCCCGGCGTCGCTGGGGGCCTTTTCTTGTGTCTAATGCCCCGCTGTCAGTGGGCGGTGGCGCCGCCCATGAAATGGGCCGCCTGGCGCTTCTCGCGTGTCACCAGTCGGGCGTAGACATTGCCCAGCACGATGCCGAACACCGCATGGGTGATCAGCAGCCAGCCGATGGTGCCGAAGCCGGCGGCGGCCGAGAAGGTCCGGTAATCGCCCAGCATCAGGATGGCCCCCATCATCACCACCCAGGCGCCGACGGCGAAGACGATGCCCTTGGTCTCGGGGGTGTCGGTGGGCAGGCGGGGACACATCAGACCGAACAACGGCCCCAGGATGAAGACGCCGCTGAAGGCGTGGATCGCCCAGCCGACGGCCATGTTTCCAGGCATGCCGATCATGGTGGCGATGACCCCCTGGAACGGGTCGAACCAGTTCAGGAACAGGTTGGGTATTTCAAGCAAGGAAACGGCGACGGTCGCGGCGACGCCCGCGATCATGCCCTTTTGTACGCGTGACATCATGACCTTAGCGCCTCCCAACGCATTTGGTGGTTCTCTGATAACGCCCAGACAGAATACGCCTGTAGAGGGAGAAGGGCGTTCACGATGATGTGGTTAGCAGTTGCGACAACGCAACCGCGAGACGGTCTGTCAACTAGCGGAAAAGCTTCCGGAAATAGCGACGAAGCATCTTCCGCAACCGCGTCAGACGTCGGCGGGGTCTCTTAAGCACGACCTTCTCGGCGCGCAGGGCCTGCTGCCAGAAGACAGGAGCGAACTCCGGCTTTTTGCGCATGAGCCGCCGGAACGGATAGACCCATTTGGGCCGGGCGTATTGGGCACGAATGAACAGCCGCTTGGCCCAGAAGGAGCTCTTCAGGATCAGCATCAGGCCGACGGCGATGACGGGAATGCCGCCTGGACCCGGCAGGGGCGCGATCAGAATTCCCAGAAGCACCACGAACAGCCCGCCCGCCATCAGCGCCCATCGCTTCAGCGCGCGAAGCGTACGGCTGCGCGCGCGGTAGGACGGAAGGCGGATCGCGGTTGCGAAGGTCAAGTCGGCGCCAGACAGAGAGGAGGGAGGTCCTGTGACAACGATCGTCACGACCGCCCGATCCCGACTCGGGAGAGGAAAGAGCGACCGTGGCCAGCCTGCCACAGGCTCGTTAAGACCGTGTGTCCATGGCCGATCCGTGTCTACGGCGTGAAGCTTTGGTCATGATTGATCAAGGGCTTCTGGCTGTTGCCTCCAGGACACAATAGGGGGAGGTCACCCCTCTTCAACCTTCGTCATCCTCGCCCTTGCGGCGAGGATCCATACTCCCGGTGTTTCCGCAGAATGCGCCTTCGTCTGGCGCTGGGAGTATGGATCCCAGGGACAAGCCCTGGGATGACGGGGCCTATCCGTCGCCCTTACGCCGCCTGGTTCGACCCTGCCGGCGCGGTCCAGCGCAGCACCGGCGAGCGGGCGGCGCGGGTTTCGTCCAGGCGGCGCAAGGGGGCGTGGAAGGGCGCGCCCTTGAAGCGATCGACGTCGCCGGCTTTCGCGGCCTCGGCCAACAGGCGCATCGCGTGGATGAAGCGATCCAGTTCGGCCTTGGACTCGGTTTCCGTCGGCTCGATCAGCATGGCGCCGTGGACGACCAGCGGGAAATACATGGTCATCGGGTGGAAGCCCTCGTCGATCATCGCCTTGGCGAAGTCGAGCGTGGTGATGTCCGTGCCCTTCAGCCATGCGTCGTCGAACAGGGCCTCGTGCATGCAGGGGCCATCGGGGAAGGCCGCCGACATCAGGTCCGACAGCCGGGCCTTGATATAGTTGGCGTTCAGCACTGCATCCTCGGCGACCTGACGCAGGCCGTCGGCGCCATGCGACATCATGTAGGACAGGGCGCGCACATACATGCCCATCTGGCCCTGGAAGGCGCACAGGCGGCCAAAGGCCTGCTCGGCCTCGTCTTCCTCGCGCTCGATCAGGCGATAGCCGTTGTCATCATGCACGACCCAGGGGGCCGGGGCGAAGGGCGCCAGGGCTTCCGACAGGACCACCGGACCCGCGCCCGGACCGCCGCCGCCGTGCGGCGTCGAGAAGGTCTTGTGCAGGTTGATGTGCATCGCATCGACGCCCAGATCGCCCGGACGAACCCGGCCGACGATGGCGTTGAAGTTGGCGCCGTCGCAATAGAAGTATGCGCCGGCCGCGTGCGTCAGGCGGCTGATCTCCAGGATGTCGCGCTCGAACAGGCCGCAGGTGTTGGGGTTGGTCACCATGATGGCGGCGACGTCGTCGCCCAGCTTGGCGGCCAGGTCGGCGACGTCCACGCGGCCGTCCTCAGTCTGGGCGACCTCGACGACGGTGTAGCCGACGAAGGCGGCGGTGGCCGGGTTAGTGCCGTGGGCGCTGGTGGGCACCAGAACCTTGCGGCGCTTCTCATGCTGGCCCGAGGTCTCGTGGGCGGCGCGGATGGCCATCAGGCCGCACAGCTCGCCGTGCGCGCCCGCCTTGGGCGACAGGGCGACGGCGGGCATGCCGGTCAGGGTCTTCAGCCAGTGCGCCAGCGTGTCCATCAGCTCGAGCGCGCCCTGCACCGTCGAGATCGGCTGTAGCGGGTGGATGTCCGAGAAGCCGGGCAGGCGGGCCATCTTCTCGTTCAGGCGCGGGTTGTGCTTCATCGTGCACGAGCCCAGCGGATAGATGGCCAGGTCGATGGCGTGGTTCTTCTGGCTCAGGCGCACATAGTGGCGCATGGCCTCTGGCTCGGACAGGCCCGGCAGGCCGATCGGATCCTTGCGGACCAGGTCGCCCAGGTCAGAGCCGTCCGTCTTGGGCTCGGCCAGATCGACGCCGGTCTTGCCCCAGCCGTCGCCTTCGAAAATCAGGGCTTCGTTCTGCAACAGGCCGCGGCCGCCGGTCAGGGTGGCGGGCTTGGTCGTCACGGCGTTCGGAGCGGTCGGACGGCCGACGGTGTTCATGGTGCTCATGGTCGTTATCCCTTACGCGCCGAGGACTTTGGAGAGCGACTTGGCGAGGATCTGGATGTCCACATCCAGCGTGGTCTCGGTCGCGGCGACCAGCAGGACGTCGTCCATGCCCGCATCGGGGGCCAGACGGCTGTAGGGCACGCCGGCCAGAACATGGTGATCGGCCAGGGTCGAGACGACTTCGGCCGCGTTCCTGGGCAGGCGCACCGCGAACTCGTTGAAGAAGCGGTCGGGGAGGATTTCGACGCCCGGAATGGCCGCCAGGGCGTCGCGGGTGGCGACGGCCTTCTCGTGGTTCAGCAGGGCCAGTTTACGCAGGCCCGTCTCGCCCAGCAGGCTCATGTGGATGGTGAAGGCCAGGGTGCAGAGGCCGGAATTGGTGCAGATGTTCGACGTCGCCTTGTCCCGGCGGATATGCTGTTCGCGCGTCGACAGGGTCAGGACGAAGCCGCGCTCGCCGTCGGCGTCCACCGTCTCGCCGGTCAGACGGCCGGGCATCTGGCGGATCAGCTTTTCTCGCGTGGCGAACAGGCCGACGTAGGGGCCGCCGAAGTTCAGGGCGTTGCCGATCGACTGGCCCTCGGCCGCGACGATGTCGGCGCCCATCTCGCCGGGCGACTTCAGCAGCCCCATCGACACCGCCTCGGTGACCACGACGATCAGCAGGGCGCCGGCGGCGTGGGCGGCCTCGGCGATCTTGGTCACATCCGTCGCCGTGCCGAAGACGTTGGGGGTCTGAACCACGACGCAGGCCGTGTCGGGACCGATCTGGTCGATCACGGCGGCCTCTGCGTCGACGGCGGCGGCCAGGACCTGGGTCTCGACGCCGACGGCGTGGACCACGGTTTCGGTCGCCTTGACGTAGTGGGGGTGCACGCCGCCCGAGATCACCGCCTTGTTGCGGCGGGTCACGCGGGTCGCCATCAGCACGCCCTCGGCCATGGCGGTCGAGCCGTCATAGAGGCTGGCGTTGGCCACCGGCATGCCGGTCAGGTTCGCGACCTGGGTCTGGAATTCGTACAGGTACTGCAGGGTCCCCTGGGCGATTTCCGGCTGGTAGGGGGTGTAGCTGGTCAGGAACTCGGACCGCTGGATCACGTGATCCACCGTCGCCGGGACGTGGTGCTTGTAGGCCCCTGCGCCGCAGAAGAAGGGCACCGCGCCGGCCGTCGCGTTCTTGGCCGCCATGGCGGACAGGGCGCGCTCGACCTCCATCTCGCCGGCCACGCGGGGCAGGTCCACCGGCCCGTCCAGCCGCGCCGCCTCGGGCACGTCCACGAAAAGGTCGTCGATCGATTTCGCGCCGATGGCGGCGAGCATCGCCGTGCGGTCGTCGGGCGTCAGGGGGAGGTAACGCATGTTCTTCTCACTCCGTCATCCTCGGGCTTGATCCGAGGATCGGATGCGGTGCGGGCCGTGCGTCGAAGTCTTCGCACAAGCGGTTGATCCTCCGGCCCTCGGGTCAAGCCCGAGGGTGACGGAGTTTGATACTAGAGGGTGGCGAGGAAGGCGTCGTAGGCGGCCTGGTCCATCAGGGCGTCCAGTTCCGAGACGTCCGACACCTTGATCTTGGCGAACCAGCCGTCGCCTTCCGGGGCGGCGTTGACGGTTTCCGGGGCGGTCGACAGGGCGTCATTGGCCTCGACCACCTCGCCCGAGACTGGGGCGTAGACGTCGGAAGCGGCCTTGACGCTCTCGACCACGGCGAAGCTGGCGCCCTTGGCGACGATCTTGCCGACTTCCGGCACTTCAACGAACACCACGTCGCCCAGGGCGTCGGCGGCGTGTTTGGAGATGCCCACGGTGGCGATGTCGCCGTCCAGGCTGACCCACTCGTGATCCTTGGTGAATTTCATTTCTATTCTCCTCTCCCGTCATCCTCGGGCTTGACCCGAGGATCGGATGTTGTGCGGTCCGTGCGTCGATGTCTTCGCACGAGCGGTTGATCGCCCGGCCCTCGGGTCAAGCCCGAGGGTGACGGGATGAATGTTACGCCTTCGGCTTCCGGTAATAGCGTTGCGCCACGAAGGGCATGGCGACGACTTCGGCGGCGGCGGACTTGCCGCGCACGACGACCTTCAACTCCGTACCCAGCGCGGCATAGGCCGGCGGCACGAAGCCCATGGCGATGTTCTTGCCCAGGGTGGGGGAGGGGCCGCCCGAGGTGACCTTGCCGATGACGTTCCCGTCAGCGTCGGCGATCTCGGCGCCTTCGCGGGCCGGGGCGCCTTCCTTGACGATCAGGCCGATGCGGATGCGCGAAGGACCGTCGGCCAGTTCCTTCAGGATGCGGTCGGCGCCGTTGAAGTCGGCGCGCTCCTTGCGTGACTTGGACAGGGCGAAGGTCAGGGCGCCTTCGACCGGGCTGGTCGTCGGGTCGATGTCATGGCCGTGCAGCGGCAGGCCGGCTTCGAGCCGCAGGCTGTCGCGGGCGCCCAGGCCGATCGGCTTGACGCGGGCGTCTTCCAGGATGGTGTTCCAGACGCGCTCTGCCTGATCCGCCGGCACCGAAATCTCATAGCCGTCCTCGCCGGTATAGCCCGAACGCGAGACGTAGCAGTCGACGCCGAACAGCATCAGCCGGGCGCATTCCATGAAGCCCATCTCGGCCAGGATCGGCTCATGCGCGGCCATGACTTCGGCGGTTTCCGGCCCCTGGATGGCGATCAGGGCGCGGTCCAGCACGGTCAGCTTGGCGTCGCCTTCGAGGTTTGCGCTCCAGAAGGCGAAATCCTCGTCCTTGTTGCCGGCGTTGACGACGACGAACAGGCCGTCGTGATCCGGGCGGCCGGCCATCAGGTCGTCGATGATCCCGCCGTCCTTGTTCAGCAGCAGCGAATACTTTTGCTTGCCGGCCTTCAGGATTTCATAGTCGCCGGGCACGAACCGCTCGAACTGGGCGGTCGCGTCCTCGCCGGTGATCTTGCACTGGCCCATGTGCGACACGTCGAACAGGCCGGCGTGTTCGCGGGTCCAGCGGTGCTCGGCCAGGACGCCCTCATACTGGACCGGCATGTCATAGCCGCCGAAGCCCACCATCCGGGCTCCCAGAGCGCGGTGCGCGGCGTTCAGGGGCGTGGTCTTCAGGGCTTGGTCGGTCATGGTTCAGGCTTTCACGGTCGCGTTTGGTGGCGGAGCTCCGCCGTCTTCGCGCCCCCGCTGTCCTGAAGCCTGAGAGATTCCGGCGGTCAGACCACCTTGCTCCGTCGGCGCGCCCTGATCCCGAGAAGGGGGCGACTTTCCAGCGTCCGTATGCTGTCGCGGTCCGTTTGCCTGAGCGTTTCCGGGGCGGTTGCGCCTTCGGCGTCGGGGGCCGGCCTGCCGGTCCCGAACTCTCCCGCGAGAGCATCCGACCTAAGCCACCGACTCCGGGCCCAAGTCAAGCGTTGGCGGCTTTCGGAGGCCGTCCGGCGGCGTCATTGTCGCCGTTCGCATCGCCTGTTGTTGAGTCGCCCTTGCCCTCGCGCCGTTGGCCCGCCAAGAACGGGAACCGCCTCAGCCGCACCGGACCGACCGCATGACCGCCGACCGCACCCGTCTCGACGCCCATATCGCCGCGCTCGACGCGCCCGAGGGTCTGAAAGCGGTGCTGACCGTCGTCGCCGCCACCTGCGCCGACATCAGCAAGGTCGTCGCCGGCGGCGCCCTGGCCGGGGCTCTGGGCGCCTCGGGCCAGATCAATGTCCAGGACGAGGAGCAGAAGAAGCTCGACGTCATGACCAACGACATGCTGACCGACGCCCTTCTGGCCAGCCCCGCCGTCGCCGGCGTCGCCTCCGAGGAAATGGACGAGGTCCAGCCGGCGACCCATTCGACCGGCCAATATCTGGTCCTGTTCGACCCGCTGGACGGGTCGTCCAACATCGACATCAACGCCATGGTCGGGACCATCGTCTCGGTGCTGAAGTCCACCACGCCGACGCCGACCGAGGCCGACTTCATGCAGCCGGGCCGCAACCAGGTCGCGGCCCTCTATGCCCTGTACGGTCCCCAGACCATGCTGGTCCTGACCACGGGTGCGGGCGTGAAGGGCTTCACCCTGTCGAACGACGGCGACTGGATCCTGACCCACGACGACATCGCCATATCGCCGGACACCAAGGAGTTCGCCATCAACATGTCAAACCTGCGCCACTGGTCCGAGCCGGTGCAGACCTATGTGGGCGACCTGCTGAAGGGCGACGAAGGCCCGCGCGGCAAGAACTTCAACATGCGCTGGGTAGCGGCCATGGTCGCTGACGTCCACCGCATCCTGATGCGCGGCGGGGTCTTCCTGTATCCGTGGGACAAGCGCGAGCCGAACAAACCCGGTAAGCTGCGCCTGATGTACGAAGGCAATCCGATGGCCTTCCTGGTCGAACAGGCCGGGGGCAAGGCGACGACGGACGGGACGCAGCCCATCCTGGACATCCAGCCCGAGCATCTGCACCAGCGCATCCCCGTCGCCCTGGGTTCGGCCAACGAGATCGACGCCTACGCGGGCATGTGATGCAGATTTTCGAGACCGACGCTCTCCTGGTTATCGACCCGCAGAACGACTTCTGCGAGGGCGGCGCTTTGGCGGTCGCGGGCGGGGCGGGGATCATGCCCCTGATCAACCGGCTGGCGGACCGGTTCGACCGGGTGATCCTGACCCAGGACTGGCACACGCCGGACCAGATCAGCTTCGCCTCCAACCACCCCGGCGCGGCCCCCTTCACCGAGATCGAGGTCGCCTACGGCCGCCAGATGCTGTGGCCCGATCACTGTATCCAGGGCGCGCCCGGCGCCGACTTCCATCCCGACGCGGCACCCACGGTGCAAAAGGCCCTGGCCGTGATCCGCAAAGGCTACCACCCGGCGGTCGATTCCTATTCCGGCTTCTTCGAGAACGACCATCGCACCCCGACGGGCCTGGCCGGCCTGCTGCGCGACCTGGGCGTGACCCGGGTCTTCCTCGCGGGCCTGGCCTTCGACTACTGCGTCCGCTTCACCGCGGAGGATGCGGTGCGCGAAGGCTTCGAGGCCGTGGTCATCTCCGACGCCAGCCGCGCGATCGCGCCTGAGACGGCGGCGGCGGCGCGGGACAGTTTCCGGGCGCTGGGGGTGTCGGACATTGAGGCTGCGGCCCTGCTGGGTTGATCTCAGCTCACTCCCAGAAATCCTCCGCCTCCGGAATGCGGGTGAAAGCGATCTTGGCGCCGATGAATTCGGGCAGGCCCGCCTTGGGACCGATGCTGACGGTGTCCTTGCCATAGCGGCGATTGAGGGCGTCCAGCGCCTGGGACAGGCGCAGGGACGGGGCCTCGCCGCCCTGATCCGGCCCGGTATCGAACAGGTCCGTCTCGAAGGCGTCACGGGATTTCAGCCCGTGAACCCCGACACCCACATAGCTCAGCCGTCCGGCCTCCAACTCAGGCTCGACCTTGCGCCACAGGACATCCAGCGCGGTCAGCAGGGCGAAGGTGTCCTGCGTCGGCGCGACGGGGCAACTCATAGCCGCCGTCTCCCAGCCTCGCCGGTCGCTTCTGGGCGTCGCCTTCGGTCCCATGTCCAGATGCAGGGTCAGGCTCGCCCCCGTCAGGCCCATTCGCCGCAGCCGCGCCCCGCATTTGACCACCAGCCGCCGCGCCAAGGCGCGCGCCTTGTCCGGGGTCCGCATGGCCTGGGCCAGGACGTGGCTGTGGCTGATGGAGGCCGGGGGCTTCTCCGGCGTCGGCTCGCTGTCCAGGCCATGCAGGCCACGCCAGATGCGTTCGCCCTCGATACTGTTCCAGACCGCGCGCGCCTGCCGGGCGCTCATGGTCCACAGGCCTGCGGTGTCCGCGACGCCCGCCGCCTCCAGCCGCAGTCGCATCCGCGGGCCTATGCCGGGATATTTCGACAGCGGCAGGTCCAGCAGCGGGCCGGGCAGTTCGTTCGCTCTCAGGATGGTCAACCCGGCCGGCTTCTTCATGCCGCAGGCGGTCTTGGCCAGGAACCGCGACGGGGCCAGCCCGATGGACGAGCGCAGACAGTCGCCGACATTCTCCAGGATGCCGGCCTGAATCCGTCGAGCCAGGGCGACGGCGTTCGCCTCCTGCCGTTCGGGGCCGAGCAGTTCGCACGAACATTCGTCGATGGAGCCGACCTTCCACACAGGCACGTGGCGGTCGATCTCGGCCATGATCTTCTTGTGGACCGCGACATAGAGGTCCGGCCGCGCCTCGGCGACGATCAGGCCGGGGCACAGTTTGCGCGCCTCTGACACCCGCATCCCCGTGTGGACGCCCCAGGCCTTGCTTTCATAGCTGGCGGCGATGGCCCCGGTGTATTCGCTCATCGCTGGCCGGACGATGACAGGTCTGCCCTGCCAGTCCGGGTTCATCTGCTGCTCGACGCTGGCGAAGAAAGCGTTCAGATCGACGAACAGCCAGCGTAGGCCCGCGCTGTCTTCGTTCGCCTGTTCCATAAACGGAACATATCAGGAACATTTAGCGTCGGGAAGATAAAGTGATGTTTGGCGCACTCTTTGATCCGTCATCCTCGGCACAAGGCCGAGGATGACGGGTGGGGGATGGGATGGCGTCAGACCGCCGCGTAGGCATCCACCTCAGCCAGGAACGCCGCCTTTTCAGTCTCGCCCAGGAACGACCCCTCGAAACTGTTCCGCGCCAACAGCGTCACCTGATCCTTCGTCAGCCCCACCGCCGCCGCCAGCCGGCTGTAGTTGTCGTTCACATACCCGCCGAAATAGGACGGGTCGTCCGAGTTCAGGGTGACGTGCAGGCCCCGACGCAGCATCTCCGGCACGGGGTGGTCCTTCAGGTCATTCACCACGCACAGTTTCAGGTTCGACAGGGGGCAGACGGTCAGGGTCATCTGCTCGCGCGCCAGTCGCTCCACCAGGGCTTCGTCCTCCATTGAGCGATTGCCGTGGTCCATCCGGTCGATGTGCAGCAGGTCCAGCGCCTCGTGGACATAGGCCGGCGGGCCTTCCTCCCCGGCGTGGGCGCACAGTTTCAGGCCCAGCTCACGCGCGGCGGCGAAGACGCGCTGGAACTTGGAAGGCGGATGACCGACCTCCGACGAATCCAGCCCCACCCCGATGAAATGATGCAGATAGGGCTTGGCCGCCTCCAGGGTCGCGAACGCCTCCTCCTCGGTCAGGTGGCGCAGGAAGCTGAGGATCAGCCCCGAACTGACGCCCAGTTCCGCCTTGGCCCGGTCCATCCCCGCGATCAGCCCCTCCACCACCACGCCGAAGGCCACGCCCCGGTCGGTATGGGTCTGGGGATCGAAGAAGATCTCGGCGTGGCGCACATTATCGGCGGCCGCCCGCTGGAAATAGGCGAAGGCCAGATCCTCGAAATCCTTGCGCGTCAGCAGCACGGCCGCCCCGGCGTAGTAGATGTCCAGGAAGTCCTGCAGGTTCGAGAAATCATAGGCCGCCCGCACCGCCTCGACGCTGTCATAGGGGATGGACACCCCGTTGCGCTGCGCCAGTTCGAACATCAGCTCCGGCTCCAGCGAGCCTTCGATGTGCAGGTGCAGCTCCGCCTTGGGCAGGCCGGCGATATAGGCGTCGAGGTCGGTGTCAGGTGCCAGATTCATAGGTCATTCTTTCGTGCATAGTCATCCAGACCCATGATCTCGATGTTTGTCGCGTCGGACGCCCGCGTCTTGGCGATGAGTTTCTTGTCCGCCGTCAGAAGGGGCGCGCCCAACTGTTCGGCGTGGGCGATGTAGAAGCAGTCATAGGCCGGATGGTCCAGCGCGATCGCCAATTCCACCGCTCGTTCGATCAGCCTGCGACCGGGCTCTACATCCAGGTTCATGGTTTCGATCAGTGTGACCGCCTGCATCGCCTGATCGCGAGTGATGTCGCCCATCCGACAGCGCTTCCAGATGATGTTGGCGCATTCCGACAGGATCAGATCAGGCGCCGACCAGGGCTGAGCGCGCAGGGCGGCGACGGCGATGGGGCTGTCGGGTTCATAGAGCGCGACCTTGATCGCCACGCTCGCGTCCACGACGATCAACGAGAATCCCGATCTTCGCGGATCAGGATTTCGGAGGGCGTGCTGAGCTTTCCCTTGGTGGCGTCGCGAAGGGCGGCGGCGCGGCGCTCCCACTCCGCGTCGATACGAGGCGTCAAAGCCTTGCGAAGGATCTCGCGATGCTCCGCCTCGGCCGAGCGATTGTTTTCCTGGGCGCGCTTCTTCAGGGCGATGGCGATGTCATCGTCGATGTTGCGGACGTGGAGGTTGACGGGCATGGTCGCTCCTTGTGCTAGCACATATAGCATGAGGCCCTCGTCGCCACTAGGCGTTCGACACCACCAGCCGCAGATGTCCAGCCTTGGTCTTCCCTGCGTCGTCGGTCGGCGGTGGATCGGGCGGCGGAGGCAGGCTGGGCCGGGCGCTCCAGGCCTCGGGCCGTTCGATCCAGCCCTTGGCCGTCTTCAGTCGGTCGGGCAGCATCGACTGGGCCAGCAGATTGGAGCCGATCCCGACCAGTTCGTCGGTCCAGTTGGCGATCTGGCGGTTGTGAAGCCGGCCGGGTGGGGCGACGCTGACGATCCGCTTGTCCGGATAGGCCTCGCGCACGAACCGCACCGTGGCCGCATGGTCCCCGTCGGTGGTCAGCAGATAGACGCTATCGACCCGGTTCGCCGCCACATCGTCCGCCACCGCCAGGGCCAGGTTGACGTCGCTCTGCTTCTCCGTCGCCGAACTCCAGCCGTGGCCACAGGCGCGGCAATGTTCGCCGTGGACGACGAAATGGCCCATCAGACAGCGCACGCGCCGGGCTCTCAGCGCCGTCTCATAGCGGAACTGCGCCTCCATCCGCGCCCGGGCCTGGGGCTTGTGTGCGCTGACCCAGACGACGCCAGTCAGCCGCTCCATCGGATCGATCAGCCCCCGCCCCAGGGCCCGCAGATCCAGCCACAGCCATTCGCGCCGCTTCTGGTCCAGCAGGGCGTGAAACAGGTTATAGCCGTCGACATAGAGGACGGCGCGGCGTTTCAGGAACGGCGGCGTGAAATCGCCGGGACCGAAACCACGAATGGCCCCATCGGCCATGCGAATGCGCCCGTGATGCTGACCGTAGGGTTTCCCCATCCGTCGTCCGCCCCCTGTCCCCCGTAAAGGTTAATCAGAGGAGCGCAGCGGAGTCCGCGTCTTTCAGGTCACAGAACGGCGGTCACATCCGTTCGGGCGTCTCGATCCCCAGCAGGGTCAGGGCCGTCTCGAGCTGACGCAGGGCCGCGGCCGACAGGGCCAGGCGCGAGGCGCGCGTCGCCTCGTCCGGCGCGACCAGCACCGGGCAGGCGGCGTAGAATTTCGAGAAGGACTGGGCCACCCGATAGGCGTGCTCGGCCACCAGATGCGGCATCCGCTTGTCATAGGCGTCCGACACGGCGGTCGAGAAGGCGTCCAGCGTCAGGGCCAGATCGCGTTCCGCCTGCTCGGCGATGACGATGGCGCCGGGCGTCGCGCCCTGTTCGGCGGCCTTGCGCAGCAGGGATTTGATCCGCACCGACTGGTACAGCAGATAGGGGCCCGTCTTGCCCTCGAAGCTCATGAACCGGTCCAGATCGAAGACGTAGCTGGTGGTGCGGGCGTTCGAAAGATCGGCGAACTTCAGGGCGGCGATGGCCACCTTGTGCGCGATGGCCTCGAATTCTTCCGGCGACAGGTCGTCGCCCAGCTTGGCTTCGTGCAGCCGTTCGCGCGCCTTGTCCGTCGCCTGGTCGATCAGGTCGCGCAGCTTCAGCACCCCGCCGGCCCGGGTCTTGAACGGCTTGCCGTCCTGGCCGTTCATGGTGCCGAAGCCCAGATGCTCCAGCGACCCTTCGGCGGCGTAGCCGGCCAGATAGGCCGCGCGGAACACCTGTTCGAAATGCTCGGCCTGACGTTCGTCGACGACATACAGGGCCAGGTCCGGCGCCAGGGCCTTCTTGCGGTCCAGGATGGTGGCCAGGTCGGTCGTGCCGTACATGGCCGAGCCTTCCGAGCTGATCACCAGCAGGGGCGGGGGCGAGGGGGCCTCGATCACCGAACCGTCGGCCAGCTTCTTCTTGCGGGTCTCGCCGGGCTTGGCGACATGCACCACCTGGGCCCCGTCGTCCTCGACCAGCAGACCGGTCGCCTTCAGATGCGCCAGCATTTCCGGCATCAGGGGATCGGCGTCGCTCTCGCCGTTCCACAGGTCGAAATCGACCGACAGGTCGCCGTATTCCCGCTTCAGCGCCTCGCGGCTGACGGCCACGAAATGGGTCCATAGGGCGCGATAGCCGGGACGTCCGTTCTGCAGCTCCGCCGTCGCCTTGCGGGCGCGGTCGCGGAAGGCCGGGTCTTCCTTGGCCTTGCCGGCCGCCAGCGGATACAGCCGGTCAAGATCGGCCAGGGTCACCGGACTGTCGGCCGGGAACGGGCCGTCGCCCTCGGCCAGGAAACCTTCCGCCAGGCCTTCATCGCCACAGGCGACGATCAGCAGACCCATCTGGAAGCCCCAGTCGCCGAAATGGGCGTCGCCGGTGACGTGGTCGCCGCGGAAACGGAACAGCCGCTTCAGGCTCTCGCCGATGATGGCGCTGCGCAGATGGCCGACGTGCATCGGCTTGGCCACGTTCGGACCGCCGTAGTCGATCACCACCTTGCGAGGATCGGCCACCACGGCGGAGCCCGCATGCTCGGCGTCGGCGGCCACCTCTGCGGCGCGTTCGGCCAGCAGCGCATCGGCCAGCTTCAGATTGATGAAGCCCGGTCCCGCCACCTCGACCGAGGCGAAGCGCGGGTCGGAGCTCAGCCGCTCGGCGATCCTGCCCGCCAGCTCGCGCGGATTGGCCTTCAACGCCTTGGCGGCGGCCAGGGCGCCGTTCGACTGGAAGTCGGCCAGATCGGGGCGGTCGGACGGGGTGACGCGGGCCAGGGCCGCATCCACGCCTTCGGCGGCGAAGGCGGCGGCGACCGCTTCGCTGAGGACGGTCTTCAGATCAGCCATTATTGGTTCGGCGCAGAGGCTTGGGCCGGCACGCCGGCGTTGACGCGGAAGCGGCTGCCCGAGCGGTTGAACTCGGCCATTTCCGGCGTGACGTCGAAGCCGATCAGGACTTCGAAATTGCCGCCGCTGGTGTCGATACCCGCGCGGGGGATCACGATGGTCCGCTGTTCATGAACCGAGGCGGTGCGTTGGCCGTCGAAATCCACCGGCAGGTCGAAATATTCCTTGGCCAGGATGGCGTTGTTGCGCTCGGTCACGGCGACCCAGTAGCGATAGGTCTTCTGGTCGCCCGCCGCCTTTTCGCCACGGCCCAGCTCGAACAGGATGTCCATATCCAGGCGGATCGGATCGGCCTCGCGGTATTCGCAGTCGGCGGACACGCCTTCGATCTCGCCGGTGTAGCCGACGTTGGAAACGGCCGCGCGGCCGCCTTCCAGCTCGACGTAGCGGGCGGCGTCGTACAGCACCTTCACAAAGGGGCAGGGGCCGGCGTTGGCGCGACGGCGCAGGGGCGCGATGCGCGGCGCGCGGCTGGAGGGCGCATTTTCAGACCCATCGGCCTGCTGGCCGCTGGAACCGCGATCACGCTGGCGCTGCGAGGTCTGCGCCTCGGCGGCGACGGGCAGGACAGCGGCCGCAATGGAGACGGCGGCCAGGGCGGAGAGCACGCGACGCATCAGTTATCTTCCGACAGCGAGAGGACCAACGCCGTGGCAGGCGTCCTTAGAAAAGAGGCGAAGAGGTCTTAGAGACCGGGCAGCTTGAAGCCGCCGCTGCGACGCGGGGTGATGGTGATGGCCTGTTGGCCGCCGGTCAGGGCCTGAAGACGCGCGGCCTCGGTCGTGGCGTCGATCGTCGTCTGACCTTCCGAGGTCTGGCGAACGGTCGGCGCCTGGGTCGATGCGTCATCCTTGCGCCAGAACATCAGGCGGTTGGCGAAGCTTTCGTCCTTGTGTGCGATGTCGCCGAACTCGTCGTCGACGACGTAACGGGCCAGGGGATCGGCCTGGTCGGCGCCGGCCTGGGCGACCAGGACCTGCTCGCCCGGGGTGCGGGTGACGGCCTGGCGCTGACCCAGCAGAATCTGACGGGCGGCGCTTTCAGGCGCGAGTTCCTGCGGACGCGGCTGGCCGGGTGCGGGCGGGCGAAGGCCGTACTCGGGCGGGACGCTGAGCGGGGCGGTGGAGACGGTCACGAACTCGTCCGGCACGACCTTGGTCAGGCCGATGCCTTGCTTGAGGCTGCCGCAGGCCGACACGGCGAGCGCGGCGGAGGCGGCGAGGGTCAGTACGGCGACGCTGCGGATACGCATGGGTTCAGGCTCTGATCGGCTGATGCTCGAAACGCCTCTACGGGCGTTGTTGGCATAGTGAAGACGGGGTGATTACGACTTTTCGGGGGCCGCGCCAACCTTCGAGCCTGATCCGCTGCGCCGGCGATCTCGCCGAGGCCGTGAAACGGGCTTTGGATCAGTCGAAAGCCGGTTTCAGGCCTTGGCGGCCTTGTCGGACAGGAAGCTGTCCAGAATCAGCAGAATGACGCCGATGGTGATGGCGCTGTCGGCGATGTTGAACACCCAGGGGAAGACGCCCGTGCCGGAGAAGTCGATGAAATCGACCACATAGCCGAAGCGGACCCGGTCGATGACATTGCCCAGGGCCCCGCCCATGACGAAACCGATGGCGGTGATCAGCAGGCGGCGATTCGACTGGGTCGCCCACCAGGCCAGGCCGGCCGAGACGATGACCGAGAAGATGGTCAAGCCCCAGCGCGCCTCGCCCCCGCCGAACAGGCCAAAACTGACGCCGGTGTTCTGAACAAAGGTGAAGCGCAGGATCGGCGGCAGCACCTCGGCGAAGACATAGCCGGGCGGGATCTGGCTGATCGATGCGACGTCGGGCAGGCCCAGAATCCAGGCCTTGGTCCACTGGTCCAGCACGATGATCAGAACGGCGAAGCCATAGGCGGCTAGGGCGATGCGAGGGATCTTCATGGGGCGGCGGTTAGCAGGAAGCGCCGCCGGGGCGAAGCGGAAAACGGACGGAACCGGTCAGAACAGGTCGCCTTGCCCCGGCGCGGCAGGCTTGGGCCGAGGCGCCGGCCGCGCCGGGGCGGACGCTGTACGGCCGTCGCCGCCGTCGATGATCGCGCCCCTTGCGCCGTCACCGAACACAAGACGCACCGCCTGGCCCGCCTCCAGCGTCGCCGCGGAAGTGATCCAGTCGCCGTCCGGATTTTCCACGCGGGCGAAGCCGGGCTTGGGCCGGCCGGGGTCCAGCGTGGCCAGGGCGCGCGTCAGGCCCGCCAGCCGATCCGCGTCCCGTTCCAGCCGACGCGGCATGACGCCGTCCAGCCGCGCCCCAAGCGCCTGCAACCGCGCCTCGCGCTGGTCCAGCCGACGATGCAGGGGGGCTGGCGACAGTCGCGCCGAAACCTGAAGCAGCCGCCGCTCGCCGCGCGCCACGCCGGCTTGCAAGGCGGCGCCCAGCCGGTCGCCCGCGCCGCGCAACCGGTCCTGTCCTCGCTCGATCCGCGCCCGCAACAGGGCGGGGCTCAGCTTGCCGCCCGTCACGGCCAGATGCCGTTCGTGCAGGGCGACATTGCGTTGCAGGCCCGACCCCAGGCGGCTGGCGGCGTTGTCCAGTCGCTGCTGCGCCAGGGCCAGCAGATCCTCCGGCCGCGCCGGCAGACCCCGCGCCACGGCGCGCAGCCGCGTGCGCCGATCCTCGATCAGCCGCCCGCCGGCGAGGACCATCCGCCGGTCCAGGTCGGCGACCGCATATCTCAGGTCCGCCAGCACCGGCGTCGCGATCTCGGCCGCCCCGGTGGGGGTCGGCGCGCGCCGGTCGGACACGAAGTCGATCAGGGTGGTGTCCGTCTCGTGCCCCACGGCCGAGATGATCGGGATCCGCGCCGCCGCGACCGTCCGCGCCAGCCCTTCGTCGTTGAAGCACCACAGGTCCTCGACCGAGCCGCCCCCACGGGCCACGATCAGCAGGTCGGGGCGGGGGATCGGCCCATCGACGGTCATCGCGTCGAAGCCGCGGATGGCGTTCGACACCTGGCCGCACGCCGCCTCGCCCTGGACCACGACGGGCCAGACGATCACCCGGCAGGGCCAGCGTTCGGCGATCCGGTGCAGGACGTCGCGGATCACCGCCCCGGTCGGGCTGGTGATGACGCCGATGGTGCGAGGAAACTGGGGCAGGGGCTTCTTGCGCCCCGGCTCGAACAGGCCCTCTTCGCGCAGCCGGACCTTCAGCCGCTCGAGTTGCGCCAAAAGGGCGCCGGCGCCGGCCGCCTCCATGCTCTCGATCACGATCTGGTACGACGACCGCGCCGGATACGAGGTGATCTTGCCGGTGACGATAACCTCCAGCCCCGCCTCCGGCTGGACCCCCAGGCCGCGCACCGATCCCTTCCAGATCACCCCGTCGATGGCCGACTTGTCGTCCTTCAGGGTCAGATAGATATGGCCCGAGGCGTGACGATTGACCTTGGACACCTCGCCCCTCAGCCGCACATGGCCGAATCGCTCCTCCAGCGTCCGCTTCAGGGCGAAGGACAGTTCGGAGATCGACAGGGGCGGATTGTTGTCGCGCGGGGCGGCGGCCTCGGCCGGGCCTTCGAACACATAGGAGTCGTCGCTCATCGGCCCATCCTAGCCTGCGTCGCCTCTTGCGGGAACAGGATCGACGCCGCCCCGTTCGGCTTTCATGGCCGCCGACCCCCAAGGAACCGATCCGGACGACCGCGACCCTCGCGAGCGCGACCTCATGCGTCGCAGCGGGGCGGGCGGCGCCTTGAGCCCTTGGCTGATCATCGGTGGGATCGCCTTGATCGGCCTGGTCGTCTACGTCCTTTCCGCCCTGTTCTGACGCTTCAGCCCGGCGGGCGCTTGACCGCCCGGCGCAGGCCCGTCATTGCCGACTTCATGATTATTCTTCTCGTCGGATCGGGCGGGCGCGAACACGCCCTGGCCTGGAAGATCGCCCAGTCGCCGCTGGTCACCCGCCTCGTCGCCGCCCCCGGCAATCCGGGCATCGAGAAGCTGTGCGAGCTCCGTTCGGTCAAGGCCGACGACGCGGAGGGCCTCGCCGCCCTGGCCCGCGAGATCAAGGCGGACCTCGTCGTGGTCGGGCCGGAAGTCGCCCTGGCCGCCGGTCTCGCCGACCGTCTGGCCTCGGCCGGCATCCCTTGCTTCGGCCCCACCGCCAAGGCGGCCCAGCTGGAGGTGTCCAAGGCCTTCTCCAAGGCCTTCCTGGAACGCCACGAAATCCCCACCGCCGGCTACGGCGTCTATGACACGGTCAAGGACGCCAAGGCCGCGCTGGACGTGTTCAAGCCTCCCTATGTCATCAAGGCCGACGGCCTGGCCGCCGGCAAGGGCGTGGCCATCAGCCCGGATCGCGCCGACGCCGAGGCCGAGATCGAACGCATGCTGGGCGGCCGCTTCGGCGCCGCCGGCGCCCGCGTCGTGATCGAGGAGTTCATGGACGGCGAGGAGGGCTCGCTGTTCGCCCTGTGCGACGGCAAGCAGGCCGTCCTGTTCGGCGGCGCCCAGGACCACAAGCGCGCCTTCGATGGCGACACCGGCCCCAACACCGGCGGCATGGGCGCCTATTCGCCCGCCCCGGTCTTCACCGCCGACCTGGTGCAGCAGGCCGATGAACGGATCGTCCAGCCCACCATCCGCAAGATGGCCGAGGAAGGCGCTCCCTATCGCGGCGTTCTCTACGCCGGCCTGATGGCCACGGCCGACGGCCCCAAGGTCGTCGAGTTCAACGCCCGCTTCGGCGATCCCGAATGCCAGGTGTTGATGATGCGGATGGCCGGGGACATCGTCCCCTATCTGCTGGGCTGTGCGCGGGGCGACGTCTCCGGCCTGCCGTCCCCGGCCTTCAAGCCCCAGACGGTGATCTGCGTCGTCATGGCGGCGAAGGGCTATCCCGACAGCCCGCTGGAGGGGTCGATCATTCGCGGCGTCGATCAGGACTTCGGCCCCCACGTCCAGGTCTTCCACGCCGGGACCCGACGCCGCGAAGACGGCCTGCTGTGCGCTGCCGGCGGCCGCGTCCTGAACGTCTGCGCCGAGGGCGACGACATCGCCCAGGCCCGCGAACGCGCCTATGCCGCCATCCGGAAGATCGACTGGCCCGGCGGCTTCAACCGCTCTGACATCGGCTGGCGGGCCCTGGACCGGGGCTGAGCCCTACGCCCAGGCGAACAGCAGCCGGCCTTCGCCCATGCGTTCGCGCAGTTCGGGCAGATCGGTGTGGGCGACCGAGAAACAGCCGTAGCTGCGACCCAGCTTGCCTTCGCGCGCCAGGAAGTCCGGGTCGGCGTAGTCGGCGCCGTGGATGATGATGGCCCGCTCGCGGGCCTTGTCGTTTGAATACTCCAGCCCGTCCAGCAGGACATTCGGCCCCTGTTGCGACCCCCAGCTGGCGCCGGCGGTGGCGTAGGCGCCGACCGAGGACATGTTGGAATCCGGCGTATTGGAGAAGCGCTGGGCGTAACCTGAGTGGCTGGGGTCGGAACCGCGACCGTGGCAGGTGCGCAGGACCTTGACCTCGCCGGCGACCAGATCGACCTCGTACAGCCGCTCTTCGCCCGAGAATTTCTGAAAATCGACCAGATACATGCGGTCGCGAAGCGGGATCTTGTGGTGGTGGACGTCCAACGCCGTCATGGCGCGTTCCATCAGTTCCTTGCGGACATGACCGCGCGGATCCAGCGGCGGAGGCGTCACGCTTACGGTCTGGATCGGCGCCGCAGGGGGGACGACCGGCGCGACTGTCGCGGCGGTGGTGAGCGGGGCCTTGGCGCTCGCGCTGGCGCAACCCGCCAACATGGCCGATCCGCCCAGAATAAGCCCTCGTCTCGATAGCCGCATGCGACGCCCTCGTTGCGGTTGGTCTTCAGGCGTGTTTGTTTCAAATGGTTACGGGCGAAGCAACCTTGGCCTTGTGGGGCGATTTTGCGGCGCACCTGTTTGGGGGAGAAATCGATGAAGCGTTTCGGTCTGGCTATGGCGGCATGGGGGGCGTTGGCCGCAGGCGCGGCGGCGCAGCAAAGCCCCGCAGGGGTTGGGGTTTCTCCAGAGCCGACGACGATGTTCGTCGAGGCCGGGCGATTGCTGGCCGACCCGTCGAACGGCGTTGTGCAGCGCGGTAAAACTCTCGTGATCAGAGGGAACCAGGTCGTCGAGGTGCGTGACGGCTTCGTCGGCGACCCGGCGCAAGGGCAGGTCATCGACCTGCGGACCGCCTTCGTCCTGCCGGGACTGATCGACAGCCACGTCCATCTGACGGGCCAGCAGAACCCCAATTCCCGTCTGGAAGAGGTCACCCTGTCCGACGCGGATCAGGCCATGGTCGGCGCCCGCTACGCCCGCCGCACCCTGATGGCGGGCTTCACCACCGTCGCAGACCTGGGCGCGGGCAATCAGGCGATCTTCGCCCTGAGAAACGCAGTGCGGAACGGCGACGTGCCGGGACCGCGCATCATCGCAGCCGGATCCTCGGTCTCCATCCACGGCGGCCATGGCGACATCAACGGCTATCGCGACGACGTCATGCATTTGCTGTCGTCCGAGAGCATCTGTTCGGGGGTGGACGACTGCATGCGCGCCGTCCGCACCCAGGTCCGGGCCGGCGCCGACATCATCAAGATCACGGCCACGGGCGGGGTCCTGTCCAACACCGCCGCGGGTCTGGGCCAGCAGTTCAGCGACCCCGAACTGACCGCCATCGTCGACAGCGCCCACCGCATGGGCCGCCAGGTCACGGCCCATGCCCACGGCGTGGACGGGATCAACGCCTTCCTGCGCGCGGGCGGCGACTCCATCGAACACGGCACCTATCTGGACGACCAGTCGATCCGCCTGTTCAAGGCCAACGGCGCCTGGCTGGTGCCCACGCTGTTGGCCGGCGATTTCGTCGCCCGCATCGCCTCGGGCCCCAACAACTTCTTCACCCCGGCCCAGACCGCCAAGGCGCTGGAGGCGGGGCCAAAGATGCTGGACATGGCGCGCCGCGCGCATGAGGGCGGGGTAAGGATCGCCTTCGGCACGGACAGCGGCGTCTCGGCCCATGGCGACAATGCTCAGGAGTTCGCGCTTCTGGTCCGGGCCGGCCTGACGCCCCTGGAGGCGATCCAGGCGGCCACCGTCGGGGCCGCCGAACATCTGCGGATTTCCAGCGAGGCCGGAAAGATCGCGCCCGGCATGCCGGCCGACATCGTCGCGGTGTCGGGCGATCCGCTGACGGACGTGACCGAACTGGAGCGGATGAAGTTCGTGATGAAGGGCGGGGTGGTCTATCGCGCCGACTGAAGCCGCGCGTTCAGGAAGGCGGCGAACCCCGCCTGATCCTCGAAGCGGGCGACCACCGGCCAGGCCGTCACATCGGCCCGCTGGTCGGGCGTCAGCCGGACCCAGTCCTTTTCCGTTGTGACCAGACCGGCCTGGAACACCGCCGCCCGCGCCCGCAGGAAGGCCATGTCCTCGGGTCTATAGGCCGCATGGTCGGGGAAGGGGACGAAGTCCGCCAGGTCGCAGCCCGCCGCCTTCAGCGACCGCTCGACCTTCCAGGGCTTGGCGATGCCGGCGAAGCCGACCTGCGGCCCGGCCGGCGGCGGACCTTCGGGCGTCAGGCGGCACAGGAAGACGGGCAGGGCGCCGAAGGTCGCCACCAGTTCGGGATCGGCCGTCTCGACATCGGCGGGCAGCATCACCACCACGGCGTCGGCGCGCGCCAGTCCCGCCGCCAGGGGCTCGCGCATAGGGCCGGATGGAAACACCGAGCCGTCGCCGAACGGCCATTCGTCCTCGCGTGTCTCGCCGTCCACGACGATCAGGCTGACGGTCTTCTTCAAGGCGGGGTTCTGATGGCCGTCGTCCAGCACCAGCACCTGCGCGCCCTCGGCCGCCGCCGCCCGCGCGCCCGCGACCCGATCCCGCGCGATCCAGGCGGGCGAGGCTTGCGCCAGCATCAGGGGCTCGTCGCCTACGTCCTCGGCGGTATGGATCTGCAGATCGACGCGCACCGGCCCCTCCAGCCGCCCGCCGTAGCCGCGCGACAGGGCCTGGGCCTCTACGCCCGCCGTCCGCAGCAGTCGCAACACCTCGCGCGCCACCGGCGTCTTGCCCGATCCGCCCACCGTCAGATTGCCGACCGAAATCACCGCACAGCCGGGATCGACCGGGACCGTCCGCGCGATCCGCCGCGCCGTGACGCCGGCCCAGATCCAGCCCAGGGGCTTCAGCAGGGTGCGGGTCAGCCGGGCGTGGCTGCGGTCGCGGACATACCACCAGCGGGGGGTGTTCAGCTTCATCGGCCCGACCCCGTCCTGGTCGCCGTCTTCGGCGTCAGCGGCGACAGGAAGGCCCACAGCCGGTCCAATCCGCCGCCCGCTTCGGCGGCGGCGCGCCGGGCGCGCTCGCCCATGGCCTTGGCCGCCGCAGGATCGGCCAGCAAGGGCTCGACCGCGCCGGGCAGGTCCCAGGGCGCCTGAACCAGGACCAACCCTCCGGCCTGGGCCAGGGCCGAGGTCACGGTGGCCCAGTTGGAGGCGTCGGGTCCGGTGATGGTCGGCCGCGCCAGCCGCGCCGGCTCCAGCGGATTGTGCCCGCCCACCGCCGGCAGGCCCAGGGCAGGGGCGAACGATCCGCCCATCACCACCACATCCGCCAACCGCAGGAACAGCCCCATCTCGTTCAGGGTGTCGGCCAGATAGACGTCGGTGTCTCGACCGATGGTCTCGCCCCGCGACCGCATGGCGAAGGCCACGCCCTCTCGCTGCAGGGCTGTGGCGATATGCGGTCCCCGTTCCGGATGGCGCGGCGCCAGGATCAGGCAGGCGCGGTCCGCCAGCTTATCCAGGGCGCGGACAATGGCGATCTCTTCGCCTTCATGGGTGCTGGCGGCGACGACCACCGGCCGGTCCCCGATGGCGGCGCTCAGGCGGCTGAAGGCGGCGGCGTCATGGGGCAGGGCGTCGCCCGCCAGCTTCAGATTGACCAGGCCGTCGATCCGCGCGCCCAGGCGCTCCAATCGCTCACCCGACGCCTGATCCTGGGGCAGGACCAGGTCGAAGACCCCGGTCAGCGCCCGCGCCGAGGCCGGAAACCGCGCCCAGCCCTCGACCGTCTTTTCGGTGATCCGTGCGCTGACCAGCGCCAGTTTGACGCCGCGCCGATGCGCCTCCAGCAGCATGTTCGGCCACAGTTCGCTCTCGACGAAGATCGCCAGGCTGGGCCGCCAATGATCCAGAAACCGCGCCACGACGCCGGGCCCGTCGACCGGCGCATACTGGTGGATGACGCCCCTGGGCAGCCGTTCGGCCAGGATCCGGGCCGAGGTCACGGTGCCCGACGTCACCAGCACCGTCAGGTCCGGCCGGGTCTTCACGAACCGTTCGACCAGGGGCAGCAGCGACAGGGTTTCGCCCACGCTGACGCCGTGCAGCCAGACCAGATCGCCGGCGGGTCGTTCGGCGCGGGTGAAGCCCAGCCGCTCGTCAACGCGCGCGGGGTCTTCCTTGCCCCTGTGCGCGCGGGTGTCCAGCAGGCGCGGGGCGAGCGGCTCCAGCGCGCGGGTCAGCAGTCGATAGGCCAGCAGCGGCAGGGGCGTCACGGCTTCAGCCCCGTGATCGCGTCAGCCCGCGCCTCGACCGCGTTCATGCGGGCCGTCCAGTCCTCGATGACGGCGGTCATGTCGCCGCCCTCGGGGAATTCGGCGCGGTCCCAGACGATCGCCCCCTTGCCGAAGGGCAGGGGCAGGACGGCGCGGTCCCAGCTGTTCAGGCGGATCGCCGGATTGCACGACAGGCCGATGAACAGGGCCGGCGCCTTCGACAGTTTCGCCATCAGGGGCAGGCCTTCGGCCATGGTATTGGCCGGGCCGCGCGGCCCGTCGGGCGTCACGGCCAGGGCGCCGATCTTCAACTGTTTCAAGCCGTCGCGCAGGGCCTGCGACCCGCCCTTGGCCCGGTCGGCCTTGTCCTTGTTGGCCGACGAACCGCGGACGGCGGGAAAGCCCTGACGCGCCACGGCCTTGGCGATGAACTCGCCGTCGGCCGACAGCGAGATCAGCCCCTTCGCCGGTTGCGCCCGTTCCAGCGGCCACGACGCCGGGGCCAGGCCGATCCGCGAATGCCAGAAGACGCAAAGCACGCCGCCGCCCTGAGCCCAGACCTGTTCGGCGACCGTCTGGTTCTCGTGGGTCCAGCGGATGGTGGCGAAGCAGAACTGCATCCACTGCGCCAGCGTCCAGGCCAGGACGGACTGGATCACCGGGTTGCGCAGCGGCCTCACGCGACGGTCTCGACCGTGGGCGGCGTCCCGTCCAGAGACTGCTGGCGGGCCAGTCGGGAATAGAGGCCGCCGCGCGCGACCAGGACGACGTGCGGCCCTTCCTCCACCACGCGCCCGGCCTCGATCACATAGATGCGGTCGGCGTTGCGAACGGTCGACAGACGGTGGGCGATCATCAGGGTGGCGCGCCCTTCCATCAGCCGCTCCAGCGCCGCCTGGACCAGGGCCTCGCTCTCGGTGTCCAGGGCGCTGGTCGCCTCGTCCAGCAGCAGGATCGGCGCGTCCTTCAGGAAGGCGCGGGCGATGGCGATCCGCTGGCGCTGCCCGCCCGACAGCCGCAGGCCCGCCTCGCCGGCGCGGGTCTCGTAACCTTCGGGCAGGGCGGTGATGAAGTCATGGGCGGCGGCCGAACGCGCGGCCTCCTCGATCTGGGCTTGCGTGGCGCCCGGCCGCCCATAGGCGATATTGGCGGCGATGGTGTCGTCGAACAGGAAGGGCTCCTGCGTCACCAGGGCGATATGGTCGCGCAGGTCGTTGATCCGCAGCCCACGCACGTCCCGCCCATTGATCGTCACCGCCCCGCCCGTCACGTCATAGAAGCGCGGCAACAGGCTCAATATCGTGCTCTTGCCTCCGCCCGACGGGCCGACCAGGGCCACGGTCTCGCCGGGGGCCACCCGCAACGACACCTGATCCAGCGTCGGCGCGCCGCCCGGCCCATAGGCGAACGACACCTGGTCCAGCACCACCTCGACTGGCCCGGGGGACAGGGGCGCCGCATCAGGCGCCTCACGGATCTCGGCCTCGATGTCCAGGGCGCCGAACAGGCGGCGCGCGGCGGTGAAGCCCTCGCTCATGACCGTCGCCAGGTTCGTGACCTGCCGCAGGGCCTGACCGGCGGCCAGCAGCATGCCGATGAAGGCGGCGAACCCGCCGACCGTCATCTCGCCCGACTGCGCCCGCCATCCGGCATAGGCCATGACGGCGGCGACGACGATGTAGGAGATCAGATCGCTGGACGGCCCGGCGAAGGCGCGGGCGTTGGCGCCCTTGATGACATGGCGCTGGCGGCGGGCCACCACCTCGGCGACCCGGTCCTGCTCGGCCGCCTCGCGGTTCTCGATTTTGATCAGCCGGACCCCGTCCAGATTCTCCATCAGGGCGGTGGACAGGTTCTCTGTCTCGGCCATGGCCCCTTGCGCCGCCTTGCGCGTCTTGCGTCCGAACCGGCGCAGCACCAGCGCCACCAGCGGCACCCCAAGCAGCACCACGACGGTCAGCTGCCAGTCGATGAACCCCATATAGATCAGCACCGCGATCAGGGTCAGCAGGTTCTGGGTGTAGTTGACCACGCCCGAGGTGAAGGCCTCGCGCACCAGATTGGCGTCGAACAGCACCGAGGAGACGAAGCCGCCCGAATGCTGGCTGCGCAGCCGGGCCAGGTCGGCGCGGATCATGGCCCCGAACAGACGGATCTGGATGTCGCCGACGATGGTGTGGCCCAGCCGGTTGACCAGGGCGGCCTGCCCCAGGGCCGCCAGGGTCCGCACCACCGCCACCGTCAGAATGGCGGTGGGAATGACGATCAGGGCCTCGTCCGCCGGGAAGCGGAAACGGCCGAACAGGACGATCGGCTGGTCGCCGTCCAGGAACAGGCCGTTCACCGCCGGCTGCACCAGCTGCAACAGCGCGGCGGTCAGCAGACCCGTCGTGGCCGCGCACAGGATCGACAGGATCAGCGATCCCTTGCGGCTGCTCAGATAGTCTCGCCAAATCCGCGCCAGCAGGGCGCGCAGGGGCATGGAGGGGGCGGGCTCGGTCATCGGCCTTCGGTCGTCCGAGCCGCCCCTCAAGTCAAGGCTTGTAAGGCGACGGCGGAAGAGACCCCCCTCCTCGTCGGCCCGGATCAGGTTGAAGATCGAGCGGCCTTTTTCTAAGTAGGGTGCGCAGGTTCGCCTGCAGTGTTCTCAGGGCGGGGTGCGATTCCCCACCGGCGGTAAGGCGGCGACGCCAAGCCCGCGAGCGCTCCCCCGGCTTGGGGAGGTCAGCAGATCCGGTGTGATTCCGGGGCCGACGGTATAGTCCGGATGAAAGAGAACGGGACCCAACGCCTCGCGGCGTTCGTCGCTCATGCTTGAGCGGCGGGCGCGGCGCGTCGTCGCCCGTAACCCTGGAAAACTGGTTACGGAAAGGACGACCATTGAACCAGATTTCCTCGCCTTCCTCCCGCGCCGCCGCCTGGGGCGCGCTGTTGATGCTGTCGGCCAGTCTTGTCTTCGCCGGGGGCAACGCCCTGCAATCGGTCCTGCCGCGCCAGTTCGGCATGAGTTCGACGGGCATGGCCTTCTGGCAATATCTGATCGCTTCGGTCCTGATGCTGCCGATCGTGGTGCGGATCGGACTGGACAAGCTGAAGACGCGCCGGCCCTTGGCGCATCTGATCCGCGCCTTTGCATCGGCCCTGGGTGTGCACGTTTTCGTCTACGGCTTCGTGTCGGGCGTGCCGATCTGGCAGATGGTGACGCTGTTGGCGACCGGCCCCCTGTTCGTCATCATCGGCTCGACCCTGTTTCTGGGGGAGCGGGTGTCGGCCTCGCGGATCGGCGCAGCGGTGATCGGCTTCATCGGCGCCGTCATTGTCTCAGGCGTCGGAGCCGAAGGCTTGGGATGGGCCGCCCTGACCCCGGTCCTGGCCGCCGCCCTTTGGGCCGTCACCGATGTGATGACCCGCTGGTTGGCTCGGGAGGAGACGCCCGAAACCCTGACCGTATCCCTGCTGGTCCTGATCACGCCCAGCCATCTAGCGCTTCTGCTCTTGGCGAACGCCTTCTCCTTCGCCCTTCCGGCCGGGGTGGCGACGGACCTGGCCTTCGCCCTGCCGCAGGGCGCGGGTCTGCTGCTGTTGCTGGCCCTGGGCGGCCTGACGGCCGCTGCGCAATATCTCCTGGCCTCCGCCTACAGGCTGGCCGACGCGGCCTATCTTCAGCCCTTCGCCGATCTGAAAGCGCCGCTGGCCGGTCTCGTGGGCTGGCTTCTGCTGGGCCAGACGCCCTCGATCTGGTTCTGGCCGGGCGCCGCCCTGATCGTCGGCGCCTCGATCTTCATCTTCTGGATCGAGGGTCGGGCGCCGCAGGGCGGGGCCGCCACGGCCCCCGTCGCAAGCGGAGGATGACGCGGCGGCTCAGGATCGCTATCTGGCGGCCATGGCGCGCTTTGATCTTTCGACCGCGATGGGCCGTTTCCGGGCGCATTGGCATTATTTCTGGGCGGACCACGCCTTCCTGCGCCTGGCGTTTTCCAACGCCCACTGGCTGGGGCCAGACCTTGTGCGCACCAACCAGCCGTCGCCGCGCCAGTTGGCCTATTGGAAGAAGAAGGGCGTCAAGACCGTCATCAATCTGCGCGGTCAACGCGACGAGGGCTATTACTGGCTGGAGAAGGAAGCCTGCGAACGCCTGGGCCTGACCCTGATCGACGCGCCGCTGGATTCGCGCGACCCGCCCGAGACAGACCGGATTCACCGCGCGCGTCGCCTGTTCACGACCATCGAATACCCGGTGCTGATCCACTGCAAGTCGGGTGCGGACCGGGCGGGCATGATGGCCGTCTTCTATCGCCACTTCCATCTGGGCGAACCGATCTCGGTCGCCATGGCGGAGCTGTCGAAGAAGTACCTCCACTCGCGCGAGGGCCTCACCGGTGTGCTGGACTATACGCTGGAGAAATACGTCAGCGAGATCGAGCCGCGCGGGATCAGTTTCATCGACTGGATCGACAGCCCCGACTACGACCCCAAGGCGATCCGCGCCGAGTTCAAGGCCGGCTGGTGGGGCACGCTGCTGACCGAGAAGTTGCTGAAGCGGGAGTAGGCCACGCTGTCTCTGCATCCGTCACCCTAGGAACAAGTCCGGGTTACGGGCGTGAAGGAGCGGCGGCTCAGCCCCAGGGGCCTTTCGGGGGCTGGTCTCCGCGTTCGCGGGCTTCCGCATCAAGCTCGGCGTCGCCGCGCCTTGCGGTCGGCCTCCCACTTCTTGAACCAGCGCGCATACCCGATCTGCCCGCGCAGCGAGATGCTGAAGAGGGCCAGCACCGCCAGCAGGCTGACCAGTTGGAAGATCTGTTGCGGTTCCAGGTTCATGTTCTTCCTCGCATCCAGACTTCAACGTCGGATCAGGGAGCCGGTTCGGCTCCCTGATGTCGCAGGATCAGGCCGCGTCGCCGCGCGGGTCGATCAGCTTGTGGGCGTGCAGGATGAAATAGCGCATGTGGGCGTTGTCGACCGTCGCCTGAGCGCGGGCCTTCCAGGCCTTCTTGGCTTCGTCGTAGCTGCCGAAGGCGCCGACGAATTCGATTTGCGAAAGATCGCGGAACGTCGGCTCGCCCAGGTGACGCAGTTCGCCGCCGATGACGAGGTGAAGCAGCTGGGGCGGGACGGAGGATTGATCGACCATCGGGTGTCCTTGAAGTCTGGGGAGGGCTTTGCCGGGGCATAGGCCCAGAACGCCTAAGGATCAATGTATGACAGGGTTTTTCAACCCAAGCCTTAGGTCGATAGCGGCACGTTTTTACAGCGCCGAACGATCAGCGGGTGCAGGGCCGGAGCGGCGCAGACCAGGCTGGCCTGACGCGGATCGGGTCGGTTGAACCGCCACGGCCGGCCGTGATGGTCGGTGACGCGGGCGCCGGCCTCTT
Organism: Brevundimonas mediterranea; assembly: GCF_011064825.1. Classification (NCBI taxonomy): domain Bacteria; kingdom Pseudomonadati; phylum Pseudomonadota; class Alphaproteobacteria; order Caulobacterales; family Caulobacteraceae; genus Brevundimonas; species Brevundimonas mediterranea. Next base: position 2,654,235 of record NZ_CP048751.1, read on the forward strand.
CGGCGATCAGGCTGCCCGCGGCCACGTCCCAGTCCCATTTGGGCGTCAGGGCCAGGGCGGCGTCAAAGGCGCCGGCGGCGACCAGGGCCATCCGGTAGGCCAGGGCGTTGCGCTTGGCGAACCGCAGCACCGGCCAGGGCTCGTCCCAATGCGACCCCTCGATCATCCGCGCATCGCCCAGCACCGAGGCGTCGTCCAGGGTCTCGGCGTCGGACGCCCGGATCACGGCCCCATTGCGCTGCGCGCCGCCGCCGCGCGCCGCCGCATAGGTTTCCTGAACCTCGGGCGCATGGATGGCGGCGGCCACCACCTGGCCGTCCTCGACGACCGCGATGGGCACGCACCACCAGGGCTGGCGCTTCATATAGGCCACCGTGCCGTCCACCGGATCGACGACGAAGATTCGGCGCTTCGACAAGCGTTCGGGCGTGTCCGCCGTCTCTTCCGACAGCCAGCCATAGTCGGGCCGGGCGGCCAGCAGCCGGTCCTTCAGCATGGCGTCCACCGCCAGGTCGCCGCTGGTGACGGGCGACCCGCCGACCTTGGACTCGATCCTCAGCCCGGCCTCGCGCTCTGCGACCGCCAGCGCCCCGGCGTCGATCGCCGCCTGGCGGATCAGCTCCAGATCTGAGGCTAGATCGATCATTTGCCCGCTATGGCCACCGCGTCGAACATCAGGCTGGGCACATTGAACCCGCCCCGGAACTCCAGGTCCGACCCGCGTTGGAGGCGCAGATAAAGCTCGGGCAGCTTGCCGGCCACCGTGACCTCGTTGACCGGATAGGCGATCTCGCCGTTCTCGAACCAGAAGCCGGACACCCCGGCGGACCAGTCGCCGGTGTTTCCGTTCAGCGACGGCCCGAACATCGACGTGACCAGCAGACCCGTCCCCGCATCGGCCATCAGGCCGGCCAGATCGCGGTCGCCCGGCTCCATGTGCAGATTGTGGGTTCCGACCCCCGGCGGTCCCGCCAGGCCGCGCGAGGCGTGACCGGTGGACTGCAGGCCCAGTTGGCGGGCCGAGGCGCAGTTCAGCAGCCAGGTGGTCAGGACGCCGTCGTCGAACAGGGCGCGCCGCTCGACCGCGACCCCTTCGTCGTCGAACGGCGTCGATCCCAGGCCGCGCGGCCGGAACGGATCGTCGATCAGGGTCACCCCTTCGGCGAACACCCTCTGGCCCATCCGGTCCTTCAGGAAGGAGGTGCCCCGCGCGATCGACGGGCCCGAAATGGCGCCGATGGCCGGCGAGACGATCTGGCCGGCCATGCGGTTGTCGAAGATGACCGGGGCGGTGGTCGAGGCGATCTTGCGCGCCCCGGTTCGGGCCACGGCGCGCTCGCCGGCCGTGCGCCCGATGATCTCGGCGCCCGGCAGGTCGACCAGATGCCGGGTCGAACGGCTCTCGCCGCCACGCTCCATGGCCCCGTCCTTTTCGGCGATCACCCCGACGCCCAGCGAAAAGGCCGAGCCCCGATAGTCGCCTTCGAACCCGTGCGAGGTGACCAGTCGCCATTGGCTGGACGACCAGGACGCATGCCCGCCCTCGGATCGGGCGACGCCCTCGACCGCCAGCGCCGCTGTCTCGGCCTCGGCGGAAACCTGTTCCAGAATCAAGGCGGTCCGTTCGCTGGGATCGAACAGGTCCAGATCGACGAAGGGCCCGCGCGCCAGCCGATCTTCGGGGGCGAAACCGGCGTGGGGATCTTCCGGCGCCAGGCGCGCCATGGCCACGGCGCGTTCCACCAGGCGGGTGCGGGTTTCGGGCGACAGGTCCGACGCCGACACCGAGGCCTGACGCTGGCCGACGAAGACCCGCAGGCCCAGATCGCGCGATTCCTCACGCTCCACGTCTTCCAGCTTGCCGTTGCGCACCCCGACCGACAGGGACCGACGATCGGCGCTGACCGCCTCGGCGGCGTCGGCGCCGGCCCTCAGGGCCGCCTGGACGATGTCATTCAGAAGATCGGGCAGAAGATCGGTGGAAACAGGCGCATCTAGGGTGTCGGTCATGCCCCGATATGGCGGACGCCCCGCCGCGCCGCAACCTGTTGCGCTGCAACAGGATCAGACGACGGCGAAGGCGATCAGGCCGACGGCGGCGGTCAGCAGCGCGACCCAGGTCAGCAACATGCCGATGACACGGCCCAGCGACGGCCCTGTCTGGAACAGCAGGCCCAGGGCATGGACCACGCGCCCGACCAGCAGGGTCGCGCCGACGGCATGCACCATCCACGCCGGAGCGCCGACGGCGGCCAGCAACAGCATGGCGATCATGCCCGGCGCCGCATATTCGGCGCAGTTGCCGAAGGCGCGGGTCGCGGCCGCCAGATCGGGGTTCCCGCCGTCGCCGAACGAGACCATGTGCTTGCGCCGCCCGCTGACCACTATCCCCGACAGGACCAGCATCAGCAGGATCAGCAGGCCGCTCCACAGGGCGGCGGCCTGGACGGCGTGCATCAGGGGTGTGGTCATCGATCAGTCCTCGCGGCCGACGGGATAGAGCAGATAGCGGTCGTCGTAGAAGGGCGTCCGCTCATAGAACCAGGCCAGCCGCGCCTGCGGATCGGCGGCGAACGCGGGCTCGGCGGCCAGCTTGGCCTCGAACTCGGCCTTCAGCGCCGGGTCGGCGGCCAGCATCTTCTCCGCCAGGGGCGCGATGGCGTAGGCCTCGATATATTCGACCCGGCTCATGACCTCGGGGAACATGCCCCAGGCGAAGAAGCTCTCGCTGGACTGCGGCTCAAGCAGCAGCACCACGATGTCGCCCAGCGGCTGGTCGGTCGGCACGCGCACCGAACCGGTCGGGAAGGTCCAGTCGCGCCGCTCGACCTCGACCGTCTTCACCGAGGCCTGGACGTGGCCCTCGTTGGCCCGCGTCGCCAGCTTGGGCTCGACCAGGCGCAACATCGACAGGTTGACCGTGCGCGGCGCCTCGACCGTTTCCATCTCGACGCCGTGGATCTTCAGCCGCTCGATGATGTCGGTGCGATAGCTGGGAATCCAATAGGCCGTCGGGCGCTTCAGGGTCAGCGTCGGCTTGGACCCATAGAAGGGCATCGACCACAACTCGGGATCGGGCCGGCCCAGCCAGCGCACCTCGTCGCGACCCGAGGCCGGGCTGTGGTACATCTCGTAAAGAACGCCCTTGAACGGCCGCGTGGAGGAGGGGGCCTCTTCCGCCTCGAAGTTCGCCAGGATTTCGGCGGGACGCAGGGCCCGGTCCTGATCCGTCGCCGCCTTCAGCGCAGCGCCCTGATCCGCCAGCAGCCGCATCGCCTCCTCGATGAAGACATAGGTCCCCAGCACCCGCTGCTCGTGCGGCTTCAGGCTGTGGTTCTCGATCAATATGGTCGGCACATGGGCCGCCGAACCCCAACCGTTGGAGAACCGTTCGCCCAGGCCGCCGTCCGACAGCCCCTTCTTCGGCTCGTCGTCGTCGATGCCGAACACCAGCTCGCCGGGGATATGACCCTCGCGCTCCAGCGCTCCGTTCATCGCCGGCTTGAACACCGTGTCCAGCCAGGCCGAGCCGTTCGGCGACCGGCTGAACGACCCGTCCTCGCCGTTGAAGCCGTAGGTGACGTCGTACTGGTAATCCAGGCCGTCGGTGACGTGGACGTCGACATACAGGTCCGGCCGGTATTTCAGGATCAGGCCCCGAACGCTGCGCATCTCGGGCTGGTCCAGCTTCAGATAGTCGCGGTTCAGGTTCTGGTTCGTCGCCGTATTGCGCCAGCCCTGAATGCGCGGCCCGCGCTGGTTCGGGCGGGAATAGGTGCTGGCCCGCTCATGGCCATCCACGCTCAGGATCGGGATCAGGATCAGATTGACCCGGTCCAGCAGGGCGTCCTTGCCGTAGAAGGCGATGTCGCGCAGCACCATCATGCCCGCGTCCTTGCCGTCGATCTCGCCGGGGTGGATGCCCGCCTGGATCATCAGCACCGGCTTGGCCGGATCGAAGGTCGCGCCATCCTTGGACGCGATCACTGCATAGATCGGCCGCCCCTCGGGCGAGACGCCGAACTGTTCGATGCGGATCAGGTCGCTCGCCTGATCCAGCCGGTCGAACCAGGCGCGGGTGTCGGCGTAGTTGGGCGAAAAATCATGCGCCGGATCGGCCTCGAACGCCGTGACCCACGCATCGCTCGCGGGACGCAGCAGGGCCTTTGACGCCCCGTCCCAGGCGGGCGCCGGCGGCAGGAAGGCTTGGTCCCACGGCGCGGTGTTGGAAAGCGTCTGGGACATGGCGGGGCTCACGCTACAGGCTAGGGCGGCAAGAAGGGCCGAAAACAGGGAAGTGGATCGCATGGCCTTTCGTGAGCCGATTGCCTCGGCCTGACAAGGCGTCAACCGCCGCCGCCCAGCGCGGGCGCCCACCCGCCGGCCTTGACCAGCAGGGCGGCTGAGTTGGCCATGCCCCACAGGCTGTAGAGCAGCACCACGATCAGGGCGCCCACGGCGACCCTGCGCCACGGCGCGAACGCCGCCGTTGCCGTCCCGGTCACGAAGATCGTCACCCCGACCCACAGCCTTGCCGACCCGGCCAAGCGGCCGAACTCCGCATTCATCTGCGCCAGGATGATCACCACCACCGCCACGATCAGATTGGCCGCCAGGACACAGCCGAACACCAGCCGCCGGTGGGCCCAGAAATGGTCGTCCAGGTCGATCCGCTCGTCGCCGCCCTCGGCCGAAACGCGCGGAAAGGTCACGCTGGCCGCCACATAGAAGGTCGCCGCAATGCTCAGCGAGACCAGTAGGACGAAGGTGTTGAACGGCGCGCCTCGGAAGATCACTCAGGCCTGGTTCCAGAAGGTGGCGATGTCGATAGCCACGAACAGGGCCAGCAGCGGCGTCAGCCAGCCGAACCGGATTCGCCGTTTCTCATGCAGGACTCGCGCAAATCCGCCGACCAGTTCAGCGACCGACAGGCCCAGCAGCAGGCCGTAAAAGCTGAAGAAGAATTCGAACGCGCTCACATGGCCCCCGGCTGAGTCGTGCTAACCTATTGCCAGCTCAGCAGCCTGTCGCTCCCAAATTCACCGCGCCATGCCGAGCGCGAATCTTAAGCTGCTCGCCGAAAATCCATGACCCAGTTCAGCTCCCAAGCCCGTCCGTCGTCGTACGAGAAATGTTGGGCCCAGCGCGGCGTCTCCGTGTTCACACGCGACCACTCGAAGCGTGCAAGGATCGGCCGCTCGCCGTCTATGTCGGGTCCTTCGAGGCGGCAGCCCTCGTCGTGAAACCGGCCAACGACCGGCGGCGTCAACCGGCCATCGCGGTCGCTTATCCAGTAGATCGACCACTCGTCGGTCGCCAGATTTAGCGTTCGCAGAGAAACGCCACGCCAACCGCGTTCGGGACAGTCGTGCTGTTCGATATTGGCGATTCCACCCATGCGGGGCTCTGTGAACGCCGTCCCGTGCGCGATGTCCCAATCATCTGAGCCGACGCCCCGGCTTACCAGTCTGCGGTGTTTAACCTCCCAGTGGCCAAACAGGAAGTCGAAGTCATGGATGTGTGAACGTATCATGGCGGCAGCTCCAGCTATGCCGCATCCCTAAAGCGCCCAATTGCCAAATGCTGTCAGCATTCGCAGGCCGTCTACTTCCAGATCGGCGTCCCGTCGCCCGGCAGACCCAGCCGGCCCCACAGGTCGTTGACCCGCTCGACTACTGCCTCGTCCATGCGGATTTCCTCGCCCCATTCGCGCTTGGTCTCGGGCGGCCATTTGTCGGTGGCGTCCAGGCCGATCTTGGAGCCCAGGCCGCTCTCGGGGCTGGCGAAGTCCAGATAGTCGATGGGCGTCGACTCGATCACGGTGATGTCGCGGGCCGGATCCATCTTGGTCGATATGGCCCACATGACGTCCTTCCAGTCGCGGGCGTCGATGTCGTGATCCACGACGATGACCCATTTGGTGTACATGAACTGGCGCAGATAGCTCCAGACGCCCAGCATCACCCGCTTGGCGTGGCCCGGATAGGCCTTCTTCATCGACACCACGGCGATCCGATAGCTGCACCCCTCGGGCGGCAGCCAGAAGTCGACGATCTCCGGGAACTGCTGGCGCAGCAGGGGAATGAAGACCTCGTTCAGCGCCTCGCCCAGCACGCTGGGCTCGTCCGGCGGTCGGCCGGTGAAGGTCGTCAGATAGATCGGGTCGCGCCGCATGGTGATCGCGCTGACCTGGAAGACCGGGAACTTCTCGACCGAGTTGTAATAGCCGGTGTGGTCGCCGTACGGACCCTCGTCCTCGAATTCGTTCAGCAGGACATGCCCTTCCAGCACGATCTCGGCCTGGGCCGGAACCATCAACGGCACGGTCTTGCACGGGACCAGCTCGGCCTTGGCCCCCCGCATCAGGCCGGCGAACTGATATTCCGACAGGGTGTCCGGCACCGGCGTCACCGCCGCCAGGATGGTCCCCGGATCGGCGCCCAGGACCACGGCGCAAGGCAGGGGCTCCTTGGGCCGAGCCTTCTTGTGCCGCGCATAGTGTTGCGCCCCGCCGCGATGCGCCAGCCAGCGCATGATCGCCCGGTCCTTACCCAGAACCTGCATCCGATAGATGCCCAGGTTGAAGTCGTCCTCGCGGTCCTCGCTCGGCCCCTTGGTGACGACCAGCCCCCAGGTGATCAGGGGCGCCGGCTCGCCGGGCCAGCACGACTGAACGGGCAGGGCGGTCAGGTCGATCTGGTCGCCTTTCAGCACCACCTCCTGCACCGGCGCCTTCTTCACCGTCTTGGGCCGCATCGACATGACGGTCTGCGCCAGGGGCAGCATTTCCATCGCGTCGCCCAGGCCGCGCGGCGGGGTCGGATTGCGCAGGAAGGCCAGCAACTCCCCGACCTCGCGCAGCTCGCCCGCTGTCGTGCGGTTCTTGCCTTCCAGCGTCACCCCCATGGCGACCCTTTTCACCGTGCCGAACAGATTGGCCAGGCAGGGGATGGGGCTGATCGTCCCGTCCGGCATGACCGGCTTCTCGAACAGCACCGCCGGCCCGCCGTTTCGCAGCAGCCGGGTCTGGATCTCGGTCATCTCCAGCACGGTCGAGACCGGCTCGGAAACCCGCACCAGCTCGCCCTGGGCTTCCAGCTGGTCGATGAAGTCACGCAGGGATTTGTAGGCCATGCCTCCGCCTAAAGCGCCGGGGCCGAACTGTCACGCCTCGTTCGACTGAAGGCCCGATCCAGCCCGACCAGCGCCAGCCCGACCAGCAGGAAACAGACCAGCAGGCCGGCGAACACCGCCAGGACCCGGCCCAGGCCCAACTCGTCCACATTGACGAACCCATAGGGCCACCAGTGGGTCATAAGTCCGTGAACCAGCGTCCAGACGCCGAAGATCAGCGGGAACCCGAGGGCCTTCACCGGATCGATCCATCGCAGTCGGCCTCTCGGCGTGAACCACAGCCAGTCCAGCAGGAAGGCGGCGGGCATGACGTAGTGCAGCACCAGATTGACGCCCAGGGTCAGCCCCTCGGGGCTCCAGTAGGGGGCGATCATGAAATGATACACCACCCCGACGATCAGGATGTAGGTCGTCACGGCGGCGCGGAAGGCCGGCGACGCCGTCCAGCGCGCCAGGGGTCTTGTGGGCTTCAGCAACGGCCCGGTCAGCGCCAGGGCGACCAGGATGTTGGTCAGTATGGTGAAGAAGCTGAAGTACTGGACGGTGCGCGTCACCACCGCCCAGCCGTCCGCCGGCCCCGCCATCAGCAGGTACTGCAGGACCAGCGCCGCCCAGCCGGTCACGGCGAAGGCGGCGCGCCAAAGACGCGGGCGATCCCGGTCACGCAACATGCGCGCCTCCCCTGATCAAGCGGCGGCCTTGTCCCACTGGTAAGCCGGATCCAGCCAGTCGCCCAGCCGCTCGCCGCGATCCAGGGCGTCCATCCGCTGCATCTCCTCGCCCGAGAGTTCGAAGTCGAAGATGTCGAAATTCTCACGCGCCCGGCTTTCCTTGGTCGTGCGCGGAATGGCGATGATCCGGTTCTGGATCAGCCAGCGCAGGGTGACCTGGCCGTTGGTCTTGCCGTGAGCCTCGGCGATTTCGGAGATCGTCCTGTCGTCGGCGATCTTGCCCTGGGCCAGGGGCGACCAGGCGGTGATCGACGACCCCAGCTCGGCCGCCGTCGCCACCAGTTGGTCGATCCCCAGATAGGGATGGTGTTCGACCTGGTTGGTGATCAGCCGCGCCTTGGACAGGCTCTGCGCCTGCCGGAACTCCTTGGACGGGAAGTTCGACAGGCCGATCGACTTGGTCAGACCCTGGTCCTTCGCTTCGTTCAGCGCGCCCAGAGTCTCTTCGAACGTCGGCGTCGGCTTGGGCCAGTGCAGCAGCAGCAAATCCGGCGTCGTGCCCAGGCTTTCGGCGGATTTCTTCGCCTGTTTCAGCAGGGCGTCATGGGTGAAATGCTCGACCCAGATCTTGGTGGTCAGGAAGATGTCCTCGCGGGCCACGCCCGAATCGACGATGCCTTCGCCGACCGCCTTCTCGTTCTTGTAGATCCAGGCCGTGTCGATGTGGCGATAACCGATCCGCAGGGCCTCCGCGACCATCCGGCGCGCGTCCGCCGGCTCCAGCTGCCAGGTGCCGAAGCCGAGCAGGGGGATCTCGACGCCATCGACGGTGATTGTGGGCTGATCGCCGTAAGCCATGGGGAAATCCTTCGTTTTCGGGAGCAGCACAGTTAGGCGCCGGCTCCGGTCTTCGTAACCCCTGCGTCGAACCAATCCAGGATTTCCTGCCACAGCGGCTCCAGCCCCTTGCGGAAGGCGCCCTCGTGGCCGACCCGTCGCACCCCATAGTCGGGGCCGTCACGCACCACGACCTCGGACGGGGCGTTGGGATAGGCTTTCAGCAGGGCCGCCCCTGTGCCCGGCGTGGCGATGGGGTCGTCCGGAAAGATCCAGGATCGGATCGGCGCCCGGACCGCATCGAACCCCTGGGGCTCCAGCGCGCCGGACTTCAGCTCGTCCAGGAAATAGGACGGCTTCAGGCACCACCGTTTCCAGGTCTCGAACACCCCGCGCGGCAGGTCGGTCCCCCGCCACAGTCTGCCGGCGCGGACATAGCCGTGGCGTCGCAGATGGTGCGGCCCGAAACCGAACCAGAAGAACAGCTCGATCGGATTATAGGTCCGGTGGTGTCCGCCCCACCATCCGGTCCCGACCGAGACGAAGGCGTGCCGCCCGATCTCGGCCTGGTTCGGCATGAAGCCGACGAAATGGCCCCCGACGCTGTGCCCGACGTGGAAGATCGGCAGACCCGGCGCCGCCTTCTTCAACGCCTTCAGCGCGGCCGGCATGTCCAGCCGACCCCAGTCGGGATAGTCCATCTCCATCGCCGCCAGATCCTCGGGCCGCGACCCGCCGATTCCGCGATAGTCATAGGTCAGGACCACGCAGCCCCGCTCGGCCATCCAGCGCGCGAACCGCGCATAGAAGCCGCGCGGAAACCCCGTGCCCGCCGAGACCAGCACCGCCATCCTCGGCGCGTCGCCGCGGAACAGCGTCGCCTCCAGCGGCCAGCCGTCCAAGGCCTTGATGACCCGATCCTCAACCGCCCGCCCCATGTGGTTTCTGTCCGTTGTTATTTTCAACGGACCCTGCATGGTTTCCCCGACGTCAGGTCAAGCGGCGTCGTAGACCTTCACCAGGCGCTTCGGCGCCACCTTGCGCCACCGCCTTTCCAGCGCCGCCTTCAGCCAGACGGGATCGACCGCAGCGATCCGCGCCAGCACGATCGGGTGGTCGCGGTAGTGGTCGGTGAAGTGAAAGGTCGCGGGGTCCATCTCGATCAGCAGTTCGCGCTCATCCAGGTTATCCAGATGCACCACGATACTGTCGTCCAGCTTCGGACGCAGCCAGGTGAAGAACTTCCCCGCCACCTTGAACGATGGCTCGCCATAGGAGACGCCGTCCTCGACGCCGGGAAACGACAGCAGCAGGGCGCGCACCTCGTCACGGGTCATGGCGCGATCAGCTCAAGCTCGGGAAAATAGGTACGATACCGCGCTCCGTCGCGCGTCAGCAGCCTGTATCCGGCGACCAGGGCGTGGGCGCCGATGAAGAAGTCAGGCAGGGGCGAAGTCCGAACACCGCCCCGCCGACGATAGGCCTGAAAAGCCTTGCCGGCCAGAAAGGCGGCTTCGAACGGCAGGCCTTCGCGATCAAACGGAGCCAGCAGTGCTTCCACCGTGTCTGCATTAAGAAACGGAATTGAGACCTCCGCATAGATGATCGGATTGATCACCAGCGCCCCTTCCGCATTCAGGATCGCTGAGGCTTGGCTCGCTGACCAGTCATGCCAAGACAGCGTCTCGTCGATCAGGTCGATCAGCACATTGCTGTCGATCAGAACCCTCATTCGCCCCGCGTCATCGCCATGACGTCGTCCGTCGTCATGTTCAGGGCGGAACGATACCGTTGCATATGCTCAATCAGTGCGCGCCCGCGGTCTTTCGCCGCGTGCGGTCGGTCGTTGGCCGCACGAATGGTCAGGACGCCGCTGTCGATCCGGACCGACAACTCGTCGTCAGGCCCGAAACCGGCCTGTTCCACCAGTTCCGCCGGAATAACGACCTGACCCTGAGCGCCGATCTTCATGACCCGATCATAACATCCCCGCCCTCAATAGGCGATGGCGATCCCGTCCTTGCGCATCTCGGTCGCCGCGCCATAGGTCCAGCGTCCGCCGGGGTTCATCTGCTTCATGATGTTCTGATAGCCGCCGAACCCGCCGTCCGGCTCGCCCAGGGTCCAGCCCATCGCTCGCAACTGCGCCTTGGTCGCCTCGGGCACGCCGCTCTCCAGGTGCAGCACCCCGGTCCCCTCCTGCGCCTGGCCGGTCGGTTCGGACGAGCCATAGTGTTGCCAGCGCGGCGCATCCCCCGCCGCCTGGGGTTCAAGCCCATAATCGACCATGTTGATGATGATCTGGGCCTGGCCCTGGGGCTGCATGGCGCCGCCCATGACGCCGAAGGCCATCCAGGGCTCGCCGTCCTTGACCGCGAAACCGGGGATAATGGTCTGGAACGGCCGCTTGCCGGGCGCATAGACGTTGGGATGGCCGTCGCTCAGGGCGAACAGCTCGCCCCGGTCCTGGAACATGAAGCCCAGCGGTTCCGATCCATTGTCCGGCGCCAGGCCCGAGCCCATGCCGCGATAGTTGGACTGGATCCAGCTGACCATCATCCCGTCGCTGTCGGCGACGCTGAAATAGGTGGTGTCGCCATGGTGCGGGGCGTCGCCGGGCATGACGCGGTCCATCACCCGGTCCGGCCGGATCAGCCTGGCCCGTTCGGCGGCATAGGCCTTTGAGTTCAGCCATTCGACCGGGGTCTTGGAGAATCGGTCGTCGGCGAACCAGCGCGCCCGGTCCTCGAACGCCAGCCGCTTGGCCTCGGCCTGGACGTGCAGCGAGGCGGCGGACTGGAAGCCCATGGATTTCAGGTCGAACTGTTCGCAGATGTTCAGGATCTGGTTGGTCGACAGGCCCTGGGTGTTGGGGCCCAGGCCGAAGACGTCCACGCCGCGATAATTGGTCTGGATCGGCTCGACCCATTCGGTGCGGTGGGCGGCCATGTCGGCGCGGGTCATCCAGCCGCCGATCCGCTTGAAATAGGCCTCGATGCTGTCGGCGATGGGGCCGTCATAGAAGGCGTCGCGCCGGCCCTCGGCGATCATCCGCAGGGTCCGGCCCAGGAAGGGGTTGGCGAAGACCTCCCCCACCTTGGGCGTCGCCCCGCCGGCGGCCCAGATGCGCTTCCTATTGTCGTTCTCCTCAATGGGGATCACGCCCCGGTCGAAGACCGCCATATTGCGTTCCAGGTAGTAGGCGATGACCTGGGGCACGGGCGCGCCCTGTTCGCACAGCTCGGCGACCGGCAGCAGGACATCCTTCCACGGCAGCTTGCCATAGCGTTGGTGCGCGCTCCACCAGGCGTCCACCGTGCCGGGCACATTCACCGTCACCGCCCCATAACGCGGCAGATAGCCTTCGATGGCCTTGGACCGCGCGGTTTCCAGGCTGAGGCCCCGCGGACTGGCGCCGGACCCGTTCAGCCCGACCACCGTCTTCTGTTTCGGGTCCCACAGCAGGCAATAGGCGTCGCCGCCGATGCCGTTGGCCACCGGCTCCAGGAAGCCCAGGGCCGCATTGATGGCGATGGCCGCGTCGATGGCCGATCCGCCGCGCCTCAGGGTGTCGATCCCGATCAGGCTGGCCGCCGGGTGCGCCGTCGCCGCCGCCCCGTTCGCGCCCCAGACGGTCGAGCGGCCCATGAATTTCGGTCCCGTCACCCGGTCGCCGATGCCGACCCCGGCGTAGGGATCGGCGGGACGGGCAGGGGCGGGGGCCGCCTCGGTCGGCTTGGCGGTCGGAGACGACTGTCGCGCCTGGACGGCCGTCGCCGCCAGGGCTCCGGCAGGCAGGGCGGACAGGAAGGTGCGACGACGCATGGGCGGACTCCTCGAACAGCCGATTTGGCATCAAGGCGGTCAGCGTGCGCGGGAGCAAGCCTCGCCGCAAAGAAAAAGGCCGCGTCCCTTTCGGAACGCGGCCCTGATCCGGGATAGAACCTCGGTCCTATTCGATGTCTTCGTTCAGCAGGCCGACCTTGAAGAAGCCGTTCTCCTGCATCTTGTTCATGACTTCCATGAACTGAGAATATTTCACTTCCGGCTGGGCGCGCACGAAGACGCGCTCTTCCTGGCAGGCGCCGCCGCCCAGGGCGGTGCAGACGTCGGTGGCCAGGTTGTCGATCGAGGTCTGCTTGTCCGACAGGAACAGCTGACCGTTTTCCTGGATGGTGATGTACACTGGCTCTTTCTCAACCGTGTTCGGCTGAGGCGGCTGCGCCGGCGGCAGGTCGAGGCGGATCGACACGGTCGCCATGGGCGCGGCGACCATGAAGATGATCATCAGCACCAGCAGAATGTCGATGAACGGCGTGATGTTGATATCCGCCGTCTGTTCGATCGTGTGCTTGTCCCCACCGGAACCGCCGATCTTCGCAGCCATGCCTAATCTCCGTTACCGCCGGCCGCGATCCGCGCCGACATTTCCCTATGGATCGCCCGAGAGCTTGTTCGGTTCTTGGCGTCCCGATGCGCGCTTGTAAAGCGGTTCTAAACGATCCGGCGTTCCGGAACGTCAATTACCCGCGACAGGCGAGGCTTTACGCCTTCGCCAGCTTCAGGAAACGGTCCATCAGGGCCGGATCGGACTTGAAGGCGCCGGTGAACCGGGTGGTGACGGTCGAAACATGCCGGTGATGCACCCCGCGCGTGGTCATGCACTGGTGCGCGGCGTCGATCATCACCGCGACGCCCCTGGGCTGCAGGTGCGATTCGATGGCCTCGATGATGTCGTTGGTCAGGGTTTCCTGATTCTGCAGACGTCGGGCGAAGATCTCCACCACCCGCGCCAGCTTCGAGATGCCGACAACCTTCTCGCCGGGCAGATAGGCGACATAGGCCTTGCCCAGGAAGGGGGCCAGGTGGTGCTCGCAATGGCTCTCCACCTCGATCTCGCGCAGGATGACCATGTCGTCATAGCCGGTCACGTCCTCGAAGGTGCGCGACAGCTCCTTGGCCGCGTCGGCCTCATAGCCGTCGAACCATTCGCCGTAAGCGTCGACCACCCGCTTGGGCGTGTCGATCAGGCCCGGACGGTCCGGATTGTCCCCGGCCCAGGCGATCAGGGTGCGCACGGCCTCCAGCGCCTGCTCGCGCGACGGGCGGCCAGACTCCTGAACCGTGGCGGTTTCGTCGCTGACGAGGACGGGCTTGGCGGGGATGACGCTCATGAACTCGATTTTCCGGCCGGGGCGGTCGGAGCCGCCCGGTATAGCTTCTACAATCCGTCGGGACTGTATATCAGGCCGCTATATGGGACGGACCCTCCGTCCTGCAAGAAAACGAAGTCCACCTATCTTATGCCGCTGCACATCCACGACACCCTGCACCGTGAAAAGCGCCTGTTCGAACCGCGCGATCCGAACCGGGTGACCCTCTATGTCTGCGGCCCGACGGTCTATGACTACGCCCATATCGGCAACGCTCGCCCGCCGGTGGTGTTCGACGTCCTGGTGCGGCTGCTGCGCCGGACCTATGGCGCGGATCATGTGATCTACGCTCGCAACGTCACCGACGTGGACGACAAGATCAACCAGAAGGCCGCCCGCGAGGGCGTGCCGATCGGCGAGGTCACCGCCCGCTACGAGGCCGCCTATCTGGCTGACATGGGCCTGCTGAACGTCTCGCCGCCAGACCTCGCCCCCCACGTCACCGACTATATCCCGGCCATCGTCGCCCAGATCCAGGCCATCGTCGACGCCGGCTGCGCCTATGCCGCTGAAGGCCATGTCCTGTTCGACGTTTCGTCCTATCCGTCCTACGGCGCCCTGTCGGGCCGGAACCTGGACGACATGATCGCCGGCGCCCGGGTCGAGGTCGCGCCCTACAAGAAGAACCCCCACGACTTCGTGCTGTGGAAACCGTCCAAGCCGGACGAGCCGTCCTGGCCGTCGCCCTGGGGCGAGGGGCGTCCAGGCTGGCATATCGAATGCTCGGCCATGATCGAACAGGCCCTGGGCCTGCCCATCGACATCCATGGCGGCGGCATCGACCTGGTCTTCCCCCACCATGAGAACGAGATCGCCCAGGGCGTCTGCGCCCACGGCCATGCTCAGGGCGACAAGGCCCACGACGAATACGCCCGCTACTGGATGCACAACGGCTTCCTGACCGTGGACGCCGAGAAGATGTCCAAGTCCGTCGGCAACGTCCTGCTGCTGCACGACCTGGTCCAGGCCATGCCGGGCGAAGTCGTCCGCTGGGCGCTTCTGTCGGCCCACTACCGCCAGCCGCTGGACTGGAACCAGGGCCTGCTGGACCAGTCGAAGAAGTCGCTGGACCGCCTGTACGGCGCCCTGCACCGCTCCAGCGGCGTCGAGGTTCTGGATCTCGATCCACCCGCCGACTTCATGAAGTCGATCGAGGACGACCTGAACACCCCCGGCGCCATGGCCAGCCTGTTCGCCCTGTCCAGCGAGATCGAGCGCGGCATGACGGCGGGCGATCTGGACGCCGTGGCCCAGGCCCGCGCCCGCCTCATGGCCTGCGCTTCCATTCTGGGGGTGCTTCAGTCCGACCCGGCCGCCTGGCTGGAGGGCGACGTCTCCGACGCCCTGCGTATCGAGGTTGAGGCCCTGCTGGAGCAACGCGCCGCCGCCCGCGCCGCCAAGGACTGGCCCGAGGCCGACCGCATCCGCGACCGCCTGAACGCACTGAACGTCGTCGTCATGGACGGTCCCGACGGCGCGACCTGGCGGATGAAGGGCTGACGCTCAGGCTGCGGCCAACTGCCGGATCAGCGCCGTCTCGAACCCCTTGGCGTCTGGGCCGGGCAGGGCGGTCTTCAGCTCGCCGCTCTCGTACAGCGCCATCACCTTCGGATGGACGTAGGAGGTCCGGCACACCGTCGGCGTATTGCCCAGCAGGCCCGCCACCGCCTTGACGCAGACGGTGATCTTGCGTTTGGCGTCGCTCGGCGAGGTCGGAGGCTCCATCTCGCGCAGGGCCCGCGCCGCCGAGACCGTGCCCGCCCAGGTGCGGAAATCCTTGGCCGAGAACTGGTCGCCCATGGCCGCGCGGATATAGGCGTTCACATCGTCCGAGGTGACGGGGCACAGCTCCCCGTCGGCCGTGCGGTATTTGAAAAGGTGCTGGCCCGGCAGTTCCTCCAGCGCCCGCACCACCCGCGCCAGCCGCCGGTCGCGGACGCTGACCCGGTGGTCCTTGCCGCTCTTGCCCCGGAACTCGAAGGTCAGGGCCGCGCCGTCCACCTCCAGATGCCGCTTGTTCAGGGTGGTCAGCCCATAGCTGCGGTTCTCCCGCGCATAGGCCGCATTGCCGACCCGGATCAGGGTGATCTCCAGCAGACGCACCGCGGTCGCCAGCACCTTCTCCTTCACCGGCCCCCTCAGACCCAGATCATGCTCCACCTGGGCGCGCAGCCGGGGCAGGGCGCGCGAAAAGGCCGGCAGCTTGTCGAACTTGTTCTCCGACCGGGCCGAACTCCAGCCGGCGTGATAGCGGTACTGTTTGCGCCCCTTCGCGTCGCGCCCGGTCGCCTGGATATGGCCGTTGGCCTTGGGGCAGATCCAGACGTCGGTCCAGGCGGGCGGAATGGCCAGGGCGCGGATACGGTCCAGAACCTTCGCGTCCTTGACCGGTTGATCCTTGGCGTCGCGATAGGACCAGCCCTTGCCGGCGCGGCGGCGGGTCAGGCCGGGGTTGTCGTCGCTGCACCAGCTCAGCCCCTGCGGAACCTCGACCGCAATATCCACGCCGTGCGATCCGTCCGCCATCAGCGGCCTTCCTTTTCATTGGTCTTTCAGCGGCTTGCCCCAGACCCGCCCCAAGACCAGCAACGAACGCCGGGTGGGGTCGCCGGGTTCCAGCCGCCGCTTCCCCTTGACCCCGCGCGCCCGGCGCGACACGAGGCGGCATGAATTATCGCCACAGCTTCCACGCCGGAAACTTCGCCGACCTGGTCAAACACGCCCTGGTCCTGTGGCTGGTGAAGACCCGCGCGGCGGCGGGCCCGCTGACGGTGCTCGACACCCACGCCGGCGCCGGCCTTTATGACCTGTCCGGCGACGCCGTGCGGTCCAAGGAGGCCGAGGCCGGAGTCGCGCGTCTGATGACCGACCCGGACCTGCCGCCCCTGATGCAGGCCCTGGCGGATCGGGTGGCGGCGCTGAACCCCGACGGCGGCGCCCGCTTCTATCCCGGCTCGCCCCTGCTGATCGCCGACGCCCTCGGGGCGGGCGGAACCTATGTCGGCTATGAGCTGAACCCGCCCGTCCGCGCCCTGCTGGATCAGGCCCTCGCGGATCGCCCAAACGCCGAGGCGCGCGAGGGCGACGGCTACGCCCTGGCCATGGCCGAGGCGGCGCGGGTCAAGGCTCCCCTGATCCTGATCGATCCCCCGTTCGAAAAGCCCGACGACTATGTCCGCTCGGCCGAAACCGCTCTGGCGGTGGTCCGCCGCGACCCCGCCGCGACCGTCGCCGTCTGGACCCCGCTGAAGGATCTGGAGACCTTCGACGCCTTCATCCGCCGGCTGCAGCCCAAGGCCGGCCCGACCCTGGTCGCCGAGGCCCGCCTGCGTCCCCTGACCAATCCGATGAAGATGAACGGCTGCGCCCTGGTGGTCGTCAATCCGCCGCCTGGCGCCGAGGACGCGGCGCGCCAGGTGTGCGGCTGGGTCGCCAACCGTCTGGGCGATCCGGGCGGCCGGGCTGAAATCTGGTCCTTCTGATCGGCGCGCCCCTTGTCTATGGTCGGGCCATGACCCGTATCGCCATTCTGGAAACCGGCCATCCGCCCGAGGCCCTGAAGGACAGTTTCGACGACTATCCGGCCCGGTTCCGCGCCCTGCTGGGCGAAAACGTCCCGACCACCCGGTTCGACGTCCAGTCCGGCCATCTGCCGTCCGACCCCGCCGCCTTTCAGGGGGTGATCGTCACCGGCTCGGCCGCAGGGGTCTATGACGACCTGCCGTGGATTCCCCAGTTGATCGACTGGCTGCGCGCCGCGCGGGGCCGGACCCGTATCGTCGGCATCTGTTTCGGCCACCAGGTCCTGGCCCACGCCTTCGGCGGCGCGGTCGAGAAGTCCGACAAGGGCTGGGGCGTCGGCCTGCACCGCTACGACGTGCACGGGACCGAGCCGTGGATGCACCCCCGCGCCCGCACCCTCGCCATCCCCGTCTCGCATCAGGATCAGGTCGTGGCCGTCTCGCCCGACGCCCGCGTCATCGCCTCCAGCGGCTTCACCCCCTACGCCGGCCTGGCCTGGGGGCAGGACGCCATCTCCTTCCAGTGCCACCCGGAGTTCCAGCCCGACTACGCCGCCGCCCTGGTCGAGGTCCGGCGCGGTTCGCGCATCCCCGAAGCCCTGGCCGAGGCCGCGCTCGACAGCCTGAAACGCCCCAACGACCGCGCCGTCCTCACCGCCTGGATCCGCGCCTTCCTGCTGCTCACCCCGCCGCCCGTGGAAGAGCAGGGCAGCGGGATCTAGCCTCTACATTTCTTTCGTCATCCTCCGACAAGCCGCTGCTTCGCGGCGCAGATCGGGGGACCCAGCGGCGCCGAAGGCGATGCGTCCGCCGCTCGATGTTTGAACACCTCGTCCGCGACAGGTTCGCGCTCGCGCGCGCCGCTGGGTCCCCCGGTTCCGCTTCGCGGCCCGGAGGATGACGAAAGTGGAGGCGATCTAAACCCCCAACACCGCGATCAGCCCCAGGCTCAGCCCCACCAGGGCCGCCAGCGACAACACCACGGCCGCCACCACACGCCCACCGGCCCGCGCCACGGCCCGGATGTCGGTTTGCAGCCCCAGCGCCGCCATGGCCGCCACAGTCAGCAGGCCCGACGCCGCCGCCATGGGCGAAAGCGCCGCCTGTGGGATCAGCTCCAGGTTCCGCAGCGCGATCATGGCCAGAAAACCGACGATGAACCACGGCAGGAGCCGGTGCAGTCCCGGCCCCTTCGCCCCCTCCGCCCGATCCCGAAAGATCAGCGACAGCACCAGGATCACCGGCCCCAGCATCAGCACCCGCGCCAGCTTGACCACCGTCCCCGTCTGGGTCGCGACGGCGCCGAACGGGGCGGCGGCCGCCAGCACTTGCGGCACGGCGTAGACGGTCAGCCCCGCCAGGGCGCCGTATTGCAAGCCGCTCATCGACATCAGTCCGCCCAGCAGGGGCAGGGTCAGAACCACCACCACCCCCAGCACGGCGGTAAAGGCGATGGAGGCGGCGACCTCCTCGCCATCGGCGTCGATCACCGGGGCCACGGCGGCGATGGCGGAGTTGCCGCAGATGGCGTTGCCGCACGCCACCAGCAGGGCCATGCGCGGGTTCAGCCCCAGCAGACGCCCGATCCCGAACCCGGCCAGAATGGCGGCGGCGACCAGGGCGAAGACCCCCGCCACGAACCCCAGCCCCAGCGACGACAGGGTCGCCGCACTGACCGAGGCGCCCAACAGGACCACGGCGACCTCCAGCAGGATCTTGGCGCTGAAATCGATCCCGGCCCTGAACCGCACGTCCGGCGTCCAGGCCGCCCGCACGCCGGCGCCCAGCAGGATGGCCAGCACCAGCGGCTCCAGCCAGACCTTGCCGACCGCCCCGCGTTCCAGGCCACCCAGGCCCACCGCCGCCAGGGCGACCACCAAGCTTATCATCAGGCCGGGCCACACCGCGCGCCCGAACGCGCCCAACCGTATCATGCGGGGCAGGGGAGGACTCAAAACGGCGTCAGGGGCAGCGGATTTCATGGTCCAGCTTGATGGGCGGCCCCTCGACCTCGGTCCAACGGATTGTTATGGTCGTTTCAATCCGATTTGGAGATTGATCGTGACCCTGGAACGCCTGCGCATCTTCGTCGCCGTGGCCGAGCGCCAGCATGTGACGGCCGCCGCGCGGGCGCTGAACCTGACCCAGTCGGCGGTCTCCAACGCCATCGCGGCGCTGGAGGCCGAGCACGACGTTTATCTGTTCGACCGGGTCGGCCGGGGCGTGGTGCTGAACCAGACCGGTCTGGCCTTCCTGCCCGAGGCCAGGGCCGTGCTGGCCCGCGCAGCGGCGGCCGAGGCGGCGCTGGCGGACATGAGCGCCCTGCGACGCGGCCGCCTGACCCTCTTCGCCAGCCAGACCATCGCCAGCGCCTGGTTGCCCCGCCGACTGGCCGCCTTTCATGCGGCCCATCCCGGCGTCGAACTGGACGTGGCCATCGGCAATACGCGCGAGGTGGCCGAGGGGGTGTTGAGCGGCGCGGCCGAGCTGGGTCTGGTCGAGGGCGAGATCGACCAGCCCTTGCTGGATCAGACGGTGGTGGGCTCGGACCGGCTGGCGGTTCTGGTCACGCCCGACCATCCCTGGGCCGGACTGCGCAGATTGGAGGCCCAGACCCTGGCGACCCAGGCCTGGGTCCTGCGCGAGGCGGGATCCGGCACCCGCTCGACCCTGGAGGCGGCGCTGCGAAACGCGGACGTGGACCCCGCCGCCCTTTCCATCGCCATGACCCTGCCGTCGAACGAGGCGGTGCTGGCGGCGGCCGAGGCGGGGGCGGGGGCCACGGCCCTGTCCGAAAGCGTGGCCTATGGATCGGTCGCCGCCGGCCGTCTGGTCACCGCCGCCTTCAGCCTGCCGGAACGCCCGTTCCGCCTGTTGCGGCATCGCGAACGCTATCGCAGCAAGGCGGGCGACGCTTTTGTCGCCGCCATGGAATGAGCCGACGGGGGATGCGCCCCTAATCCCGCTCCACCGCATTCTGAATTCTAAGGGCTTTCAATGAAATCCCCACAATCGACCCATCGCCCTTCCGGGCGCGGTTAGACTGGCCGCCAGGTCTTTGACAGTCGAACGGAAAACACGCCGCCAAACTGCACGCTTTTGCGCATCGCACCGGTTTTCGCCGGCGCAGTGCAATTCGGGGACGCGGTTTCAAGGGCGGGCGGGCCGCCGAATTCAGACGATTTAGACGATCTAGACTGTCTTTTTTTTTCGATCAGAGTCCGAACCGGGGAAACACGAACCGCTCCAGCAGCAGCGAGGCGGCGAAATAGAAGCCGATCACAACGAACAGGGTCAGCGGGATCTGCGGCTGGTGCGACAGGGTCAGATAGATCCCGTACAGCACCGCAAACAGGACCGAGGTGGCCAGGGGGCGCAGCAGGATCTTCGCAAGGGGGGACTTCACGGCCATTTCACCACCGGGGGCATGGAGCTGAGGATCGAATCGACGTTGCCGCCGGTCTTGAGGCCGAACATGGTGCCACGGTCGTACAGCAGGTTGAACTCCACATAGCGCCCGCGCCGCACCAACTGCTCCTCGCGCTCCTCCGGCGTCCAGGCCTCGCCCATCCGCCCGGCCACGATCTTCGGATAGACGTCCAGGAAGGCCAGGCCCACGTCGCGGGTGAAGGCGAAGTCGCGGTCGTGGTCGCCGCTGTCGTGGTGGTCATAGAAGATGCCGCCGGTCCCGCGCGGCTCCTGCCGATGCGGCAGGAAGAAATACTCGTCGCACCAGGCCTTGTACTTGGCGTGCCAGTCGGGATCATGGGCGTCGCAGGCCGCCTTCATCGCCGCGTGGAAGGCCAGGGTGTCCGGGTGGTCCTGGCGCCGATCCGCGTCCAGCACCGGCGTCAGATCGCCCCCGCCGCCGAACCAGCTCCGGGTCGTGGCGATGAAGCGGGTGTTCATATGCACCGCCGGAACTCTGGGGCTGACCGGATGGCAGATCAGGCTGATCCCGGTGGCGAAGAAGCGGGGGTCCTCCGCCGCGCCGGGCACCGTCTTGGCGTAGTCGGCCGGAAAGGATCCGTGGACGGTCGAGACATGGACCCCGACCTTCTCGAACAGCCGCCCGTGCATCATCCCCATGACGCCACCGCCGCCGTCCTTGCGGTCCCAGGCCGTCCGCACGAACCGCCCCGGCTCCCCCGGAAACAGCTCGTCGGGCGCCGCATCCTCCAGCGCCTCGAAGGCCGAATGGATACGGTCGCGCAGATGCTCGAACCAGGCGCGGGTCTCGACCTTCTTCAGGTCGAGCGGATCGGAAAAGGCGGCGTCGCTCATGCCGTCTCTCCTAGACGCTCGCTGCCCCGCCGGGAAACCTCTTCCTTCTCCTTGCGTGAGAAGGTGGGCCCGAAGGGCTCGGATGAGGGGTTGCCTGACCCTCTCCGTCTGTCAGTGTGCGTCGCAACATCAGGGAGTCGCATCATGATCCGTCATCTGCTGGCCGGCGTCGCCGTCGCCGCCTTCGCCACCGCCGCAAACGCCCAATCCGCCGGCGAGGCCCGCGTGCTGGAGATCCTGAAGACCACCCCCCTGATCGACGGCCACAACGACCTGCCCTGGGCCTTGCGCCAGCAGTACGGAAACGACGTCTACGCCGTTGATCTGACGACCGATCTCGAGGCGACGACCCGGCTTCACACCGACATCGCCCGCCTGCGCGCCGGCGGCGTCGGCGGCCAGTTCTGGTCCGTCTACGTCCCCGCCAGCCTGACCCCGCTGGAAGCGGTCGAAGAGACCTTCGAACAGATCGACACGGCCAAGCGGATCATCGCCGCCCACCCCGACGTCTTCGGTCTGGCGACCACGGCGGACCAGGTCGACGCCGTCTTCGCCTCGGGCCGGATCGCCAGTCTGATCGGCATGGAGGGCGGCTATTCCATCGACGACTCCCTGGCCCTGCTGCGCGAGTTCCACCGCGCCGGCGCCCGCTACATGACCCTGACCCACTCCAAGACCACCACCTGGGCCGACAGCGCGACCGACGCCCCCAAATGGGGCGGGCTCAGCCCCTTCGGCGAGGACGTGGTGCGCGAGATGAACCGCCTGGGCATGATGGTGGATCTCAGCCACGTCTCGGAGGACACCATGCTGGACGCCATGCGGGTGTCCGACGCCCCGGTCATCTTCTCCCACTCCTCGGCGCGGGCGATCACGGCCCATCCCCGCAACGTCCCCGACCGGGTGCTGCGGATGATGCCTGAAGACGGCGGGATCGTGATGATCAACCTGGCTCCGGGCTTCGTCTCCGAACGGGTCCGCGCCTGGAACGCCGACCGCGCGGGCGAGGAGGCGCGGCTGAAGACCCTGAACCCCGGCGATCCGACCGCCGTCGAGGCCGGGCTGACCGCTTGGTCCGCCGCCCATCCGACGCCGGAGGCGACCCTGGCCGACGTCGTCGCCCACATCCAGCATGTGCGTCAGGTCGCGGGGATCGACCATGTCGGCCTGGGCGCAGACTTCGACGGCATCGGCAGCCTGCCCGAGGGCATGACCGGGGTGGACGCCTATCCGCGCATCCTCGCCGCCCTGATGGACGCCGGCTGGACCGAGGCCGACATCCGCAAGATCGCCGGCGAGAACCTGCTGCGCGTCATGCGCGCCGTCGAAGCCACC
This sequence comes from Brevundimonas mediterranea, assembly GCF_011064825.1. Taxonomy (NCBI): domain Bacteria; kingdom Pseudomonadati; phylum Pseudomonadota; class Alphaproteobacteria; order Caulobacterales; family Caulobacteraceae; genus Brevundimonas; species Brevundimonas mediterranea. The sequence goes on from NZ_CP048751.1 coordinate 2,677,230, forward strand.
GCCGCCGCCAAGGCGTCCGAGCGACCGTCGCTGGCCAAGCCGACCGCCGGATAGGCGGCTTGCCTTTAGGGCCGGGACCGGGCATCAGGCGCGCCTCACCTTGGACCCGGCCTGTTTGAAGCGTCGGGTGGCTATCCCGGCCGCCGATCCGCCGGGAAACCCGCCGCATACGATCATGGCCGCGCGCCAAGTCGGCGGCAGACCCCAGATGAACCCCACATGTCCCTTATCGCCTCCGCGCGCCAGCAATGGCTCGCCAACCCTCGCCGCGACCTGCTGGCGGGGACCGTCGTCGCCCTGGCCCTGATCCCCGAGGCCATCGCCTTTTCCATCATCGCCGGCGTCGATCCGGCCGTCGGCCTCTACGCCAGCGTCGTCATCGCCGTGACCATCGCCTTCGTCGGCGGCCGTCCGGCCATGATCTCGGCCGCCACCGGGGCCATGGCTCTGCTGATGGTCGGTCTGGTCCGCGACCACGGGCTGGAATACCTATTCGCCGCCTCCATTCTGTGCGGCGTGTTCCAGATCATCATCGGCCTGCTGAAGCTGGGCCGCTACATCAGGTTCGTCAGCCGCAGCGTGATGACCGGCTTCGTCAACTCCCTGGCGATCCTGATCTTCCTGGCCCAGATGCCCGAGCTGATCGGCGCCAACTGGCAGACCTTCGCCCTGGTCGGGGCCGCCCTGGTCGTCATCTACGGCTTCCCGCGCCTGACCAAGGCCGTGCCGTCGCCCCTGGTCGCCATCGTCCTGATCAGCGCCTTCGTCATGATGACCGGGCTGGACGTCCGCACCGTCGGCGACATGGGCCAGATGCCCTCGACCCTGCCGATGTTCCACCTGCCGGTCGTGCCCCTGACCTGGGGGACCCTGGCCATCATCGCCCCGATCTCGGCGACCCTGGCCTTCGTCGGTCTGCTGGAAAGCCTGCTGACCGCCAATCTGCTGGACGACATCACCGACACCCCCTCGGACAAGGACCGCGAGACGCGCGGCCAGGGCATCGCCAACATCCTGTCGCCCCTGTTCGGCGGCATGGCGGGCTGCGCCATGATCGGCCAGTCGATCATCAACGTCACCTCCGGCGCGCGCGGGCGGCTGTCGACCCTGTGGGCCGGCCTGTTCCTGCTGTTCCTGATCCTGGTGCTGCGCGACTGGGTGGCTCAGATCCCGATGGCGGCCCTGGTCGCCGTGATGATCATGGTCTCCATCGGCACCTTCGACTGGGGCTCGGTGCTGAAGCTGCGCTCGACCCCGTTCCAGTCGTCCGTCGTCATGATCGCCACCACCGTCACCGTGGTCGCCACCCATGACCTGTCGAAGGGCGTGATCCTGGGCGTGCTGCTCTCGGCGGTCTTCTTCATGCGCAAGGTCGGCAAGACCATCGCCGTGACCGAGATCGAGACCCCGGAGGAGGGCGTGCTGCGCTACCGCGTAACCGGCCAGCTGTTCTTCGCCTCGGCCGATCTGTTCGCCGCCAGCTTCGAACACCACGGCCATCCCAAGCGCGTCGAGATCGACATGACCGACGCCCATCTGTGGGACCTGACCGGCGTCGCCGCCGTGGACAAGGTCGTCTTCCGCTATCGCCGCCAGGGCGCCCAGGTGGACGTCATCGGCATGAACCAGGCCGCCAGGACCCTGGTGGATCAGGTGGGCCGGTTCGAGAAGGAACACCTGCCGACGGCGGCGGCCCACTAAGGACGGCCTTGTGAAACAAGGGGTCTGTGAGGTCATGCAAAACGGCCCGCCCCGGAGCCAATGAAGGTTCGGAACGGGCCGTTTTCAGGCCTGCATCCAACCCGGACTTGGCCGCGCATACCGATGGTATATGGAGCGATTCGCGTCAAGCCCGATGAAGACTGATCAGGTCAATACGTCATATCCCTGATCTCAGCCCCAGGCTTCGACCGCCCCACGGCGGCGGACGGGCGCGGCGCTGGCCAACTGGGTGCGGGGCTCCGCCTCGGCCCGGCCGAACAGCCAACCCTGGCCGTATTCCACGCCGAGCGCCTTCAACTCGGTCACCACGCCTTCGGTCTCGATCATTTCAGCGATGGTCTCGAGCTTCATGGAACGGCACAGCTCCACGATATTGCGCAGCAAGTCGCGGCCCAATTCGTCCGTCTCGAGATCGCGCACCAGGGAGCCGTCGATCTTGACCGCATCGACCGTCAGCTTGCGGAGATAGTCGTAGGAAGCGGCGCCGGAGCCGAAGTCGTCGATACAGACCTTGATCCCGGTTTCGCGCAGGGCGGCCAGGCGGCGGTTGGCCGCCTCTATGTCGGCCAGGGCTGACGTCTCGGTGACCTCGACGATCAGGCGTTTGCGCTCTGCCGGCGATCCGGCGGTCATGTGCAGCAACTGTTCGACATAGGTGTCGTCGCCCAGGGAGGATCCGGAGACGTTGATCGCCATCTTCAGCAGGCCGGCGCCCGGCGCCCGCATGCGTTTCAGCACCTTTTCGGCGACGGCGAGATCGAAGGATTCGATCAAATCCAGCTCCTCGGCCATGCGGATGGCGTTGGCCGGGCCGTTGTTGTTGGAGCTGAACCGCGCCAGGGCCTCGAAATGGTGGACTGAGCGAGAGGCGAGATGAACGATGGGCTGGTAGTGGACCTGGAACTCACGCGACTTGACCACGCTGCGGAAGGCCTCGGCGTCGCGGAAGGTGCGTTTCAGCGAGTCCGAGAAAGCGATCTGCGGATTGGCCAGGCCGTCATCCTTGAGGCAGCCTTCGATGGCGAACCGCATCGCGCGCAACACGCAAAGGGTGTCGGCGCCTTTGGGAACGCTGGAGATGAAGGACTCGGCGCCCAGGTCCACGCCTTCCGCGCGGCCAGCCTCGACGATCTCGGCCGCCAGGTCACGCGTGTCGCCGCTGGGGCGCAGGACGGCGAAACGTTCAGGCGTGATCTGGGCGGCTGAGGAGCCCTGCGCGGCGGCGGACTGCAGCGTCGCCTCGATGCGGCGATACACCTTGTCGGCGACTTCGCCGCCGAGGCATTCGAGGCCTCTGATATCAAGAAAGGCCAGAGACAGGCCTGGGGCGCCCTCGACGATACAGGCCGCCTGAGCCAGAAATCCTTCCGCATCCGACAGGGGCGGGGTCTCGACGTCCGCCAGTGCGATGGCGGGACCTTCATAGGAGATCGAGCAGGATATGGCGGGGGCCAGCTGAGGCAGGATGAAGGCCCGGAGCGAGGCGCGTCGAACCCGGTCCGTTCCGACGCGGATCAGGATCTGTGTGGCGGGACTGCGCCCGCCCGGCTTGGTGGCCAGCAGAGTTTCGACGGCCCCTGCGCCTTCATGCAGGAAATCGAGCAGCGGCTTGCCGGTCCACAGGGCGCCGACATCCTGGCCCGGAGACGGTCCGGCCCCCAAGGCGAAGGCCACGGAGCCCTTGGCGTCGATCTCGACGAGCGCATCCGCAGATGCAAAGGCCAGACCCAGGAGGCGAGCAGTCATCGACATGCCGACAGCATGCATGGCGGCGCTTAAAAAATCGGCAACGGCGACAACGACCGCGGTTGTCGAAACGCGCCGAAGTCAGGCCTTGCGGTTGAAGGCGACGGCGCGACCATCGCCCTGTGCGGCGCGGCCGTCGGCGGCATAGGCCGAAGCGGGCGTGCGGGCGGCGGCGACCTCATGGGCGATGGCGCGCACCAGGCCTTCCGATATCTTCCGCGCCGCCTCGACTGCGCTGGCGTGGCGAGACAGAACGGCGTCAAAGGCGCGCGTGGCTTCGATCAACGCCATCCGATCAGTCGCCAGGCCGCCGCTGAGCAGGGCGGGATTGGCCTTCACATGGCCGGAGTCGCGACGATAGAGGTTGGCCATCTCCTGTGTCTCGGCCAGGCTGGCGGCGACGTCCTGGGGCCTGCCTTCTTCGAAGGCCCGCGTTTCGGCGGCCAGGCGATCCGTCAGGCGGCGCGTCAGGTCGAGCAACTGGCGGACGCGGGCGGTAGCGAGTTCGGCGTCGCTCATTGCGCGCCCTCCTGCATCTTCAGCATTTCGTTCATCACCGGCCCCGCCAGGCCGATGCCGCCCGCTGCGACCGTCTTCTTGGCCATCTCGTCCAGCAGGAAGCTGCGCCAGGTCGCTTCGCCCTGACCGCCGCCGAACAGGCCGTCGGTCGACAGGCCTTCGAACATCGGCTTCAGCATCTGCGACAGGAAGGACGCTTCGAAGGCCTCGGCGGTTTCCTTGATCTTGGCCTTGGTCGCATCGCCGACGCCGGCGGCCAGGCCCTGGACGGGGCGGATCAGGTCGGTAGGGACAGACAGGTCGGTCATCGTCACATCACCTCGATGTCGGCCTGCAGGGCGCCCGACGCCTTGATGGCCTGCAGGATGCTGATCATGTCGCGCGGGCTGACGCCCAGGGCGTTCAGGCCGTTGACCAGGGTGGACAGGCTGGTTCCACCGCCGACGATCCGCATCTGGGTGCCCAGATCCTCTTCGACGCTTACCTGGGAGTCGGGGATGACGGCGGTCTGGCCCTGGCTGAAGGGCGCAGGTTGACTGACGGACAGTTGTTCATCGACCGATATGGTCAGATTGCCCTGGGCGATGGCGACGCGCGAGATCCGCACCGCATCGCCCATGACGATGACGCCGTTGACCTCGTCGATGATCACCTTGGCCGGCGAATCGACCGTGACCGCCAGGTTCTCCACACGGCTGATGAAGCCCGCCATGCCCAGCTGGCCGGGGGCGCGCAGGGTGACGACCGTGCCGTTCTCGGCCAGGGCCGTGCCGGGATAGGCGGCGTTGACCACGGCGGCGACGCGTTGGGCCGTGGTGAAGTCGGGGTTGCGCAGGTTCAGGCGCACCTCGTTCATATTGGACATCTCGAACCCGGTCTCGCGCTCGACCGAGGCCCCCGAGGCGATGCGGCCGGCGGTCGGCACGCCGCGCGTCACCGACGAGCCTGAACCGCCGGAAGCCGAGACGGCGCCGGTCTGAACCGAACCCTGGGCGACCGCATAGACCTGGCCGTCCGCGCCCTGGAGGCTGGTGACGACCAGCGCCCCGCCCAGGAGGCTCTTGGCGTCGCACATGGATGACACATTGACGTCGATGCGCGAGCCGGGCGTGGCGAAGGCCGGCAGCTCGGCCGAGACCATGACGGCGGCCATGTTCTTGGTGTTGGCGTTGGCGCCGCGGATATTGACCCCGAGACGCTCGGTCATGCCTTCCAGCGATTGACGGGTGAAGGGGCAGTTGCGGAGCGAGTCGCCGGTTCCGTTCAGCCCCATGACCATGCCGTATCCGACCAGCTGGTTGCCGCGAACGCCCTCGACGGCGGCGATATCCTTGATTCGTGACTGGGCCAGGGCTGGAGACGCGACGAGGCCCAGCGCAGCAAAGGCGGTGAGAGGCGCGACAAGGCGGGCAAGCAGATTCTGCATCGGTCGGACGTCCCAAAGGCGTTTCATTCATTATGATGCGAAGATCGTGCCGTGGCTCAAGTTACTGAAATAACTGACTTCGTTCTGTGGTGAGAGCGGGAGCGGCGGCAGTTTTTGCCTGGGCGTTAACCAAAAGGTCATTCCGTTCGCCAAAGGGTGGCCTCATGAGACGGAGCCTCCGCCGATGAAGGTCACAGGGACTACGGGACCCAGCGCGCCGACGGGCGGCAAGCCTGCGCGCGCCAGCGCCGGATTTTCGCTAGGCCAGACCGGCGCGACCGCCGCGCCGTCCGCCGCCTCCGCCAGTGCGGCGACATCGGGGGTCAATGACGTCTCGGCCCTGATGGCGCTCCAGGGGATCGAGGGACCGCTGGAGAAGCGACGCCGCGCGGTGAAACGGGGCGCTGGTCTGCTGGACCGGCTGGACGAGATGAAGATGGCCCTGTTGTCCGGCGAGCCGGACGAGGCCGTGCTGCAGCAACTCTCCCGGACGTTGCGCGAGGATCGGCCCGATGACGGGGATGCAGGACTGAACGACCTGCTGGACCAGATCGACCTGAGAGCATCGGTGGAACTGGCCAAGGCGGAGATGCGCCGCCGCAGCTCCGAAAGCTGAAAGCTTCAGTATTTCAAATCGGAGCGCGAAAACTGCGCGCCAAATGTCACGCGGTTCAACGCTTCGCCTAATCATGATCACGGAATCGCGAACGCCGTTGCCGGGACTCGCGGACCCCACTATACGGCCCATACGCCACAGGGGGGCGTGCTTAGAGAGCGTGAGTGCGATGAACGCTTTGGCGTCCGTTGTGTCCGACGAAACCGGTCCGTATCGGCCGTCTGACGACGAGCCGTTCATGAGTGAACGGCAGCTTGCCTATTTCAAGAAAAAGCTTCTGGACTGGAAGGACGACATCCTTCGAGAGTCCAAGGGCACGGTGGTCAATCTGAAGGCCGAGACCGAAAACCACCCCGATCTGGTGGATCGGGCTTCGTCGGAATCAGATCGCGCGCTTGAGTTGCGCACCCGTGATCGTCAACGCAAGCTGATCTCCAAGATCGATGACGCCCTGCGTCGGATCGAGGACGGGTCCTACGGCTATTGCGAGGACACCGGCGAACCGATCGGCCTGGGACGTCTCGAGGCCCGCCCGACGGCGACCCTGTCGGTCGAGGCCCAGGAACGCCACGAACGCCGCGAACGCGTCCACCGCGACGACTGATCTCAGACGGGCAAGGCCGGTTCGATGTCGGTCCGGCTGAAATCGTCGCCCTTGTAGAGCAGGGGCAGGTTGCGTTCCTTCGCCAGGGCGTAGGCGAAACAGTCGCCCAGGTTCAGCCTGGCTGGCGTGCGTTTGCCGAACCTTGTCTCGGCCTCCACCGCGATCCGCGCCGTCTCTCCGCCTGCGGCAGTGATCTCAATGCGAAGAGCATCCATCAGCGCGAGCAGACTTTGCTGGCCGTCGGGGCCGAGGACGCGGCGCGCGGCGACTGTCGTCTCCCAAAACCCAAGCGGCGACAACAGCGACGGTGTTTCAACCAGCAACTTTATAAAAGCGTCTGCCTCCGGCTCGCCGGCCAGGATTGCGACCAAAGCCGACGCATCCACGACGATCACTTTGGAAGGCCGTCCTCGTCATAAAAATCGTCGTCCGTTGGCCATGTCGCCAATCTCGGCATCGCGCTGACGCGAGCCAGGATGGCTTCGACCGCCGCGCGACGGCGCGCGGCGTCTTCGGATGTTTGAGCTTCGTCCGCCGCGATGCGCTCAGCCAGCATCGTCTCCACCAGTTCGGTGATCGACTTGCCTTCGCTCTTGGCGCGTTGGCGTAGTCGTTCGGCGACTTCGGGCTTCCTGATCTGCACGGGAGCGTTCATGACGGCGATAAGTCTATCATGACGGGTGTTTCGATCCAACCCGCGCCTTGACTTCGCCGGGTTGCGGCGCGACCTAGCCGCCTCGCTTTCAAGGTCGCTATCCCATGTCCGTCAAGGTTCGTTTCGCCCCGTCGCCGACGGGTAAGTTGCACGTCGGCAATGTCCGCACCGCCCTGGTGAACTGGCTGTTCGCCAAGGGGCAGGGCGGCTCGTTCGTGCTGCGCATCGACGACACCGATCTGGCGCGCTCCACGCCCGAGTTCGAACAGGGGATCGAGGACGACCTGTCCTGGCTGGGTCTGACCTGGGACGAGCGTTACAACCAGTCCAAGCGGTTCGACCGCTACGAAGAGGCCGCCGCCAGGCTGAAGGCGTCCGGCCGGCTTTATCCCGCCTATGAGACCGCCGACGAATTGGATCGCCGTCGCAAGGTGCAGTTGTCGCGCGGCCTGCCGCCGATCTATGACCGCGCCGCGCTTGAGCTGACCGAAGATCAGAAGGCCGCCTACGAGGCCGAGGGCCGTCGCCCGCACTGGCGTTTCAAGCTGGAGGGCAAGCGGGTCGCCTGGGAAGACCTGGCGCGCGGCCATGCCGAGGTCGACACCGCCTCCATGTCCGACCCGGTCCTGATCCGCGAGGACGGCCTGTTCCTCTACACCCTGCCGTCCGTGGTCGACGACATCGACATGGCCATCAGCCACATCATCCGGGGCGAGGACCACGTCACCAACACCGGCGCCCAGATCGAGATCTTCGAAGCCCTGGGCGCGACGATTCCCGGCTTCGCCCATATGCCGTTGCTGGTCGGCGCCGACGGCGCGGCCCTGTCGAAACGTCTGGGTTCGCTGTCGATCAGCGACATGCGCGACCAGGGCTATGAGCCGATCGCCATCACCAGCCACCTGGGCCGGATCGGCACCTCGGACCCGCTGGAAGTGGCCGAGTCGGTGCAGGCTCTGGGCGCCAGTTTCGCCTTCACCAAGATGGGACGTTCGCCGGCGCGCTACGACACGGCGGACCTGGACCGGCTGAACGCCCAGGCGCTGCACGTCATGGACTACCTCACGGCCCAGCCGCGGCTACAGGCGCTGGACGCCGACCTGGGCGAGGCCTTCTGGTCGGTGGTGCGGGGCAACCTCAGCAGGTTCGCCGATGTGGTTGAAATGGCGAAGATCGTGCGCGGGCCGATCCAGCCGGTGATCGAGGACGCCGCCTTCATCGACGCCGCCGCCGCCTTGCTGCCGGAAGTGATCGACGACACCGCCTGGTCCGCTTGGACCAACGCCGTCAAGACCGAGACCGGCGCCAAGGGCAAGGCCCTGTTCATGCCGTTGCGTCTGGCCCTGACGGGTCAGGCGCATGGGCCGGACATGGCGGCCATGGCGCCGCTGATCGGTCGTGAGACCATTCAGCGGCGGCTGAAAGGCGAGGCGGCCTAAGGCCGCCCCCGCCCGATCAGGCGTTGCAGACCGCCAGTTCTTCGGCGCTCAGCTCGGTTCCCTTGTAGGTGAAGGCGGTCACGGGGCCGAACTTCTGCACCACGCGGCGGCAGGCGCGCGTCGCCGGCTGTTCCGTGCCGCCCGAGGCGGTGCAGGCCGCGCCTTCGCAGGACCAGCGGGCGCCGTCGATGATGGTGGCGCGGGCCGGCGCTTTGGCCGAATCGGCCAGGGTCAGGCGGGTGGCGGCGGGGGCCTGGGCCACGGCCGGGGCAGCCGCGAACAGGGCGGCGGCGATGAGCAGGGCGCGCATGAGCAAGTCTCCGGATTGAAGAACGGCGTCGTGCCGTCGCGCCAATGTCAGTTTTCGATAAAAACTGTCAAGACGCGCCCGCATTATTTGTTAGCGCCGATCACCTATCGGCGATCATATTGCTGCACGGCCGTGTCGGGGGCACCCTGGATCAGCACCATGGCCTCTTCCACCGACTCCGCCACCGTCCAGGCGTCAAGGAAGGAGGCGGGGGTCATGCCTTCGTCCACGCTGTGACGCATCAGGGCGAAGAAGCCTTCCCAGAAGCCGTTCAGGTTCAGGAAGACAACCGGCTTCTGGTGCAGGTCCAGCCGTTTCCACGACAGCAGTTCCACGACTTCTTCCAGGGTGCCGATGCCGCCGGGCGCGACGACGAAGGCGTCGGACTGATCGTACATCAGCTGTTTGCGCTCGTGCATCGAGGTGACGACGACGGTCTCGACCTCGTCGAACAGGCGTTCGCGGCTGCGCAGGAAGGCCGGCATGATGCCGACGACACGGCCGCCGGCGTCATGGGCGCCGCGCGCCGAGGCGCCCATCAGGCCCACGCCGCCGCCGCCATAGACCAGACGCCAGCCCGCCTCGGCGGTGGCCCTGCCGAAGGCGCGGGCGGCCTCGGTGTAGGCGGGATCGGCGCGGTCGGAAGAGCCGCAGAACAGGCAGACGGACGGGCCGTCGAAGGGCTGGATCAAAACGGGGGGCAGGGACATGGAGCCTCAACTGAACGAATGCTGGGTCGGCCCATGGCCAAACCGGCGGCGGTCGGGGTAACAGAATCCCCGGGCGCTTGGCCGCCAGCCTTATATCGTCGGGACGCAGGATGAAACGTCGGATCATCGCCATGGCCGCCGTATCCGTGACTATGGTCGCGGCCCTGTCGGCCTGTTCCCGGGACGGCGAGGGCGCGCCGCGCGCGGCGGACGCCGAGGCGACCTCCCCCTGGGTGCAGCCTCCTCATGTTCAGACCGCAAGGCGCGACGGGGCGATGATCCTGGTTCAGGGCCGGGCGGGGCCGGACGCCCGCGTGGTGCTACGCGGGGCCGACGGGGCGGCGGTGGCGGTCGGCGCCGACGCTACGGGACGATTCGAGCTGCGCGTTCCGGCCGCGCCGGGGGACATCCGGCTGACGCCCGAGGTTCAGGTCGGCGAGGACGCCGCGCCGTCTCCCGAGACTCTGGTGCTGATCCGGGGCGGGGCGGGGCCTATCGTGCTGGTCGCGGCCGGCGAGCCGACGGTGCGGCTGGACGGTCAAGGCGCGCTTGACGCGGTCGATTCCGATGGATCGGCGGTCATCGTGTCCGGCCGATCGAACGGCGCGCCCCCGGTCGTTCTGATTGACGGGGAGCGCGCGGAGGTCATGCGCGGACCGGGCGGGCGCTGGCGGGCCAGGGCGCCGGGCGGCGGGGCCGCCACGATCGACGTCGACGGGACGCGGTTCGCCTTTCCCGGATTGGGCGCCCAGTCGGACTTCACCCCGGTGCGGGCAGGCGAAGGCTGGCGACTGACCTGGCCGACGGGACCCAGCGGCCGTCAGACCGTCTGGCTTCCGGATCGCGGCGCCTAGGGCGCCGAACTTAGGAAGTTGTTAACCGAAGCGTCCAATGAAGGACCTGTCCCTTTTTGGGACGCACCATCACCGAACCTTTTTCAACCCGGCGTCCGCGTCGGGTTCTTTTTGTCTTGAGCTCAGACGGCGCGGTTGTCGATCAGCCGGGTCTTGCCCAGCCAGGCGGCGGCCAGGATGCGCGCCGGGGCGTCGACGACGCCGTCGCGGAACGGCGACAGGTCTTCGGCATGGCGAACGGCGACATAGTCGATCCGTTCGAACCCGGCCTTGAGGATGGCGGAATAGGCGTCCCGTTCGACGCCGGGCAGGGGGCGGCCCGCGGCGGCGCCGGCGGCGGCCTCGGCCAGGATCACGTTCAGGCGGCGGGCGACGGCCAGTTCGGCGTCGGACAGATAGTCGTTGCGCGAAGACAGGGCCAGACCGGTCTCATCCCGCTGGGTCGGGGCGCCGATGATCTCGACCGGCAGGTCCAGGTCGCGGACGAAGCGACGGATCACCATCAGCTGCTGATAGTCCTTCTCGCCGAACACGGCGACGTCGGGCTGGACCTGGTTGAACAGCTTGGTCACGATCAGGGCGACCCCGCCGAACATCTGGGGCCGGAAATCGCCTTCCAGCCCAAGCGCAGGCCCGGCCACGGCGACGCTGGTGGCGAAGCCCTGCGGGTACATTTCCTCCGGCGTCGGGGCGAACATCAGATGGCAGCCGGCGCCGGCCAGCAGCCGGGCGTCCTCCTCCTGACGGCGAGGATAGCGACCCAGGTCCTCGTTGGCGGCGAACTGGGTCGGATTGACGAAGTTGGAGGCCACGACGCGGTCGGCGCGGCGGCCGGCCTCGTGCACCAGGGTCAGATGGCCTTCGTGCAGGGCGCCCATGGTCGGAACCATGCCGACGGTCAGGCCTTGTCTTTTCCAGTCACGCACGACGGCGCGCAGTTCCGCCACGGTGCGGACGACGGGGAGGGACGCAGGCTCGGTCATGGTGAAGCGGTTAACCCTTTGGCTTAAGCGTGTTGATGCACCAGACTTCAAACCCTGGCGGCTAGGGTCGTGTTTATGACGCCAGCACGAGCGACCCGTCCAGTTCTGATCGCGCTTACCTTGGCCCTTCCCGGCTGTGGGGCGGCCGAGGGCGACCGCCAGAGTTTCCAGGCGATGGCCGAGCGCGTGGCCGCCATCGACATCCCGCTGGATCCCAAGGCCATCGGTCCCGGCGCGGCGTCGCGTCAGACAGCGCAGGCCCAGGGCTTGCGTCCCGCCAAATTCTCGCCCGTCCATGTGGCGGTGCTCACGCCGCATCAGATGTGGGATGCGCGGGACGTCCTGAGCCGGGGCGGCTCTCTGGCGTTGGCCGAAGACAAGAGCGAAGACGGCCTGCGCGGCGCCGTGACGCGTATGGCGGAGCCGGCGGTCGAGCCGGCCCTGCGCGCCGCTGCGCCGGTCGTGGCCAGGGCCATGGTCGAACAGGCTGTCGCGCGGAGCGAGCCGCCCAAGCTGCGCCCCGCCGTCGTTGGCGCGGGGCCGCGCGCCGAAGGCCGCATGGTCCAGCTGGGCGCCTATTCCAGCCGGGCCGGGGCGCAGGCCGCCTGGACGCAGCTGAAGGCCCGCGCCAGCCTGTCGAACCTGTCGCCGGTGTTCGAGGGCGTCGAGGTCAACGGCCGCAGCCTGACGCGGCTGAAGGTCGGGCCGATTCCGGTCGAGGCCGCGTCCGCCCTGTGCGCCGCCGCCCAGGTGGCGGACCCGTGGTGCCGCCGCGCCGGCTGAACTTGGGGCTGAAGTCCACAGCTACGCGTTAACGCCTCGTTGACGTTTGCGGCCGGTGCGCCGACTCTGCCCCGTCCGAAGGCCGCGCAGTGTTGAGTCGCGTCGGTCGCCACAGAGGGTTTCCTCCATGACGCAGCCTCACGTGATCGTCCTCGGCAACGAGAAGGGCGGGGCGGGCAAGTCCACCCTGGCGATCCATATCGTCACCGGCCTGCTGCATGCGGGGCGCTCTGTCGCGATCATCGATCTGGACCTGCGCCAGCGGTCGATGCAGCGGTTCTTCACCAATCGCCTGGCCTGGCTGGCGGCGAACAGGCAGGAATTGCCCCAGCCCTTCATGCCCGACATGGGCGACGGCAAGGCTCTGGCCAAGGGCGGGGTGGACGAGCAGATCGCCGCCTTCGAACGCGCCTTCGACGAGGCCGTGGCGGCGGGCGTGGACGCCATCCTGATCGACACCCCCGGCGGCGACACCGCCGTGTCCAGCGCGGCCCACGCGCGGGCCGACCAGATCGTGACGCCGATGAACGACAGTTTCGTCGACTTCGACCTGCTGGGCGAGGTGGACCCCGTGTCGCTGGATCTGCTGAAGCCCTCGATCTATTCCGAAAGCGTCTGGGAGGCGCGCAAGGTCCGGGCGATCAGCCAGGGCCGGAACGCCACCATCGACTGGCTGGTGGTGACCAATCGCCTGGCCGTGGCCGAGGCGCGCAACCGCAAACGCCTGGAAGAGCGGATGAACAAGCTGGCCAAACGGGTCGGCTTCCGCGTCGGGCCGGGCCTGCGCGACCGGGTCATCTATCGCGAACTGTTCCCGTTCGGCCTGACCGTCGCCGACCTGTCGAACGACATCCGTCCGGTGGCCGTGTCCCTGGCCCATGTCGCGGCGCGCCAGGAACTGCGCAACCTGATGAAGGCCATGGGTCTGGAACAGGCCCTGGCGCCTCTGGACGTGGCCGCCTGAAAGGCGATTTGACCGCATGAGCCTGATCTGGCTGGCCCTGGCGGCGATCGCCGTCTGGGCCCTGGTGCGGCTGGGCCGCCAGACCGAGCGGCGCGGCCGGGCCCATTGGCGCGTGACGGCGACCCTGCTGGGATCGGTGCTGCTGGCCGGAGGCGCCTTGTCGGCGTTTCGCGGCGCCTGGCTGTGGGCGGGCGTGCTGGCGACGGCGGGGCTGTATCTGGCCTGGTCGTCGCGCATCCGGCCCGTGGTGCGATCCGAACCGATCAGCGAAGCCGACGCCCGCGCCGTTCTGGGCGTGCGTCCCGGCGCGACCGAGGCCGAGATCCGCACGGCCTGGAAAAAGGCCATGGGCCGCGCCCACCCCGACCAGGGCGGAACCGAGGGCCTGGCGACGCGGGTCAATGCGGCGCGGGACAGGCTGTTGAGAAAGACCGGACGCGACTGATCGTCCCCGCGCTTTCGCTGCGAAGTTCATGGAGGGCTGGGCGGGGCGCCGGGCCTTCGCCCGGAGTTTTGTGTTTTGGTTACCGTTTCGACGAAGGTTTGACGCCCCGCGCGGTTGGTTGGCCTGCAAGCTCGGGGCGCCGAGCGGTGGCGGTCTTATCGCCTAACCCCATAAGCCTGCGACGGGTCGGCAGGGTCTGCGAAACCCCGTCCCGAGTGCGGCCGAGTATCCCCCTCGACCCTCCGGCGACGTCCGGAGACGCCGTCGGCGCGGAGGAGTTGCCCCCCCCGCTCCCGTTCCATCCGCTCCCGCCGCCGCAAGGTCGCAGGCCTTACGAGCCCTCCAAGCGACGAGACCGGGCGTGATTATAGGGGGTGGGGAAACCCTGGCGGGGAAGTCGGGGCGAGAAACTGACAAGCCCTTGGATTCACGGGGATGGACCCAGCGTCATTGTGACAGTTGGACCCGTTCGGGCCCCCTCCGTCTCGCCGGCTTCGCCGGCGATCCACCTCCCCCAGAGGGGGAGGATTTTGGTGTTCGCATTCCTCCCCCCTTGGGGGAGGTGGCGCGGCGCAAAGCGCCGTGACGGAGGGGGCAAACGCTTCGGAAAAGTTGGTGGGGCGCCAAGAGCCCCTCCACCCCTACGGGGGTCCCGAGACAGCGCGCCATTCAATCGGGGCGACGCTGGAATGGGGCGGAAGTTCGTCTCAGGCGTAGTTGAAGCTGATCGAGATGCGGTCGGACTTGGCCTGGTTGGTCGGGACCTCGTGGCGCAGCCAGCTTTCCCACATCAGGATCGTGCCGGGGCGGGGCGTCAGATAGACGAAGGGGCGTTCGGCCTCGGTCGCGTCCTCGGTGACGGAGGGGCGGGCCATCATGAAGGGCAGGCGGGGGTCTTCCAGTTTCAGCGACGAGGCGCCGTCAGGGATGTCGATATAGACGGTGCCCGACAGGAAGGCGTGAGGGTGGATATGGCTGGTGTGGCCGCCGCCGGGCTTGAGGATGTTGACCCAGAGATTGTCGAGCCGGGGCTTGCGGGCCAGGTCGAAATTCAGGGCCTTGGCGTAGGCGACGGCGTGCCGGTCGAGGTGCCGTTTCAACTCGGCGAACTCGGGGAAGCGCTGGGGCAGGTCGTTCAGCGAGGCGTAGGAGGTGTAGCCGCGATAGGCGTTGTCGCGGCACCAGCGGCGGCCGGCCGCATCCTCCTCGGCCATCATGCGGACGACGTCGATCAGTTGCTCGTTGAACTCGGCCCAGCCTCGGCCCTCGGCGAGGGAGGCTTCATAGACCTGGGTGACGAAGAGGGGGCGCAGGGACATGGGGGAGGGATAGCGGAAGGCGAGGGAAACTTCACCTCCCTGTTCGCGAAGGCGAACGGGGAGGACCGGCGGCCGTAGGTCGCCAGGAGGGGGCGAAGGGGTGGTGAAGGCGTAGGTCTGTCTGAGACCGAGGCACCCCCGCTTGATCGCTGCGCGATCTGTCCTCCCCATCGGCCTTCGCCGATGGGGAGGTGAAGACACAGCCGCCGCGCCTCGCTAAGAACGCGTCATGTTCAAGTCCGTCCTGGTCGCCAATCGCGGCGAAATCGCCTGTCGTGTCTTCCGCACCGCCAAGCGGATGGGGTTACGCACCATCGCCGTCTATTCCGAGGCCGACGCCCAGGCCCTGCATGTGCGCGAGGCCGACGAGGCGGTGCGGATCGGGCCGGCGGCGGCGCGCGAGAGCTATCTGGACGGCGCCAAGGTGCTGGCGGCGGCCAAGGCGACGGGGGCGGAGGCGATCCATCCCGGTTACGGATTCCTGAGCGAAAACGCGGACTTTGCGGAAGCTGTTGCAGCGGCGGGTCTGATCTGGATCGGACCGGACCCGGCCTCGATCCGGGCCATGGGGCTGAAAGACGCGGCCAAGGAACTGATGATCCAGGCCGGGGTGCCGGTGACGCCGGGCTATCAGGGCGCGGACCAGTCGGAAGCGACCCTGACGGCCGAGGCGGCGCGGATCGGCTATCCGGTGCTGATCAAGGCGGTGGCGGGCGGCGGCGGCAAGGGGATGAAACGGGTCGATGATCCGGCCGATTTCGCCGCTGGTCTGGCCAGCGCCAAGCGCGAGGGGGCCGCGGCCTTCGGCGACGACCGGGTGCTGATCGAACGCTACATCACCCGCCCGCGCCATATCGAGGTGCAGGTGTTCGGGGATCGGCACGGGGATGTGGTTCATCTGTTCGAGCGGGACTGTTCGCTGCAACGCCGCCACCAGAAGGTGATCGAAGAGGCGCCGGCGCCGGGCATGAGCGAGGCCGTGCGGGCCGCCGTGACGGGCGCGGCGATCAAGGCGGCCAAGGCGGTCAACTATGTCGGGGCCGGGACCATCGAATTCATCGCCGACGCCTCGGACGGGCTGAAGGCGGACGGGATCTGGTTCATGGAGATGAACACCCGGCTGCAGGTCGAGCATCCGGTGACGGAAAGCGTGACCGGCGTCGATCTGGTCGAATGGCAGTTCCGCGTGGCGGCGGGCGAGCCCCTGCCGCTGAAGCAGGATCAGATCAAGCTGAACGGCTGGGCCATGGAGGCGCGCCTCTATGCCGAGGATCCGGCGAACGGTTTCCTGCCGTCGATCGGGCGGCTGGAGCATTTCGTCATGCCGGACGGAATTCGCGTCGATACCGGCGTGGAACAGGGCGGCGAGGTCAGCCAGTTCTACGATCCGATGATCGCCAAGCTGATCGTGCATGAGGACACGCGCGAGGCGGCGGCGGCGCGGCTGGCCGAGGCGGCGGGCGAGGTCGAGGTCTGGCCGGTCAAGACCAATGCGGGCTTCCTGAAACGCTGTTTGGACCATCCGCGCTTCGTGACGGGGGATGTGGATACGGGGTTCATCGCGGCGGAGGAGGCGGCGCTGCAGCCGGTCGAGACCGCCGAGGCGACGCTGGCGGCCCTGACCCTGATCGCGGAGGCGGCGAGCGATGGAGAGGCGGCCGGGTCTGACCGGTTCAGCCCCTGGGGCGGCCAGCCGGGCCTGTCGTATGGGGTTCGTCTGAACGCGCCCGCTCAGACGATGGTCTGGGCGCATGTGGACGGCCGGGGCGTGTCTGGGGCCGTGACCCCGGTCGAGGCGGGATGGCGCGGCGCCGAGGGAAGGACGGCCCAGATCGGATTCGACCAGGTGCAGGCCGGCGAGGCGCTGTTCGGCTATCAGGTGATCGATGACGGCTTCGTCCTGTTCGTGGACGGCGAGGCGCGCCGGGTGACTCCGCATCGCGCCGCCGTGGGCTCAGGCGCCGGAGCGGTCTCCGACGGCGCCCTTCGCGCCCCCATGCCCGGCAAGATCGTCGCCGTACCCGCGAAGGCGGGTGACGTCGTCGCCAAGGGCCAGCCCGTCGTGGTGCTGGAGGCGATGAAGATGGAGCATGCCCTGACGGCGCCCTTCGACGGGGTCGTCGAGCATGTGGCGGCTGTGGGCGATCAGGTGGTCGAGGCGGCGGTTCTGGCGGTGGTGAAGGCGGCGGACTAAAGCCCGATGCCGCCGAGAGGCCGCGTCTGGATCGAGTCGTCCATCTTGGCCATCAGGCCGTAGATGGGGCGCCAGGCGCCGCTTTGACGCAGATCCTCGCTCCAGGACAGATGGGTCGGCTGATCGGCCCAGACCTCCGTGACCCAGAGGACGTCGGCGTCGACCAGATCGTGCGCGACGATATAGGAATGACAGCCGTGCTTCCTGACGGCGGGGTCCATCAGGAGCAGAGCGAGTTCGTCGCGGCGACCCGGGTATGCGGTCAGGCGCGTGATCAATCCGTACATACTGGTTCCGTGGCGTCCGGTAGCGCGCGGGCCATGATCCGGCTTCGTCGTTAAAGAATCTGGCCAAGGCGGATAAGGGCGACTACGTGGGCGCCATGCCGCTTCACATGATCAAACTGGGCGTCGGGGTTCCCGACGTCGACTGGCTGGAGGCCCGTGCGGCCAAGGGCGGGCCGCTGGTGGTCCATACCCGGATGACGCCGAAACGCGCGCCCGAGATCGAGGACGGCGGGTCGCTGTACTGGGTGGTCAAGGGCGTGATCGTCTGCCGCCAGCGCGTGCTCGACATCGCCACCCTGGGCGAGGGCAAGCAGAGCCGGTGCGAGATCACGCTGGAGCCCAAGGTCGTTCGCACGGCGCCAATGGCGCGCCGGCCTTTCCAGGGCTGGCGCTATTTCGAGCCCAAGGACGCGCCGGTCGATCTGACCGACCTCGACGCGGGCGAGGCGCCGGAGGAACTGGTGCGCCAGCTTCGCGAACTGGGCGCCTGGTAGGCCAGAGCCACACGGTTTTTGGGTGTTGACCGGGGCGGTCGGGCGTGGCCTGTGCCGGCTCCGATGATCGCGCTCAGTTTCCAGACCCGTTCCGCCTTTCGCGACCTGCTGCACCTGGCATGGCCGGTGATCCTGGCGCGGATCGGCATCATGACCATGGGGCTGACGGACGCCATCGTGGTGGGGAATTTCTCCAGCAAGGAACTGGCCTTCCATTCGCTGGCCTGGGCGCCGACCTCGATCGTGGTGACGACGGCGGTGGGCCTGATGCTGGGCGTGCAGGTGATGACCGCGCGGATGCTGGGCGAGGGACGTCGGCACGCGGTCGGGTCTGTGCTGCGGCGGGGCATGACCTATTCGCTGCAGATCGGGGTGGTGTCGATGATCGCCCTGATCGCCGTGGGGCCGTGGGGCCTGGGCAAGATCGGGCTGGAGGACGGACTGGCCGAGGGGGCGGGGCCGGCCCTGGTGGTCTTCGCCCTGTCCATGCCCTTCTATCTGATCTCGGTGACGGGCCAGTTCTTCCTGGAGGCCCTGGGACGGCCCAAGCCCGGCATGGTGGCCATGTGGATCGCCAACGGGGTCAATCTGGCGCTCAATATCGTGCTGGTGCCGGACCTGCTGGGCATCGGCTTCGACGGCGCCTTCGCCTCGGCCTGGGCGACGTTCGGGGCGCGGGCGGCGCTGGCGATCTTCCTGGTGGTCTATATCCTGCGCCTGCCCGAGGCGCGGGCGCTGGGTATCTTCGACAAGCCCGAACGCGACCCCAAGGCGGCGCGTGAACAGGTCAAGGTAGGGCTGGGCGCCGGCGCGTCCTATTTCATCGAGGTCGGGGCCTTTTCCGGCTTCACCTTCTTCGCCGGCCAGATCGGCGCCGCGGAGACGGCGGCCTGGGCGGTGGTGCTGAACGTCTCGGCCATCGTCTTCATGCTGCCCATGGGGCTGTCGTCGGCGACGGCGGTGCTGGTGGGCCGCAGCTATGGGGCGGGCGACGGGCGAGGGGTGTTGCGGGCGGGTCTGGTCGGGCTGGGGGTGGTCAGCGCCATGACCTTCATCGTCGCCCTGCTGGTGTGGCCCAGCGCGCATCTGATCGTGGGCGCCTACAATCGCGATCCGGTGCTGCTGGCCATCGCCGCCCCGGCCCTGGTGCTGGCGACCCTGTTCTTCGTCGCGGACGGAATCCAGGTGGTGGCGGCCCAGGCGAACCGGGCGGCGGGCGACGTCTGGTGGCCCACGATCATGCATTTCGTGGCCTATGGGGCGGTGATGATGCCGCTGGGCTGGATTCTGGCGCACCGGATGGGCGTCGACGGTCTGGTCTGGGCGGTGGTGATCGCCAGCCTGGCCTCGTCTGTCCTGCTGACCGGGCGGTTCGTCAGGGTGGCGCGGCGCCTGCCATAGAATCTCCCTCCCCATGTAGGGGAGGGAGAGGTGACGTCGCCGCTTCCGCTCTCTATATCCCTGCGCTTCCCCGAACTCCTGGACGATCATGGCCCGCATCCTCATCACCTCGGCGCTGCCCTACATCAACGGCATCAAGCACCTGGGGAATCTGGCGGGCTCGATGTTGCCGGCCGACGTCTGGGCGCGGTTCAAGCGGGCCCAAGTTCTTCCTGATGGAAGCCGGCATGAGGTCCTCTACATCTGCGCCACCGACGAGCACGGCACCCCGGCCGAGCTGGCCGCCGCCGCCGCCGGCCAGGACGTGCGCACCTATTGCGACGAGCAGCACGAGATCCAGAAGGCGGCCGGCCAGGCCTTCGGCCTGAGCTATGACTGGTTCGGCCGGTCGTCGAACCCGCAGAACCATCGCCTGACCCAGCATTTCGCCGAGGCCCTGGAGAAGAACGGCCTGATCGAGGAGCGGGTGGATCGGATGATCTATTCGATCGACGACGCCCGCTTCCTGCCCGACCGCTATGTCGAGGGCACCTGCCCGCACTGCGGCCATGTCGGGGCGCGGGGCGATCAGTGCGACAACTGCGGGCGGCTGCTGGATCCGACCGACCTTATCGATCCCTATTCGTCGGTGTCGGGCTCCAAGAACCTGGAGGTGCGCGACACCCGCCACCTTTACTTGCTCCAGACCAGGATCGAGCCCCAGATCCGCGCCTGGGTCGACAGCAAGACCGGCTGGCAGGTGCTGGCCAAGTCCATCGCCTACAAGCATCTGGACGAGGGGCTGATCGACCGCGGCATCACCCGCGACCTGGCCTGGGGCGTGCCGGTGCTGAAGGACGGCTTCCCCCGCCCCGGCATGGAGGACAAGGTCTTCTACGTCTGGTTCGACGCCCCCATCGAATATATCGCCGCGACCGAGGAATGGGCCGAGGCGACCGGCGGATCGTGGCGCGACTGGTGGCGTCTGGACGAGGGGGCCGAGGACGTCCGCTATGTCCAGTTCATGGGCAAGGACAATGTCGCCTTCCACACCGTCAGCTTCCCGGCGACCATCATCGGCTCGGGCGAGCCGTGGAAGACGGTGGACCAGTTGAAGGCCTTCAACTGGTTGAACTGGTACGGCGGCAAATTCTCGACCAGCCAGAAACGCGGCGTCTTCATGGACCAGGCGCTGGAGCTGCTGCCGGCCGACTACTGGCGCTGGCGCCTGACGGCCTATGGGCCGGAACACGCGGACTCGGCCTTCACCTGGGAGGATTTCCAGGCCTCGACCAACAAGGACCTGGCCGATGTGCTGGGGAATTTCGTCAACCGGATCGTCAAATTCGCCGAGTCCAAGTTCGACGGCGTCGTGCCCGAGGGCGGCGAGGCGGGTCCGGTCGAGATCCAGCTGGAAGCCGACATCAAGGCGGGAATCGCCGAGGCGACCGAACAGTTCGAGGCCATGGAGTTCCGCAAGGCCGCGTCCGCGCTGCGCGCCGTCTGGGTGCTGGGCAACGAATATCTGCAGGTCGCGGCGCCCTGGACGGCGTTGAAGACCGACCGCGACCGCGCGGCGGTGGGTGTGCGGACCGGGCTAAATCTGGTGGCCCTGTTCGCGCGTCTGGCGGCGCCGATCCTGCCCTTCTCGGCCGAGAAGATCGCGGCGTCGGTCGGGTCCAGCGACCTGAGCTGGCCCGGGGCTGACGAGGATGTGCTGAACAGCCTGGCCGTCGGTCAGGCCGTGGCGGCCCAGGGCGTTCTGTTCGCCAAGATCGAGGACGCCCAGGTGGCCGAATGGTCCGAACGGTTCGGCGGGGCGGACTAAGCCGAACGGCCGGTTCCCCCTGAAGGCAGGGACAACGGATTAAACTCTACGCTTGAGCGCCCTGGGGGCGGCGCAAAGCCGCGCCCGGTCAGGCGTCGTCGCGCGCGCAGAAATGGTCGTACAGCACGGCCATGATCTGGATCGTCGCGGGATGGGCGATGAAATAGGTCAGGGTGCGGTGGTCGCGGCGGCAATCCACCACCCCCTCGTCCTTCAGCTTGGACAGATGCTGCGACATGGAGGCGGGCGCCACGCCCGTTTCGGCGATCAGGGCCGAGACGTTCCGCTCGCCCTGGGCCAGGGCGCACAGGATCATCAGCCGGTGGGGATTGGCCAGACCCTTCAGAAAGGCGGAGGCGTCGTCCACGCGCTGCGGAAGAGCGTGGGACAATTTCACCGTCAAGGCGTCTTTACATTCCATGCTCGTCTCATATCGTAAAAATATGAATTGAGAAGGAGGCTGTCATGGCCAAGGACTATGCGGCGCTGACCCGCGACATCTCGACCTACATCGGCGAACTGCGCCGGCTGCAGCCCGGGCCGATGCAGGCCTTTTCGGAACTGGCGAAGTCGGCCACGGCCGAAGGGGCGCTGGACAAGAAGACCAAGGAACTGATCGCCCTGTCCATCGGGGTGACGCAGCGGTGCGACGGCTGCATCGGCTTTCACGCCAAGGCGCTGAAGGATCTGGGAGCCACGCGCGACGAGATCGCCGAGGCCATGGCGATGTGCGTCTATATGGGCGGCGGGCCGGCCCTGATGTACGCGGCCGACGCCCTGAGGGCGTTCGACCAGTATTCCGAAGCGGCCTAGGCCTCGATGATCGGCAGACCGGCGGCGCGCCAGTCCTGGATGCCGCCGGTCAGGTTGAACAGGGGCTGGCCCTCGGGGCCGGTCGGGCCGACGAAGGCGCAGACCTGGTGACTGCGGCCGCCGCGCAGGCACATGACGATGATCCGGCGATCCGCCGGGAGGTCCAGCGCCTCCCAGGCGGCGGGCATGGCGCTGAGGGGGGCCAGAATCGCGCCGTCGATGCGGGCGGCGGCGAACTCGTCCGCCTCACGCACGTCGATCAGAACGGCCTCGCCCGCGCGCAGCCAGGCGGCGGCCGTTTCGACATCGACCGTGGCGACGGTCATGGCGCGGGCGTCGGCGCAGGCGCGGCGGGTTCGGCCGGGGCCGGGGTCGGGCTGGTCTCGGTGCGCTTGTGGCCCAGGTGTTTGGCGGCTTCCTCGGGACTGATCTCGATGAAGGCCGGGGCGGAGGCGTTGAACTCATCCATATTGCCGGTGCGGACCACCACCTGGCGGGCGCCGTCCCAGATCATGTGGAGGGCGACATACAGCACGACGACCAGGCCGATATAGCCGATCCAGCGGAAACGGTGCAGCAGTTTGGCGATGAAGGTCGCCGCCACCCCCATCAGGGCGATGGACAGGATCAGGCCGAAGACCATGATCCACGGATGTTCATGAGCGGCGCCGGCGACGGCCAGCACATTGTCCAGCGACATGGTGATGTCGGCGACCATGATCTGGAGCAGGGCGGCGCCGAACGACTTGCGCTTGAGCCCCAGTTCTTCGGGCGAGGGGCCGGTGCCGTGCTCGATGCTCATGGCGAGCTCGAGCTCCTTCTCCGCCTCGGCCTGGTCGTGGGTGCGCTGCTCCTGCAGTTCGCGCCACATCTTCCAGCAGACCCACAGCAGCAGCAGCCCGCCGGCCAGCAGCAGGCCGACCAGGGCCAGAAGCTGGACCGTGATCAGGGCGAAGCCGATGCGCATGACGACGGCGGCGGCCAGACCGATCAGAATGGCCTTCTTGCGCTGATCCTGGGGCAGGGCGGCGGCGGCCAGGCCCACGGCGACGGCGTTGTCGCCGGCGAGGACCAGGTCCATCAGCAGGACCTGGCCCAGCGCCGTGGCCTGGCTGGCGAGTTCGGGAGACGAGAGAAATTCCATGTCCGCTCCTTAACGCCGGTGCGGCCGTCTGTCAGCCGCGTTGCGCGCGCGCGGCTTCATAAAGTGCGACGGCGGCGGCGTTGGAGACGTTCAGGCTCTCGAATCCGCCGGGCATGGGGATCTTGGCCAGGACATCGCAGTGTTCAGCCACCAGTCGGCGGATGCCGTCGCCCTCCGACCCCATCACCAGGACGGTCGGCTGGCGGTCCAAAGCCTCCTCCAGCGTCTGTTCTCCCGTTCCGTCCAGGCCGACGGCGCGCCAGCCCAGGTCAGCCAGTCGTTCCAGCGCCCGCGACAGGTTCGTCACCCGGGCATGCGGCAGGCGTTCGGTGGCGCCGACGGCCGCCTTGGCCAGGGCGCCGGCCAGGGCGGGGGCGTGGCGGTCCTGGACGACGATGCCCCGCGCGCCGAAGGCCAGGGCCGAGCGGAAGATGGCGCCGACGTTCTGGGGATCCGTCAGTTGGTCCAGCATGACGATGACGCCCTGGGCCGGCTCGGCCAGCTCTTCCAGCGAAACGCCCTCCAGCGGCTGAACCTTGAAGGCCAGGCCCTGGTGGACGGCGCCGGCCGGCAGCATCCGGGTCAGGGCCTGAACCTCGACGACCTCGATCTTGTGGCCGTGGGCCAGTTGGCCCTGTTCGATCTCGGCGGCGCGCTCGGCCGTGGCCAGCAACCGGCCCATGCCGCGACGCGCGGGATTCGCCAGCGCGGCCAGGACCGGATGACGGCCCCAGAGAAAATTATCGGCGTCGGACTTGCTCCGGTCCGCCGAACGGGGCGCGCGAGGGGGCTCCTCGCGGCTGGAAAAGCCTTGTGTGACGGGCTTTTGCCCCTTTTCGCGCGGGCCGGAAGACCGGTTTCCGAAGACCGGTTTTTTACCGCTTTTACGGTCGTTGCGTTCTGTTTTCGACGACACTATAAGACGCCCTCCGATTTGGAGCCCCAAGGGCTTTCGGGTCTGGGCGCCCCCTCTATCCTAGAGGAGGCGACAAGCCGAAGGCTTTTGTTTCGTCCCGCTTGATTAAGGGCGGAACGAGGGGTCCATCGGTTCGACAAGGCGCGCTGGGGGAATGTCCCGAGTGGCAAAGGGGGGGGACTGTAAATCCCCTGCGTAAGCTTCGAAGGTTCGAGTCCTTCTTCCCCCACCACGCGCCTTGACGGATACGATGGATCAGGACGACGGAGAGGAACCGGCTGCGGCGTTCCCCAAGAACTTCCGCAGTCTCCGCGCGGGTATAGCACAATGGTAGTGCAGCAGCCTTCCAAGCTGAGGATGTCGGTTCGATCCCGTCTACCCGCTCCAGGTTTTTTGATCAGCATCGCGCCCCTCAACCCGGGCCATCAGGAGTTTGGCCATGGCCAAGGAAAAGTTCGAACGCACGAAGCCGCACTGCAACATCGGCACGATCGGCCACGTTGACCACGGCAAGACGACGCTGACGGCGGCGATCACGATGACGCTGGCGAAGGCCGGCGGCGCCAAGGCTATGGCCTATGCGGACATCGATGCTGCGCCGGAAGAAAAGGCCCGCGGCATCACGATCAACACGGCGCACGTCGAGTATGAGACGGCCAACCGTCACTACGCCCACGTCGACTGCCCCGGCCACGCCGACTATGTGAAGAACATGATCACCGGCGCGGCGCAGATGGACGGCGCGATCCTGGTGGTTTCGGCCGCCGACGGCCCGATGCCGCAGACCCGCGAGCACATCCTGCTGGCCCGTCAGGTCGGCGTGCCGGCCCTGGTGGTCTTCATGAACAAGGTCGACCTGGTCGACGACGAAGAACTGCTGGAACTGGTCGAGATGGAAGTGCGCGAGCTGCTCTCGTCGTACCAGTTCCCGGGCGACGATATTCCGATCACCAAGGGTTCGGCCAAGGCCGCGACCGACGGTGTGAACCCGGAAATCGGCGAACAGCGCGTTCTGGCCCTGATGGAAACCGTCGACAGCTACATCCCGCAGCCGGAACGTCCGGTCGACCTGCCCTTCCTGATGCCGGTCGAAGACGTCTTCTCGATCTCGGGCCGCGGCACCGTGGTCACGGGCCGCGTCGAAAAGGGCATCGTCAAGGTCGGTGAAGAAGTCGAGATCGTCGGCATCCGCCCGGTCCAGAAGACGACCTGCACCGGCGTCGAAATGTTCCGCAAGCTGCTGGACCAGGGTCAGGCGGGCGACAACGTCGGCGTTCTGCTGCGCGGCACCAAGCGTGAAGACGTCGAGCGCGGTCAGGTTCTGTGCAAGCCGGGTTCGATCACCCCGCACACCAAGTTCCTGGCCGAGGCCTACATCCTGACCAAGGAAGAAGGCGGCCGTCACACCCCGTTCTTCACCAACTATCGCCCGCAGTTCTACTTCCGCACGACCGACGTGACCGGCATCGTGCAGCTGAAGGAAGGCGTCGAAATGATCATGCCCGGCGACAACGCCGAGCTGAACGTCGAACTGATCACCCCGATCGCCATGGACCAGGGCCTGCGCTTCGCCATCCGTGAAGGCGGCCGCACCGTCGGCGCCGGCGTCGTCGCCAAGATCATCGAGTAATCATTCTTTTGGCCTAACGCGCTCACGCGCTACTTGAGGCCAGACGGATGTCGTCGCCTAACAGAACGGCCCCCGGAGCGATCCGGGGGCCGTTTTGCTGTGGGGCGGGGGCTGGCGGCTTTGGCGCGGCCGACGCGCGAATCAGGACGCGGGCTGGTCCTTCGCCCCGTAGCGCATCCGACTCAGGGCGTCGCTCACCCTGCGGAACGGCGCCTCGAAATCCTTGCCGGCCTTCCATTTCTCGAAGGCCATGACGTTTTCGATTCGACGGGCGACGAAGGCCTCGGCCGGCGCGCGACCGTCGAACCAGCGCATCGTCAGGGCGGGGATCAGGATGCCCGACAGGATGGTGCGCTTGGAATAGTGGTTCCAGTCCGTGGTCTCGTCGCCGGCCCAGCGCCACAGGTGGTCGGCGCTCTCCCAGGCCAGTTTCAGCCCCAGGTCGGCGTTGGTCGGCAGGGCGAGGAAGGCGGCGCAGCGACGGGTCGCCTCCAGGTCGGCGGCGCCGGCCTCCATC
Source organism: Brevundimonas mediterranea (assembly GCF_011064825.1). Lineage (NCBI taxonomy): Bacteria > Pseudomonadati > Pseudomonadota > Alphaproteobacteria > Caulobacterales > Caulobacteraceae > Brevundimonas > Brevundimonas mediterranea. The sequence continues at coordinate 2,703,528 of NZ_CP048751.1, forward strand.
CGCTCGGACACGGCGCGGGCGATTCTCTCACGTATCTTCAAGGACTTGGCGTCGACTACGCCCAGGGCCTCAAGCGCACGGGCGTCATGGCGGCGCGAGAGCAGGGCGGCCAGATCGCGCGCGCCATTGGGCAGAAGCAGTTCCTCGTCGCCGCGCGACAGGCCGCAGGCCTCGCAGGCTTCCCGCACCAGACGGGCGTTCCAGCCCAGGGCGGGGGCGCGCGCGACGGCTGCATCCAGCACGGTCTGTTCGGTCCGGTCGGCCCAATCGTCGTTCTGTGTCATGGGCGGATCATACGCCCGTCTCATCGGGCTTTCGAGCCTCGAAGAATGGTTGCGACGAACTGGACAGAATGGGGCGGCTCGTGTATCAGCGCGCCTTCATCCGGGAGCCCGACTTTCGGAAGACAATTTTATTTTGTTCGCCCGTCTCCCTCACAGGACGCGGCGGGCGGCCAAAGGAGAGTTCAACCTGGTACAGATTTTCGTTCGCGATAATAACGTCGATCAAGCGCTGAAAGCCCTCAAGAAGAAGATGCAACGCGAAGGCAGCTTCCGTGAAATGAAGCGCCACGTGCATTACGAAAAGCCGTCGGAAAAGCGCGCCCGTCAAAAGGCCGAAGCTGTCCGCCGCGCCCGTAAGCTGGCCCGCAAGCGCGCTCAGCGCGAAGGCCTGCTGCCCCCGCCGAAGCCGCGGGTTCCCGGCCCCGGCGCCGCTGGCGGCAGCCGCTAAGGCTCACGCTCAGGCCAAAAGATTCGAGGCCGCCTCCGCAAGGAGGCGGCCTTTTTCTTTGTCTCCTCCCTGCGAAGCGGGGAGGAGACCGCGTCTCGCCCTCATCCCCGGCCGGTGATCGCCCGGCCGAAGGTCTTCCAGCTCAGTTTGACGTCCGACAGGGCGCCGGCCCGGAAGGCGCGGCCGGCGATCCAGACCATCAGGGCGGCGGTGGCGAACATGCCGATCAGGGTCAGGACGATCTCGACCAGAGGCGGATCGCTGGGCGCGCGGGCGCTCATCAGGAAGGGGGTGAAGAAGGGAATCCACGACAGGACCTTGACCACCGGCGCGTCGGGACTGGTCAGGGCCATCTGCATGACCAGCATGGGCACGACCAGGATCATCATGATCGGTCCCATCAGGGTCTGGGCGTCGCGCGGCGTCTCGCAGAAGGCGCCGATGGCCGCGAACAGCACCGCGTACATCAGATAGCCGCCGACCATATAGGCGATGAAATAGAAGACCAGGCCGTCGTGCATCAGCACCTGTCCGACCGTCGCCGCCGTCTGGGGCGAGGCGGACAGCAGGCCGAACGTTCCGATCCCGCCCCAGACCACCAGCACGCTCAGGGTCAGCATCGCCACGCCCAGCACCTTGCCGGTCAGGATTTCGGTCGCCGAGGCCGACGACAGCAGGACCTCCAGGATCTTATTCGACTTCTCCTCCATCACGCTGTTCAGCAGGATGGAGGCCCCGGTGATGACCAGGGACCATAGCAGGAAGCCGGCGGCCAGGCCGATGAAGGAGGGGATGCGGTCGCGCATCGAGACCTCGCCTCCGCTGGCGGCGTTGGGCGAGAAGGCCTTCACCTCGGGGCGGAAGCTCTGCACCTCCTGGGCCACGGCCGGGGCGACCCCGGCGGCGGTCAGCAGTTCGGTGCGGCGGGCGTCGCGCAGGGCGCCGCGAATGAAGCCGGAGACGTCGTTGTCGTTGGCGCGGCCGGTCCAGACCTGGGCGGCGGGCTTGCCGTCGACGCGGCTCAGGAAGACGACCGCGTCCAGGCGGCGGTCCTTGGGCGTCTCCTTGTCCAGGGCCGTCTTGATGGCGGCGTCGCGGGCCGGGCCGGTCGCCTCGGCGATGGCGGGCGGCGGGGCGACCAGGCGGATCTTGGGACCGCTGATGGAGGCGACGGCGCGGCCGGCGCCGGCCTGTCCCTTTTCGGCGGCTTCGCGCAGACGCTCGTTCTGACGGTCCAGATCGGACTGGAGCGAGGCGCGCACGGCGGCGGCCAGGCCCGTGGCGGTCGGACCGTCCTCGACGACGGCCACGGCCTTGATCGGTTCGGCCGACTGGATCAGCAGGGGAATGCCGCCGCCCAGCACGGCGAACAACGGCAAGGCCAGCAGCGACAGCCAGAAGCCCACGGTCTTGGCGTAGGCGACATATTCGCGCCGGGCGATCAGCAGGGTGCGCTTCATTGGACCGCCTCCGAAAGGGTGACGGCTTGATCGGGATGGTCCCCGGTCAGGCCGATGAAGGCGTCGTGCAGGGTCGGCTCCTTCAGGGCGAAGCCGCGCACGTCCAGCCCGTTCAGGAAGGCCGCCTTCAGCGTCTCCTGGCCGCCGGCGCCGGGCGCCAGGGCGATCTTCAGCCGTCGCACCCCGTCCTGGTCGGACAGGGTCTCGACCCCCGCCACGCCGGGCAGGGCCGCCGCCGCCTCGGGGGTGATGGCGCCGTCCAGATCAAGAAAGCGCGGCGAGGTGGCCTTGGCCTCGTCCACCGAACCCTCGAAGGCCTTCTTGCCCCGGGCCAGCAGCACGACCTTGTCGCACAGCCGTTCGGCGTGCTGCATCACATGGGTCGAGAACAGGACGGTGGCCCCGTCCGCCGCCAGCCCCCGGATCATCTCTTCGAGCCCCTGCTGGTTCATCGGGTCAAGGCCGGAGAAGGGCTCGTCCAGGATGACGAACTCGGGCTTGTGGACCACGGCGGCGATCAGCTGGACCTTCTGGGCCATCCCCTTGGACAGCTCCTTCATCATCTTCTTCTGCGCCGCGCCCAGGCCCTGCTGCTCCAGCAGCAGTTTCGCGCGTTTCTTGCCCTCGTTCATGGGCAGGCCCTTCAGGGCGCCGAAGAAGGCGATGGCCTCGACCGGGGTCATCTTCTTGTAGAGGCCGCGCTCCTCGGGCAGGAAGCCGATCCGGTCGCGCACGAACCGCCCATTGGGCGCGCCCAGAATATCGATCCGCCCCGCGGTCGCCTCCTGCAGCCCCAGGATCATCCGCAGGGTCGAGGTCTTGCCCGCCCCGTTCGGGCCCAGAAAGCCGCAGATCGAGCCCTTGGGCACCTGAAAACTGAGATCGCGCACGGCGTCGAACCCGCCATACCGCTTGCTTACGCTCTCCAGCGTCAACGCCGCCGTCATCTCGTCTCCCCCCACAGTTGCAGTCAGCCTAGCAAGGCCGAAGCGGTTCAGGCCAGCCGCTTCGCCGTCGCGCCCCTACTTCAGGACGGGCAGGTCGATATAGGAGGCGTCCTCGCCCGCGTGGTGGAGGGCGTTGTCTGCGATCACGCTCTGGGTTTCCGTCTCGTTTGGGCCGCCCGTATTCAGGTTGCGGACGAACTTCGGGAAGTTGGAGCTGGTCACCTCCACGCGGATCCGGTGGCCGGGCTGGAAGGTGTTGCTGACCGTCATCGGTGTGGGCTGCACCGTCGCCACCTGGCCGGGGACCAGGGGCGTCGGCCGCGCATAGCCGTCGCGGTAGCGCGCCCGCATGATGGTGTCGCCCAGAATATAGGCCGTCCCGTCCGGCGCCACGTCCACCAGCTTGACGGCGAAGTCTGTATCCGCCGCCGAGGATGACACCTTCAGCACCGCATCGATGAAGCCGGTCACCTGCATCGGCGCCGTCAGCGGCTCGGACGTATAGACCAGCACGTCGTTGCGCGCCTCGATCGGTCGCTGGTCGAAGGCGCCGGCCGTGACCAGGCCGCCGTTGCAGCAGTCGCCGCCGCCGATGGTCTGGACCGGGTTCATCGGATCATAGCGATAGCGGTCCGCCGCTTCGCCGACGGGCGGCGCTTCGAGGCTGAGCCGGCCATCCCCGTTCAGGCTGTTGGCCTCGCCGGCCGAGCGCAGATACATCCGCACCGTCTCGACCCCCTGCGGCGGCCACTGGGCGGCGGTGCGCCACCTGTTTTCGCCCATGTTGAAATACTGGACATGCGGGGTGGTGGCGGGGAAGGCGCGGGCCTCGCCCTTCAGCCAGCGGTCGAACCAGGCGGCGACCAGGGCGTCGCTGTCAAAGCTGGCGTCGCCCAGGTCCCGGTCGCCGGAGCGGAAGTTCGGCCCCAGGCCGCCGAAGGCGCAGTGGTTGTTCGGCCCGACCACCATATACTGGTTCTCGGCCGCCTCGCGGTCCTGAGTGGTGGAACGGGCGTGGTTGAACAGCTCCATGTTCGGTCCGATGGACACGTCGTACCAGCTGTTGAACCACAGCGACGGCACGCCCCAGCCCATGTCGTCATGATACAGGCCCCCTTCGCGCCAGGCTGGATCGTCCGGCGTCCGCGCGATCAACGCCTCGAAGGTCGCCGGCGGCTCGCCTAGGTCCTTCATCATCTCGTTGACGGGCAGGTGGCGGATCTGGCTGGGCCAGTTCACGTCCGGCTTCTCGGCGTCCAGATCGTTGTAGCGGACGATCCGGGCGCGGGTTTCCTGATCGATATCGCCGGGGATCTGGGCCCGCTGCGGATTGTCCACGCCGTACAGCCAGACGAAGAACAGGTTGCGGGGCACGCCGCCGGTGTACCAGTTGCCCTGTTCCTGGAACCGGCCGACCTTGCCGATGCCCGCGCCAGACGCTTGGGGGACCATGGCGGCGTGGGCCGGGTGGTTCTGGGCGGCCAGGGCCAGCTGCCACTCGGCCGAGGAGGAACAGCCGAGGGTGCCGACCTTGCCGTTCGACCAGGGCTGGGCCGCGATCCAGGTCAGGGCGTCATAGCCGTCGGTCTGGGGATAGCCCAGGATTTCGTAATCGCCCTGCGAGAAGTAGCGCCCCCGTTCGTTCTGCATCACCAGGGCGTAGCCCCGGCTGACCCAGGTCAGGGCGCTACGCGTCGTGCGGGCGTTATTGGCCAGTTCGTTATAGGGCGTCCTGACGAAGACGGTGGGCAGGGGCCCCTTGGCGCCCTTGGGCCGATAGATGTTGGTCGCCAGGCCCACCCCGTCCCGCATCGGAACCATCACCGCCATCTCGACATCGGCGATGCGGGACAGTTCGGACTGGGCCGCCGCGTCGCTGTAGCGGTTGTAGTTCTGGGCCGAGGCGGCGATGGGGGCGGCTGACAAGGCGGTCGCGACAACGGCGGCGACAAATCTGTTCATATCCAGTCCCTCCACAGAAAGGGGAGGTTAGGACGATCTCGGCCCGCGTCGCAACGGATTGCTCAGGCCTTGGCCTTCACCGCCACGTCGAAATGTCGGCCCATGACCTTGGTCGGGTTCACCTGGCCGCCGTTGCGGCGGACCTCGAAATGAAGGTGGGGACCGGTGGAATAGCCGGTGGAGCCGACAAGGCCGATGCGCTGGCCGGGCGTGACCGCGTCGCCGCTGGCCACGTCGATGCGGCTGAGATGGCCATAGACGGTGCTGAGGCCGTTGGGGTGGCGGACTTCGATGAAGTTGCCGTAGCCGCCGGCGTCATAGCCGGTGCGGACGATCCGGCCTTCTGCGGCGGTGAAGACGGTCGTTCCCTTGGGCGCGGCGATGTCGACGCCCTTGTGGGCGCGGGCGCGGGCCTCGATCGCCAGTTTGCGCAGGCCGTAGGGCGAGTTGATCGCATAGCCGCGCACCGGGGCCGAGAAGACGATCTGGCGCATCACCGGACCGGGCGCCTCGACCTGGGCCTTGACCGGCGGGGCCACGGGGGCGGCGGCCAGGGCGGGCGGCGGGGTCTCGCGCGTCACGCCGGGGGCGGCGGCGGCGGCCAGCACGGCCACGGCGGCGAAGGCGACCGTCTGGCCGGAGTGGATCAGAAGGCTCTTGCAGCGCGCCAGGGGCGCGTCGGTCAGCAGGCGTCGCATTCGGCGGCGTCTCCAGCGTATTCACGCTCTGGATTTGAAGGCGCGGCGGCGCGGTCTCGCGGCGGCCGTCCCAGGGGAGGCCGGCTTATGCCCGGCGGCTGGGGCGACTTTTGGGCCGTCGTCTGGCGGCGGATGGTCGCAGAGCGTCAGCCCGGGGGACGGCGTGCGATCAGATCGATCAGGGCCGAGCGGCCATGGTGGCCCGAACCTTCGTGAAGATCGGCGTCATAAGCGTCCAGCGTCTCGATCTCGAAATCCCCGAAGGCCTGGCGCAACAGCTCCGGCGTATAGAGGTGGTCCACCTGGGGCGGACCGCCGGTGCCGTATTCGATCTGGCGCGGGGTATAGCCGTGCAGCAGGATCAAGCCGCCGGGTTTGACGGCCCTCTTCATGCCCTCGAAAATCTGGTGTCTGAAATCAGGGGCGGCGAACTGGATGAAGACAGCGACGACGGCGTCATAGGCGGCCTGGGGCCAAGCCCAGTCCTGCAGGTCCTGCACCCTGAAATCCACCTCCACGCCCGCTTCGCGAGCCAGGCTTCGCGCCTTGTCCTGGCCGGACGGCGAGATGTCGGTCGCCACCACATCGTGACCCAGAGACGCCAAATACACGGAGTTGCGACCCTCGCCGTCGGCGGGGGCGAGAATTCGACTGCCCGGTGTCAGAGCCTTCGCGTGGTTCAGCAGAAAGCGGCTGGGGGCCGTGCCGAACACATAGTCGTCGGTCGCGGCATAGCGCGCGTCCCAGCCGGTGCTTGCAGTCGCCATGATCGTCCTCGTTATTTTGCGAGTCGTTATCAACATTCCGCGCCCGGCGCAATCCGCCGAAGGGTCAGGCGATGATGTCGGGCAGGATCTGGTCCTCGATCTTCACGATCTCGTCCTTGATAGCCAGTTTCTTGCGCTTCAGCCGGGCGATCATCAGCTGGTCGGGAACGGCGGCTTCGGTCAGGGCGTCGATGGAGGCGGAAAGGTCGGAATGTTCGAGGCGCAGCAGTTTGACGCGGGCGTGAAGCGCCGCCTCTTCCTCGCTGTATTCCGGAACGTCGTCATTCATCGTGCAATCCCCGAAACGATTATAGCCACAGGCGTCTCAGGCCGGAAGGGCGTCGGCCAGCCGGATCAGGGCGGGACGCGGCGTAACCTGGGCCCAGACCCGCGCCGTCGCGACCAGGGCCTCGACAAAGGGGCGAGGCGAGCCGGTCGGCGCCTCCGACGCCAGGGCCTCCAAGGCCTCGAGCAGGTGTCGCTCCGCCAGCAGCTCCAGCGCCTTGACCCGGTCGCGCACGGCCTGGCGGGGTTCGTCGTCGATGTCGGGGATCGGCGCCTTCAGGGTGCGGCGGATCGCACGCAGCGGCGCCACCACGACGCTGTCCCAGGCGCGAGCGGTGTCGCAGGCGGCCTCGATGGTCTCGGCGTCCGGATTGCGACCCGTGGCCGCGATCCAGGCGGACCACAGCAGGACCGGCACATTCTGCTCATGATTGTCCTGCAAGGCCACACAGGCCTCGCTGACGCCCGGCGCGGCATAGGCGGCGACCGCCCAGTCCCACAGGGGTGTGGATTGAGCGGCCGTCACTTGAGCCCCTCCCAGCGCCGCACGGCGCTCCAGTCCAGGCCGAACAGGTCCAGGGACCGGCCGACCGACTGGTCCACCATCTCCAGGATCGACGCCGGCCGGGCGTAGAAGGCGGGCAGGGGCGGGGCGATGATCGCCCCCATCTCGGTCAGGGCCGTCATGGTCCGCAGATGGCCCAGATGGAAGGGCGTCTCGCGCACCATCAGCACCAGAGGCCGACGTTCCTTCAGGGTCACGTCGGCGGCGCGGGTCAGAAGGGACGAGGTCACGCCGGTGGCGATCTCGCTCATCGTCTTCACCGAACAGGGGGCGACGATCATGCCCAGGGTCTTGAACGAGCCGGAGGCGATCGTGGCCCCGACGTCGGCCATCTTGTGGACGACGGTCGCCTTGGCGGTCAGCTCGGCAGGCGACAAATCCGTCTCCTGCGACAATGTGAGCAGGGCCGCCTTGGACACCACCAGATGGCTTTCGACGCCGAGATCCTTCAGGGCGTCCAGCACCCGTGCGCCATAAATCGCTCCGGAAGCCCCTGAAATTCCTACGACCAGCCGATAAGGAGGGTTCCGTATGGCTCCGTTCACATCATGGACCATTTTAAGGGTCAGCCTCCGTGGGTCCGGCGAAACCGGCTGTCACTGGAATGTGATTCCACAGCCTGCCGAACCGGGCGCTCACTCTACTGGTCCCTAACCTACGGAGGCGCAAGCCATGACCATCGAGGCTCGTATTCGCGAACTGGGTAATCGTCATCGCACCCTGGATCAGACGATCCAGAAGGAGCTCACCCGTCCGTCCGTGGACACGTTGCAGGTCAGGGAGCTGAAGCAGAAGAAGCTCCGGCTGAAGGAAGAAATCACCAGTCTGGAGGCGCGGGCCCACTAAGGGGCGCACGACCTCCCGAAAACGACGACGGCCCCGGAGCGCGATCTCCGGGGCCGTTTTTCGTTCTGTCTCCGCCCTGTCGCGTAGCGATGGGAGGAGGCGACGCGTCTCAGTCCTTGGTGCCGAACACCGACGCGGCGGTCGGTTCGGCGCCGGGACGCTGGCGGGCTTCCGGCACGAACTCGGGTTCGGCCTCGACTTCCTCCACCGGCTGGATGGTGCCGCCGCCCTTCTTCAGGTCGTCCTTGGTCTTCTTGTCGGCGGCCTTCTTGACGATTTCGTCCAGCACCAGCTGGCCGACCAGGCCCAGGGTCACGGGATCGACCGGCTTGATGTTGGCGCTGTTCCAGTGGGTGCGGTTGCGCACGCTTTCGATCGTGGACTTGGTGGTGCCCAGCAGTTTGGCGATCTGGGCGTCGGTCACTTCCGGGTGGTTGCGCACGAACCAGGCGATGGCGTCCGGACGGTCCTGGCGACGCGAGACCGGCGTGTATTTGGGCGCCGGCTTGGCCGACTTCATCAGTTCGGCGTGACGGCTGACGATGGCCTTCAGGCGATAGTTCTCGTCGGCCTGGGCCTTGTCCAGTTCCTCGCGGGTCAGCTGGCCGCCGGTGACGGGATCGACGCCGCGGATGTCGCGGGCCACGTCGCCGTCGGCGATGCCGCGCACTTCAAGCGGATGCAGGCCGCAGAAATCGGCGATCTGCTCGAAGCTGAGGGAGGTGTTGTCGACCAGCCAGACCGCAGTGGCCTTCGGCATCAGAATGTCGCTCATGGGGCGTTCGTCCCGGAATGGTGGGGCCGCCGAATGGGGGTTCGGCTGGCGTTGGATACGACGGCGCCCGGCCTTTCGACCGGGCGCTTATGGTTTCGATATAGGCCTATTCGCCCGAAAAGAAAACGCCGCCGAACATTCACGTACAGCCACGGTTCATGTGCGCCGAGGCAACCTTCGCGGTAGTCGAGGCTTTCGCCTTCGGGAGAGGAGAAACATCATGTCCATTCTGCTTGGGGCCGCCATGGCCGCAGCCCTGGCTTCGGGCCAGGACATCACCGCCCAGCGGGTCGCGCCGCGCGGCAGCTACGCCCGGTCCTGCACCGAGGCCTATACGCACCGGGGCCGCCTGTACGCCGATTGTCGCGACATGCGCGGCCAGATTCGCGGCACCTCGATCGAGCTGGCGCGCTGCGGCGATGAGGAGATCAACAACGACAACGGCCTGCTCGTCTGCGGCCGGTTCCGCGGCGACTACGAGGATCGCCAGCCCGATCGGCCCGGCGGCGGGCCCGGCAATGGGGGTGGTTGGAACGGCGGAAATGGCGGCGGTTGGAACGGCGGCGGCTGGGGCCGGTCTTCGATCACCGTCTATGAGAATTCGAACTTCCGCGGCGCCTCGCGGGAATTCGTCGGCGAGGACCGCAACCTGGGCCGCACGCCTTTCAATGACCGGATCAGTTCGGTGCGTGTCCAGGGGCGCTGGGAAGTCTGCACCGACGCCGAGTTCCGGGGCCGTTGCCGTATCGTCGAAGGCGATATCCGCAATCTGAGCGGCGGCTTCAACGACAGCATCTCGTCGATGCGCCCGGTGCGGGGCGGTCGCTACTAGGCCGTCAGCACGAACTTGCCGACGTGATCGCCCGCCTCCAGCGCGCGATGGGCGTCGGCGGCGCGCTCCAGCGGGAAGGTCGCCTGCACCGGCGGCCGGACCGCGTCCGAGACCACCCAGGGCCAGACCGTCGCCTCCACGGCGGCGGTCAACCGGGCCTTCTCGTCGGCTGAACGGCTGCGCAGGGTCGAGCCGGTCAGCACCAGCCGTTTCAGCATCACCCGCATCAGGTCGATCTCGACCTTGGACCCCGACAGCGAGGCGATGACCACCCAGCGCCCGCCGGCCTTCAGCGCCTTCAGGTTCAGTTCGGCGTAGTCCCGCCCCACCATGTCCAGCACCACATCGGCCCCGCCCGCCTCGGCGATGGCGGCGGCCAGATCGTCGGTTTTGGCGTCCAGGCTGACGTCGGCGCCCAGGGCGCGTGCGGCGGCGGTCTTGTCCGCCCCGCGCGAGGTGGCGATCACCGTCGCGCCGGCGGCCTTGGCCATCTGGATGGCGGTGACGCCGATGCCGCTGGTTGCGCCGTGGATCAGCAGGTTCTGGCCGGCCTTCAGCCCTCCCGCCTCGAACACATTGGCGAAGACGGTGAAGACCGTCTCGGGCAGGACCGCCGCCTGCACATAGTCCAGTCCATCCGGGATCGGCAGCAGATGCCGGGCGTCCACCACGACCCTGTCGGCGTAACCGCCCCCGCCCAGCAGGGCGCAGACCCGGTCGCCGACGGCCCAGCGCGTCACGCCCTCGCCCAGGGCCTCGACCTCGCCGGCGACTTCCAGCCCCATGATGTCCGAAGCCCCCGGCGGCGGCGGATAGACGCCATTTCGCTGCAACAGGTCCGGCCTATTGATTCCCGCCGCATGAACCCGAATCATCACCTCGCCGGCGCGGGCCACAGGGTCGGGCCGGTCCGCCGGCCGCAGCGCCTCGGCCGGTCCTGAACCGCCTTCGATCTCGATGACCCGCATAGTCGCTCCGCTTGCAATCGTCCGTGTCCGGGCGTTCAGATAGGCGCCCCGGCCGCGCGCGGCCATGGCAGGATGAAGAAAGGCGACGACGATGTTCGAGGATATCGAACCCCGCCCCCGGCGCGGCGAGGCCCTGACGGCCCTGGGGCGCGAAGATTTGGACCTCTATTCGATCGACGACCTCGAGGAGCGGATCGAGGCGCTGGACCATGAGATACAGCGCGCCCGCTCGGCCATAGAAGGCAAGAAATCCAAGAAGAGCGCCGCCGACGCCCTGTTCAAATTTGGAGCGTGATCGCGCAAGGATCGAAACCGTGGCATGACGGTTGCAGTCCTGACGACACGGGCGCCGTCCTTGCCCAAAGTCAGAACAAGCGTCCACTCTCGATGATGATGTCCACCATGACCCTGAGCGACACCCAGAGCACGGGCTCCAAGGCCGACCGCGGTCGCAAGGTGCAGGACTTCGCCCGCTCGGAACTGTTCGACCGCACCTTCCGCGAGGGGATGGAGCTGGTCGAGGAGACCGCCGCCTATCTGGACGGGGAGGGGCGCCGCGATTCCAAGATGCTGTCCCGCGCCGCCGCCCTGGCCTATGCCGCCGAGAGCATGAAGCTGACCACGCGCCTGATGCAGATCGCCTCGTGGCTGCTGGTCCAGCGGGCCGTGCGCGAGGATGACATGACGCCGGACGCCGCCTGCGAGCCGCGTTATCGCCTGAACGACCGCAAGATCGAGAGCGAACCCAGCCACGCCGAACTGCCCATCGCCCTGGTGGAATATCTGGTCCGGTCCGAAAAACTGTTCGACCGGGCGCTGTATCTGGACCGCCGCATGTATCTCGACGTTCAGGAAGAGCAGCCGCAAAATCCGGTGCTGAGCCAGCACGGCCTGCTGGAAGCCGCGTTCAAGGGCTGAAGCGACCCACTTCTCCCTCCCCCTGCGGGGGAGGGGGGCGAAGCGAAGCGGAGCCGGGTGGGCAGGGCAGGGCGACGTCCCACAGGCCTCGGTCTTAATAAAATCAGTGCGGCTTAGCCTAGCCGCCCCCACCCCGTCGCTACGCGACGCCCCTCCCCCGCAGGGGGAGGGAGAATATTATCCCCTTACGGCCCGACGTCGTTGACGTCGCGGCGGCCGTCGTCGACCGGTTTGGGCAGGCTGACGGCGATGCCCAGGGCCTGGGCCAGCTTGTCGTCGCGGCCATAGACGTCCTCGCGGAACGCCACCCGGCCCTGACCGTCCACGAAGGCGGTCCAGTACAGCAGTCGCACCGAGATCTCGCGGCCGGTGGTGACGCGGGTCGTCTCGCGCGTGTCCTGGGCCGTGTCGAACTGCGCCAGCTTGACCGGGTCGGGCGACAGCAGCAGCCGCGCGAACTCGACCGCATTCTGCACCCGCACGCAGCCGTGGCTGCGCTGGCGCATTGACAGGTTGAACGCCGCCTTGGACGGGGTGTCGTGCAGGAAGATGGCGTAGCTGTCGCGCAGCTCGAACTTCACATAGCCCAGTGCGGCTTTCGGCCCGGCGCGCTGGATCACCGTGCCGTTCTGAACATACATGTCGTTGGCGGCCAGATAGGCCGGCCCCTTGGGCAGGATCTCCCGGCGGGCGATGCTGGCCGGGACATACCAGGGCGGATTGGCGACCACCGAGGCGAAGGGCTTCTCCAGGCTGGGCGTCTGGTTTTCGGCCGAGCCGACGATGACGCGGTTGGAGTGGACCGGCTTGCCGTCCTTCCAATAGACCATGATGGCGGCGGCGGTGTTGACCTCGATCCGCTCGGGCGCGACGTCGCGCTTCAGCCAGCGGCGGCGTTCCAGGTTCAGGGCGATCTGGCGGGCGCGGTCCTCGGCCGAGGCCGACAGCGAACGCTGGGTCCCCGTGCCGATGCGGCCGTCGGCGCCCAGACCGTGGCGGACCTGGAAGCCCTGAACCGCCTGTTGCAGCTCCGACCCATAGGTCAGGCCCTCGGTCTTCAGCCGCGCGCCGTTCGCCGCCGTCAGGTCGCCTTCGGCCGTCAGCCGGTCGATCAGGGCCGGGATGCGCCGGTCGCTCATGTTCGGCTCGATCGTCGGGCCGGCCGGGAAGGCGGGCCAGCCGCCCTGGGCCGCCAGGCGACGATAACGGACATAGCCCGCCGACAGATTCTGATAGCCGATGTCGGTCGGCGCCAGACCCTCGAACCAGTCCAGCAGGATGTTGCGGGCCAGGGCGTCGCTCAGGCCGCGCGGCAGGTCCACGCGGTTCTTCTGCATCTCCCACAGGTCCTCGACCGTCTCGGGCCGGACCTTGCCCTCGGCCAGGACGCGGCCATAGGCCAGGGCTGCAGCCGTGGTGCGCAGATCCGACGAGGCGGGATCGGCGGCCAGGCCGACGAAGTCGAAATAGTCGCCGGCCGACAGGCCGTGCCGCTCGGTCCGACCGGCGACGGCGTTCAGGGCGCGCAGCTGATCGGCGGTCCACACCGGCCGCCAGCCGTTCATTTCATAAAAGGCGCGGACGTCGGCCTGTTGCGTCTCGGGCAGACGCGAAATCTGGTCGTTGAAACTGTTGTAGAAGGCGGTCGCCTGCGAACCGCGCTGCACGGTCACCTGCTGCGCGCGCGCCGTGGAGGCGAGGGTCACGGTCGCCGTCGCGACGCCCAGACCCAGTTCCCGTCTATTCATAACCCGTCCGCTTCCCGATGGGTCGATCCCCGTGGATCGACGCCCTTGCTTCGCCGTATGTGCGAACGCCGCTTATGTTACCGATGTTCCCGGCAAACAAAAAGCGCCGGTCCCGGGACCGGCGCTCTTCGTGAGCCGATTGCTGCTCAGATGCTGCCCAAATGCTGCAACGTGTCGCAGCCGGGACGCGCTTACTTCTTGATGAAGCCGGCGAACTTGTTGTTGAAGCGCGAAACGCGGCCGCCGCGGTCCAGCAGGTGGGCGTTGCCGCCGGTCCAGGCCGGGTGGGTCAGCGGATCGATGTCCAGGTTCAGCGTGCCGCCTTCCTTACCGTAGGTCGAGCGGGTCTGGTACGAGGTGCCATCCGTCATCACCACGGTGATGAAGTGATAGTCGGGGTGCGTATCGGCCTTCATGGTCGTCGTCCGGTCTCTGGCGCGGTGACGATGCCGACCGTCGGTGCGCGTGAAATTGAGAATCTCGCCGAAAGAGTCAGCGGGAAAGAGCGGGGCGTTTACACCGGGGGGCGTTCCGGGGCAAGAGGCGGGCGCAATGACCGATCAAACCGCCGCTCCCGCCCGTTCCGCCGCCGTTTCGGGGCGCGCCTCCGGCGTCGGAACGGCCGAAGGCCGACCCAGCGCCGGGGCCCTGTTGATGGAGCAGATGTCCGAGGCGGGCGAGAAACGCGCCAAACGCCGCGACATTCGCCCCCTGGCGCGCCTGATCCCCTTCGCCATGCGCCACAAGGGCCATGCCCTGATGGCGGTCTTCTGGCTGCTGCTGTCCACCACCGCCTCGCTGGGGCTGACGGTCCTGGCCCGCGGGGCCATCGACCACGGGTTTGAGGCCGGCGGCGCCAATCTGAACCGGTGGTTCCTGCTGCTGGGCGCCAACGCCCTGTTCCTGGGCCTGGCCACCGCCGCCCGCTATTTCTACGTCACCCGCACGGGCGAGCGCGTCATCGCCGATGTCCGCAAGGGCTTGTTCGGCCGCATCCTGACGCTGGACCCGTCCTTCTACGCCCATATGCGCACCGGCGAGGTGCTGTCGCGCCTGACGACCGACATCGCCCTGGTCGAGACCCTGATGACCACCTCGGTCTCCTATGCCCTGCGCAACTTCCTGACCCTGATCGGCGGGGTCGCCCTGTTGTTCTTCGTCAGCCCCAAGCTGACGGGTCTGGTCATGCTGATCGTGCCCTTCCTGCTGGGCCCCATCTTCATCTTCGGCCGCCGGGTGCGCAAACTGACCGTCGCCTCTCAGGACCGGTTCGCCAACGCCGTCGGCTTCGCCGGCGAGAGCGTGGACGCGATCGAGACCGTCCAGGCCTTCGGCCGCGAACGCAGCGCCATCGCCCGCTTCGGCGCGGCGGTCGAGGACGCCTTCGCCGCCTCCCTGACCCGGATGCGGGCGCGGGCCTGGATGACCGCCCTGATCATCATCGTCATGTTCGGCGGCGTCACCCTGGTGCTGTGGCTGGGGGCGCTGGACGTGGTGGCGGGGGTGATGACGCCCGGCGCATTGCTTCAGTTCGTGCTGCTGTCGGTCTTCGCCGCCGGGGCGGTCGGCGCCCTGGGCGAAAGCTGGGGCGATGTCCAGAAGGCCGCCGGCGCCATGGAGCGGATCGAGGAGCTGATGCAGGCCACGCCCGACATCGCCCCGCCGGCCCAGCCTGTCACCTTGCCGTCGCCGCCGCGCGGCGAGGTGTCCATGTCCGCCGTCGGCTTCTCCTATCCCGGCCGTCCCGACCTGCCGGCCCTGAAGGGGTTCAGCCTGACCGTCCGTCCGGGCGAGACCGTGGCCCTGGTCGGTCCGTCGGGGGCGGGCAAGTCCACTGTCTTCCGCCTGTTGCTGCGCTTCTATGATCCCCAGACCGGCGTGGTCTCGGTCGACGGCGTCGATGTGCGCCAGGCTGATCCCGTCGCCGTGCGCGACCGCTTCGCCTGGGTGTCGCAGGAGACGCCGCTGTTCTCGGGTTCGGCCCTGGAGAACATCCGCTTCGGCCGCGAGACCGCCACCCTGGAAGAGGCCCGCGCCGTCGCCGACAAGGCCCAGGCCCTGGGCTTCATCGACGCCCTGCCGGAAGGTTTCGACACCCCGCTGGGCGAACGCGGCAAGAGCCTGTCGGGCGGTCAGCGCCAGCGTCTGGCCATCGCCCGCGCCCTGGTCCGCGACGCCCCCATCCTGCTGCTGGATGAGGCGACCAGCGCCCTGGACGCCGAAAGCGAACGCCTGGTCCAGATCGCCCTCGATCAGGCCATGGAAGAGCGCACCACCATCGTCATCGCCCACCGCCTGGCCACCGTGCTCCGCGCCGACCGCATCGTCGTCATGGACGACGGCCGCGTGGTGGAGGAGGGGACCCACGACCAACTGGTGGCCAAGGGCGGGCTTTACGCGCGGTTGGCCGAACTGCAGTTCCGCGCCGGATAGACGCGCGGTCCGGCTACCTGGATCGCGCCAGGGCCGGGAAGTCGGAGAAGACGGCGTCCACACCCGCCTCCGCGAAGGCGGCGGCGTAGCCCGCCATGTCGCCATGGTCGGCGAACCCTTCGCCCCGCCGCCGCTCGGCCGGGAGGAAGGCGTTCTCGGCCCGCAGGGTCCAGATCACCACCTTCAGCCCCGCCGCATGGGCGTCCGTGACCAGGGCGCTGGGCGCGGTCGTGCGGCCTTCGGCGTCGCGCGGCAGGACCAGGGTCATCTCCGGCGCGATCCAGTCGGCATAGGCGGCCATGGCCTTCAGGCCTTCGGGCGTGATCATCTGGGCGTAGGTCTGCGACGGCCGGTCCTCCGGCGCGCCGGCTGCGCTGACCAGTTGCGCCAGCGGGACGTCGATCCTCTGCGACAGCCGCTTCAGCGGTCCGACCTCGAAACACTGGACGATGACGGGCGCGTCGGCGCCGGTCAGGCCCAGCCGCTCCAGTTCGCCCACGAAGGCGTCCTCCATCGGCAGGCCGATGGCGGCGAAATAGGTCGGGTGTTTCAGCTCGGGGGCCACGGCGATGGGGCGGCCGGTCCGGGCGGAGGCTTCGCGCGCGACGGCCACGACCTCGTCGAAGGTCAGGATGGGTTCTTGCCCGTCATAGGCGACATTGCCGGGCCGGAACTCGGGTAGCCGCTCCCTGGCCCGCAGGGTCTTCAGCTCGGCCAGGGTGAAGTCCTCGGTGAACCATCCGGTGATGGCCGCGCCGTCGATGGTCTTGGTGGTCTTGCGATCCGCGAACTCGGGCCGGTCGGCCACGTCGGTCGTACCGCTGATCTCGTTCTCGTGCCGGTCGATGAAGACCCCGTCCCTGGACATCACCAGGTCCGGCTCGATTACATCGGCGCCCTGTTCGATCGCCAGTTCATAGGCTGCGCGCGTATGCTCCGGCCGTTCGCCGGACGCGCCGCGATGGGCGATGATCAGAGGCTGGGCCACGGCGGGCGTTCCAACGAGCAGGGCGAGGGCGGTGACGATGGCGCGGATCATGCTCCTTGGATAGGGGCGCCGCGCGACAACCGAATGACGACGGCGTTTCTCCCTCCCCCTGCGGGGGAGGGGGGCGAAGCGCAGCGGAGCCGGGTGGGACGGGCAGGGCGAAGTCCCCCAGACCTGATCGCGCGCCAGCCTTGCCGCCGCCACCCCGTCGCTTCGCGACGCCCCTCCCCGGTCGGGGAGGGAGAGGCGGCTGTGCGACCGTCAGGACGCCTGCAGCACCTTGCGCAGCTGCGGATGCAGTTCGCTGTTGCTGGCCAGAACCGACACGCCCGTCTTGGGATCGCCGTCCGCCTCGATGGTGGTCACCGACCCGCCGGCCTCGGTGACGAACAGGATGCCCGCCGCCACGTCCCAGGGCTTCAGGCCGCGCTCGTAATAGGCGTCGTAGCGGCCGGCCGCGACCCAGGCGAAGTCCAGGGCGGCCGAGCCGAGGCGGCGGATGCCGGCGACGCGCTGGCCGATGGCGTGGATGTCCTTGATGGCCTGGGCGTGGCCCGGCTTGCCGATGAAGGGCAGGCCCGTGGCGACCAGGCTCTCCGACAGGTCGCGACGGCCGGCGACGCGGATCCGCTGGTCGTTCAGATAGCAGCCCTTGCCCTTCTCGGCCCAGAACAGCTCGTTCATCACGGGGTTGTAGGTCACGCCGGCCACGATCTCGCTCGAACCGTCGGGCGCCCTGCGCTCCAGCCCCACCGTGACGGCGAAATGCGGCATGGCGTGCATGAAGTTGGTGGTGCCGTCGATGGGATCGACGATCCAGGTGTGGGACTTGTCGGTCCCCTCGATCATGCCGCGCTCTTCACCCAGGAAGCCGTAGCCCGGGCGGGCCTTCATCAGCAGTTCGTACAGGGTGTCTTCGGCGCGCAGGTCGGCGGTCGTGACGAAATCGCCCGGCCCCTTCCTCGACACCTGAAGCTGCGACACCTCGCCGAAGTCGCGCAGCATGGGGCGTGCGGTCTTGCGCACCGCGTCGAGCATGACTTGGAGCAGGGCGGAAGCGAGGGCCATCGGCGGATCTCCTGGTCCGCATGTCCTGAAAAGGCCCATTCTTCAGTAGGATGGGAGCCCGGACATGCGGAGAAGTGCAAGAAAGGGAACGGCCCCGGATGAGGCCGGCAGTGTGTCTTAGTCCGCGCGGCGGACGTATTCGCCGCTGGTCGTGTCGACGATGATGCGTTCACCGGCCGACATATAGGGCGGGATCATGATCCGCACGCCGTTCGAGGCGATGGCGGGCTTGTACGAGGACGAGGCCGTCTGTCCCTTCACGGTCGGCTCGGTTTCGGCGACTTCCAGCACGACCTGATCCGGCAGCTCCAGGCCGATCGGACGCTCTTCGTGCATCTCGATGATCACCTTCATGCCCTCTTGCAGATAGGGGATCCGCTCTTCGCCGACCCAGTCCTTCTGCAGCTCGATCTGCTCGTAGGTGGCGTCGTCCATGAAGACCAGGCTGTCGCCGTTGTCGAACAGATAGGAGAAGTCCTTCTGCTCCAGCGTGACGCGCTCGACCTTGTCTTCCGACCGGAAGCGTTCGTTCAGCTTGTTGCCGGTCTCGAGGTTCTTGGCCTCGACGTTGGCGAAGGCGCCGCCCTTGCCGGGCTTGACGTGGCTGGCCTTGGTGACGACCCACAGGCCGCCATTGTGCTGCAGGACCATGCCGGGCTTGATGGTGTTGCCGTTGATCTTCATGGGGTCACATCGGGAATGGGGTTGCGCCCACGCGCCCGGATGGGGCGTGGCGAATAGGGCGCGATCCCTAGAGGAAGCCCCGGCAAAGGGCAAGGCGGCCTAATGCAGGCTGCGGCCGCCCGAGACGTCGTCCGCCTTGCGATGAAGCAGATTGCCCATCCGTACGCCCGATCCGGTCGGCGCCGCCATCTTGCCCGCCCCTTCGTCCAGCTTGCGCGCCTCGTGGGCGAAGGCGGCGGCCAGGCCCGCGGACGACATGGCCGCCAGCACCTGTTTCCACATCGACGACGGGCGCAGGCCCAGCCAGACGGCGTTGACGGTCTGGGCCGCGACCCACAGGCCCATGGCCCTGGTCCGCTCGCGCGCCGGCGGGGCGTTCCAGACACGCACGGCCGACAGGGTGGTGGCCGAGAACACCGCAGGAAGGATCAGACTGAAGGCGCCGTGGGGCTTCTCGGTGATCGGCAGGTCGCGGTCGCGAACCTGTCTCAAGGACCGTTTCGGCCTCAGCGCGCCAGAGGCTATGCCCGTCGCCAGCAAGGCGAACCCCACCGTCAGGGCGACGCCCATGGCCACATGCCCGGCGCTGCGCCCCTCGCTGTTCAGCAGGTCCACAGCTGCGTCGCGCACATCATCAATGGCGTCGTCGATGTCAGTCATGGTCCGCTCCAGCTTGCCCGTCGAAATCTAATGGCCGGGACCGGACGCGGTTCCGTCAGACCTCTTCCGGCTCGACCGGTTCCATCTCGCGCGGATCGAAATCATAGTCCAGCAAATCGCCGGGGCGACACTCCAGAACGGCGCATAGTCGCGACAGGGTGCTGAAGCGAATGCCCTTCACCTTGCCGGACCGGAACAGGGAGAACTGGGTTTCGCTCAGGCCGACCTGGGCGGCGACATCGCGCGCCTTCAGGCCCTTGCGGACCATCAGATCATTCAGGGTCACGCGAACGGGCATTCAGATCATTTCGTCCATCTCGGCCTGCAGCAGGCCCGCCTGATCGATCACCCGTCCCAGAAGGAAGAGGGCGCCGCCGATCATGCCCAGGGTCATGCCGGCGACGTCGAAATAGGCCCAACTGCTCCGCTCGTCGCCCAGAAGCCGCATCAGATTGGTGACGCCGAACACGCTGAGCAGCCCGCCGAAGCCCAGCGCCAGCCCCACACGACGCAGGGCGGACGACAGGGTCGGCTGGATCAGCCGCCCCTTGGCCAACTGCCCCAGCGCCGACCCGATCGACCAGACGGCGAACAGGTAGAGAAGCGTCGGCGAGGCCCAGACGATCTCCCGAAGCAGGAGGGTGAGGTCTCTGTGTTCTCCGCGTGCTGCGAAGACCGCCGGCACGATCACATACATCAGCGCCAGGATCGCGCCGACGCTGCAAACCATGAAAACCGCGAGCCAGCGAAACTGCCGGCACATGCGGCGAAAACGGGCGAGATCGTCGGCGGTCATGGGCTTCCCTGCGGAGTTGAACCTGTCGAGTCTTTAATCTTGACTTAAAAATCCTCCTCGCGCAACTTTATCTAAGAGTTAAATGCGGGGTGGGTTATGGCGGCCATAGAGACAGTAGGGCTGACGCGCATGTTCGGCCGTCGTTGTGCGGTGGACTCGGTGTCCATGACGGCGCCCAAGCATGCGGTCTATGGGTTCCTGGGGCGCAACGGCGCCGGCAAGACCACGACGATGAAGATGCTGATCGGGCTGTTGCGACCCACCTCGGGCGTGGCTCGGGTCTGCGGCGTCGACGTCGCGCAGGATCGCAGGGGTGCGGCCCGCAAGATCGGCGTCCTCCTGGAGGCGCACGGCTTCTACGCCCACCTGTCGGGACGAGAAAACCTGGACCTCACGCGCCGGCTTCTTGGTCTTGCGGCGACCGAGATCGACAGGGTGCTGGAGGTCGTCGGCATGACACGCGACGGCGGACGCCGGGTCGGCGACTATTCGCTGGGCATGCGTCAGAGGCTCGGCATAGCGCGCGCCCTGCTGGGGTCCCCGCCGGTGCTGATGCTGGACGAACCGACGAACGGGCTGGACCCCGACGGGATCGCCGACATGCGCCTGTTTCTGCGCGAACTGCCGATCCGCACGGGGGCGACCGTCCTTCTGTCCAGCCACCTGCTCGGCGAGATCGAACAGACCGCCACCCACGTGGGCGTGATTCACGAAGGCCGACTGGTGGTCGAGGGCGAACTGGCCAGGCTGAAGGCCGAACTGGCGCCCGAGATCGGCTTGCGCGTCGATGACCCGGCGCGCGCGCGGGCGGTGCTGCAGTCGCTGGATCTGACCCTGAGCGAAGACGCGGAGGGCCTTGTGGCGCGGCTGCGTCCCGGCAACGATCACGACCAGGTCTGCGCTGCTCTGAACCGCGAGCTGGTGGCCGCAGGCGTGGCTGTGTTCGCCATCGGCGCCCGCGCCCGTTCGCTGGAGGGCGTCTATCGCGCCGCTTCCGCCCTGTCCCAATCCCGCTTTGCGGAGTCCGTCTGATGCTCGCCGTTCTGTCCGTCGAAATCCGCAAGCTGAACCGGTCACTGGCCCTTGTGTTGGCCGCGACCGCTCCGGCTCTGATCGCCGTCTTCGCCTTTTCAATGCTGCTGCGGTCCGAGACGCCTTGGGAATGGGAGAGGTGGATCGGCAGCGCCACGGCGATCTGGGCCTATTTCATGATGCCCATGTGCGTCACCGCCCTGACCGCCCTGGTCGCCCATATGGAGCATGGGCCGCGCAGCTGGGATCACCTGCGCGCCCTGCCTGTCCCACGCTGGACCCTCTATGCGTCAAAGGCGGTCTGCGTGATCGGCCTGGTGCTGATCATGAGCGCGGCCGTGCTGGCCATGACGATCGGGGCCGTGATCCTCGGCGGCCTCATCAAGCCGGAGGCGGCGGCGGCTGGAGGACTGGACCTCGCGGCTCATGCCTGGATCCTGGCCAAGATCGCGGCGGCCGCCGTTCTGATGATCGCCCTTCAGTTCTGGACGGCGATCCGGTTCGCCAGCTTCGTGCCCGGCCTTGTGCTGGGCATCGGCGGAACCTTCTTCGCCGTGGTGGCGACCTCGGCGAAAGAGGGCGTATTCATGCCCTGGCAGATGCCGGTGAACATCCTGGCGACCGAGGCGTGGCGCGTTCAGACCGCCTTGACCCTGGGCGGCGGTCTGGGTCTCGTCGTCCTCGCGGCGGCGGTGATCCACCTGGCCCGCCGCGAGGGCTGAGGATCGATCAGCCGCCGGTGGCGCTGTTGTCGGTGACGATTTCCTTCATGGCCGACTGCAGATAGTTCTGCGCGCCCATCAGTTCGATCAGCTTGTGCTGGTTTTCCAGGAAGTCGATGTGTTCCTCGGTGTCGGCCAGGATCTTCATCAGCAGGTCGCGGCTGACGTAGTCGCGGGTCTCTTCGCACAGGGTCACGGCGGCGGCGGTCGCGACGCGGCTGTCCAGCTCGAGTTGCAGGTCGGCGCCCAGGCATTCGATCGGATCCTCGCCGACCTTCAGCTTGTGCAAATCCTGCAGATTCGGCAGGCCGTCCAGGAAGAGGATGCGTTTGATCAGCATGTCGGCGTGTTTCATCTCGCCGATCGATTCTTCGTAGATGACGTGGCCCAGATGAGCCAGGCCCCAGCTTTCGAACATGCGCGCATGCAGGAAATACTGGTTCACCGCCGTCAGCTCGTTGGTGAGCACCGCGTTCAGCGTGCGGAGGATAGCGGGGTCGCCCTTCATGGCCGTGTCCTTGGTCTTGCGACGGCGCCTTCGCCATCTGTCGAGCGACGCAATACCACAGTAAAATCGACCCTGCTTATTTGCGAGTTTTTATCACTGCATTGATAGTGCGAGTGATTTTCGGCAGCAAGCAAGGGGCTATTCAGCCGCCATAGCGAAGGCTTCGCGGCTGTCCTGGATCATCTGGCGCATCTCGCAGACGCATTTGGCGCATTGGGCTTGGCACTGGTGGCTGGCGAAGATGTCGCGCGGCCGACAGGCGCCGGCCTCGATGGCCTGGGCCACATCCCGCTTGCGAAGACCATTGCAGTTACAGACGTACACGAGAGTTCTACGCGTTCCACCGACTGAGAATGGTTCGCTATAGCACCCCTTAAGGCGATTGCAAGTCGTTCGCATGGGTGTGCGACGACGGACCCGTTGACGAATGGTCGCAGGAGGGGGAAGTCAGCCCCATGGCCAGAACCCCGACCGTTCCCGACCGCCCGCCCTGCCGGCTGTATCTGATCACCCCGCCCGCGATTCCCGATCTGGACGCCTTCGCCGCGACCCTGGACGAGGCCCTGGGCGCCGGCGACGTGGCCGCCCTGCAGATTCGGCTCAAGCCCGCCGACGACGCCGCCATCTGCGCGGCCGTTGAGCGACTGGCGCCGATCGCGCGGCGTCATGGGGTGGCGGTCCTGCTGAACGACCGACCCGATCTGGCGAAGGCCGCGGGCTGCGACGGGGTTCATATCGGGCAGGAGGACGGTTCGCTGGCCGAGGCGCGGCGCATCCTGGGGCCGGACGCCATGATCGGCGTGACCTGCCACGACGACCGCGACCTGGCCTGGGACGCGGCCGAGGGCGGGGCGGATTATGTCGCCTTCGGCGCCTTCTATCCGACCGACACCAAGACGACGGTCCACCGACCCGGTCTGGAGATCCTGACGGTCTGGCAGGAGACCGTCGAGACGCCCTGCGTCGCCATCGGCGGAATCACCGTCGAGACGGCGGCGGAGGTGGCGCGTGCGGGCGCAGATTTCATCGCCGTCAGCGCCGGGGTCTGGTCCTATGACGCAGGTCCAGCTTCAGCGGTTAAGGACTTCAATCATAGATTGAATAATTAGCATGTGACCATGTTTCAGGGGATATTAGGAACCGCATGGTTTGATGGCGCGATCAATTGCCTCGAGACCCTGCATGCCCCTGAGCCGTGTGCTCGACATCGATGTCGCGGCGCCGCCGACGCAGCCGTCGGCCGCGCGCATGCGCGCGGCTGAGCCGAGCAGCGGCGATGTCTTCGCCCACCCCTTGATTCCCGTGATGACCGGCGTGGCTGTCGCTGTTCTGGCGGCGGTGTCCATCGGCTGGGCCCATAGTCTGGGGCTCATCTCGGGACTTTGGGGCGTGTGCGGGGTGGCGGTCGCCGTCTGGCTTCGGACCGGGCGGGGGCGGCGTCACGACGTGGCCTTCGCCACCGTCCTGATGATCAGCATCCTGATCGGCGAGTTGATCGCCGGCTACAAGCCCATGCTGTCCCTGCTGTTCGCCCTGGCGAACATGGTGGAGATCATCGGGGCGGTTCTTCTGGCGCGCCGCTTCGCCCCGACGCTGAACGTGTCCAGCCTGAACGGCGTGGCGCGGTTTCTCATTTGCACCGCGGCTCTCGCGCCGATCCCGGCGGGCGTGTTCGCGTCGATCGCCTTGGCGCCGTTCGGCTCGGGCGACGTGCTGGAGACGTTTCAGACCTGGTGGTTCGGTCATGCGCTGGGTCTGGCCGTCATAGGCACGCTCGGCTTGTCTCTGACCTGGTCCACCCTGGCCCGTCTCACCCGCCCCGGCGCGCTGTTGGAGGCCGGCCTGTTGCTGGCGGGCGTGCTGGCTGTCC